>NZ_JBFELV010000082.1:0-15515 GCF_041551955.1 Desulfosarcina sp.
CAGCCGGCCATACCGGCCGGTGTGGCCCTGCTGAAGACAGTCAAACAAACTGAAATAGCGCTCGGCGGAAGCTGAAGCGACAGGCAAATTGGGGATGAGATAGAAAGCGCCAAAACTGTTCACGATCCCAAGGAGGACGTCATGTTTGATCCTAGAGAGAGTTTGTCGGTTACCCAGGATGGCGATCGGCTTTTTGCCAAAGCGCAGCAGGACGGTGTTGAAACCGTGTGGGAGCGGCATGAGGCTCAGCAGCCCCAGTGCGGTTTCTGTGACATGGGCCTTTCCTGCCGCATCTGCATCATGGGGCCGTGCCGGGTGGATCCGTTCGGCGAGGGTCCCCAGACCGGTGTCTGCGGGGCTGATGCCGACATCATCGTGGCCCGCAACCTGTGCCGCATGATCGCCGCCGGCGCCGCCTCCCACTCCGACCACGGCCGGGACTTGGTGGAGGTGCTGGCCGGCGTGGCCGACGGCAGCGCCATCGGCTACAAGATTCGTGATGAAGCCAAGCTCAGGCGATTGGCCGAAGAGTATGGGGTTGCCACCCAGGACAAAGCTCCGCTGGCCATCGCCGGCGAGCTGGCCCAGGCCATGATGGAGGACTACGGTATGCGCCAGAAGGCCGTGAAGATGGTCGCTCGCGCACCCAAAAAGCGACGGGAGGTGTGGAAGAAGTTTGGTCTGACCCCGCGGGGGATCGACCGCGAGACTTCGGAAATGATGCACCGCACCCACATGGGGGTGGACAATGACTGGCAGAGCCTGCTGCTGCAGGCCATGCGCAATTCCCTGTCCGACGGCTGGGGCGGCTCCATGATTGCCACCGAAGTCTCCGATATTCTCTTCGGTGTGCCCACCCCGCGGCCCACTATGGCCAACGCCGGCGTGTTGAAGGACGACCAGGTCAACATTGTGGTTCACGGGCACAACCCCGTGGTATCGGAAATGGTCTCCAAGGCTTGCCAGGACAAGGCGCTCGTCGATCTGGCCAAAGCGAAGGGTGCCGGGGGCATCAACCTGGTGGGTGTCTGCTGTACAGGCAACGAACTGCTTATGCGCCGGGGCATCGCCATGGCGGGCAACCACCTGATGACCGAACTGATCCTCTCCACCGGTGCCGTGGATATGATGATCGTGGACTACCAGTGCATCATGCCGTCGCTGGGCAAGGTGGCCGCCAGTTACCACACCAAGATGGTCAGCACCAGCGACAAGGCCAAATTCCCCCACATGGAGCACCACGAATTCCATCCCCACAACGCCGAAAAAAAGGCTCTGGAGGTGGTCCGTGCCGCGGTGGAAAATTATGTCAACCGCGGCACGGTGCTCATCCCTATGGGATCCCAGGAAGCGGTCGGCGGTTTCTCGGTGGAAGCCATCGTGGGCGCGTTGGGCGGCACACCGGAGCCGCTGATCGATGCCATCAAGGCGGGCAAGATCCGCGGGGCCGTGGGCATCGTGGGATGCAACAACCCCAAGATCAAGCACGATTACGGTCATGTGACCCTGACCCGGCGGCTCATCGAAAACGACATCCTGGTGGTGGATACGGGCTGCGTGGCCGTGGCCACCGCCAAGGCGGGCTTCAAGGTGCCGGCGGCTGCCGAGATGGCCGGGCCGGGGCTCAAAGCCATCTGCGTTGCGCTGGGCATCCCGCCGGTGCTGCACATGGGCAGCTGCGTGGACAACGTGCGCATCCTGGTGCTGGTGTCGGCCCTGGCCGATGCGTTAGGCGTGGATATCAGCGACCTGCCCGTGGCCGGCTCGGCGCCGGAGTGGTATTCGGAAAAGGCGGTGACCATTGGCACCTATTTCGTCGCCTCGGGCGTCACCACCCATCTGGGCCCCATGCCGCCCATCACCGGCAGCATGAATGTGGTCAACCTGCTCACCTCCGGTCTCGAGGATGTCGTCGGCGCCACCTTTGCCGTGGAGCCCGACCCCGAAAAGGCGGCCCTCTTCCTGCGACGGACCATCGAAAGCAAACGCAAGGCCCTGGGTCTGGACGCCCGCAGTGTAGACTAAACGATTCCTAAAACCATGACGGCCCGCCTCCTGAGACCATCAGGCGCGGGCCGTTCATGTTTAAGACAAACAAGATCGATCTAAAAAATTGGATTCTGGTTTACGTTCGAGGCGGATCTTGCGCAGAGAAAAGGGACCCGACCCGCCCAGACCGGATTATGCGGCTTTTTTTCTGCGCACCACCACGACGAAGAGCAGAACGACAACGATGCCGACAAGGGGCCCGAAGATCTGTAGATTGGCCGCAAAGAACATGGCTTTGCCGACCAGCTTCTGGTGCTCGGCGTCCGTGGCGGGGATCATGCCCAACGCATCGCCCAGCTTGGAGATGATGCGATAGACGAATCGACCCTCCGGAATCTCCTGGTGACAGGAGAGACAGACGCCCTGGCGCTCCATGTTCGCCCTGACTACCTTGGGAAGCGGGCCGTCCAGGGGCCAGTGATGCCCCACGGTCTGCAGCTGCTGGTCGTCCCGGTTGACGACATTGTCGAGATCCATGGGCAGATCGGGAATCGGGCTGATCTGATACTGCGCGGTCTTGGTGACCAGTTCGCCCTTCTCGTTCATGATGTCGACGTAAATGCCGTTCACATACCCTTGGAGATAGCGGCCGTCGTGTGTGCCGTAGCCCAATGCTTTGGCCTGGGCATGGCATGAGGTGCACTCACGGGCCCGCCAGTCCACGGTATGGGGGGCTGCCGGTGCCATGTCCAGGCCCCGTTGTCCTGATTCTCCACCGCCTTCCACGCCTGCGGCCGTGCGCCAGATTTTGTTGTTCACCAGCACCTCGCCATCCGGGGCGATCACGGTGGTGATTTGTTGGCAGCCGGGGATGATCGGGCTGACCCGCCCCTCGCCGTTGATGCCCAATACGGGATCTTCCCAGCGAAGATAGGTGCGGTTCTCACTGGTGCTGCCGGATGCAACACCGGCGGCCACCGGGGGGGCGACCCCCCGCATGGACTCAGCGGTGTGGCCGTTGGCAAAATGGGTATTGCCACTGGCCACCCAGTCGGTCGCCTGTTTGTCCCCGGAAAAGTCCACCTTGACATGGCAGCCGTTGCACTGGGGGGCCCAGGCGGAATGGCATCCGTAGCACTCGAGCGTATCCATGTGCTTGCTGGCCTGGATTTTGGCCGAGATGGCCCTGGCCGGGTTTTTCCACTTCCGTTGCTTGGCCAGCGACTTGAGTGCCGGCACCTCGAAGTCCAGGCCGGAGTCCGAATGGACCAGCACTTTGTCGCCGTCGCGGACCACGTTGTTGAAAGGGTTTCCCCGAGCGGTCAGCAGAAAGCCGTTCTTGGCGTCATAGTTCGTGCTGAACCGCTTGTGGGTGGACAGCGGCTCTTGGGCCACCCCTCTGGGTTGGGTCATGTCTACCTGTTGGCCGAATTCATCGCCCCATCCCAGCGGCAGTTCCCAGGGATAATAGGCTGCCGTGCCGTGGCAGTCCGAACACTCGATCTCCACGTTGGCCAGCAAGGTTCCGGTGATGTTGCCGTTGCCGTGCATGGAGGTGGTGGTGTGGCAGTCCTGGCAAAGCAGACCGCCTTCGGGGTTGCCGTCTCTGGATTTCAACCGATGGTGCACGTCATCCTGGATAAACTGGTAGAACTTGGAGTGCAGCTGGGGCTGTTTATCGCCCTTGTCCGTATAGGGGCTGCCGTAGGGAAACTCCATCAGGCCCTGAAAGGAGACCCCGATGCGCTTGCCCCGGTTGTGGCAGGAGACGCAGGTTTCATGGGGAATGCCCGAGTAGACCGTATCGTTGACCACGACCTTGACCTTGCGCGACGACTGGATCGAATGAACCATGGCGTGTCCGGCCTCGTCTCGCTTGACGCTGGGGTCGCCCCCCTCGTAGAGTCCGGCATTGTTGTAGGGGATATGGCAGGCGGCGCATCCCATGCCCCGGTAGTCGCCGCGTTTGTCACGGCCCTTGACCCCCACATGGCAGCGCTGACAATCGGTGCGCACATAGGTATAGATGGCCTCCCACGGGTTTTCCTTCAGGTTGTCCACGTTGGTCGCGGGCACCTGCACGAGCGATGACGGAAAGTTGTCCGGAAATTGCTTCATCAGGGCCTGGGTATAGTCTTTGTAGGCCGGTGTGCCAAAAATCGGTGTGGGGCCGTCCGGATCGTCCACATCGTAATTCCCGTATTTTTTTGCATAACCGGTGCTGGCCGGTCCCCAGCCCCACAGCGCCCCTTGGATTTTTCCGGCTTCGGTCTGCATGATCGAGCGAAACTGCGCATAGGTCCACTCCTTGTGGCATTGACCGCAGGTCTTCTCGTTGACCCATACCGATCCGGCATGTACGACGAATTCGCTCAGCAGGCTTCCCGCGGGTGCGCCGGTGTGGGCGATCTTGGCCTCTTTTTCCTCCTTGGGATTGCCGCCGTGGCACACCACACAGCCGTTGGGGTCGCCCTGTTTAGCCCCCCTGTCGTAAATCTGCCGGGCCATCTCCGAGTCGTGTGCGCGGATCGGTTCGACACCGGAGTGGCATTTGCCCGGCGCCAGGCAACCCGTTTTCGGTGCGGGGTATCCGGCCGGATCCATCCCCGGTATGGGGGCGGCATGGCTCGAGGGTGTGCAACAATAGAGACCGACGCCGCAGCCCAGCGTGGCCAGCCCGATCCAAAGGCCCTTGAATGATACATTCGGCATGTGTCCTCCTCGGCGAATCGAAAAAAGGTTGTCGGCAACCGGTTTGCTTGCACGCGTCCGACTGAAAGCGAAAGATAGAAAATCGAGGGTGTGAATGAGATTCAATAAGTGGATAGAATTAACAGGTACTATTATGGTTATCCGAGATCAACTCATCTGTCAAGACAGGGTTGGATTGCGCCAAGGCCGGCAGCCGGTCATGGATGATGAGAATGGCATATGGACGATGAAACGGGTTGGCGGGGAGAAGTGGCAGCGTCGATCAATGAACGGATAAAAGATAGAACTCCCAGATTACCACACTGCCGAAAAATGCAGCAAACACATGAAGGAGCATGCCGGTGCTTAGGCGGTAGCGTGTGATGAGGGATTCCTTGAGCAGCACGATGATGAGTACTGAAAATGCGGTGAGGCCGTACTTCACGAGTAGAAATACCTCAGGCCCGTGGCTGAGGTAGTACTGCATCACCGGATTGAGTTCCCTGGCCCCCCGGGCGATCAGGATCAAGGTGAGCTGCGCATCCAACAGGCTCAGGCACAGGACAACCATGATGCCGACGAAAAGGGATGGGTGGTAATGATCGAAAGCCACGACCCCCTGTCGGTCTTCGGCGCGCCGCACGCCGATGCGCATCCCGTTGAAAGAAAATGTTGTGTTGAACCGGGGACGTTGACGCCCGCGGCGATCTTGCCCGGAGCGTTTGTCCACGCCAGCGAATGGTGCCATTTTTTAATCTTTCAAGCTCAGTCCATTATCGATCGAATCCATGGATTGCCGATGCCTTGCGCAACCATCGGGCCTCGTTCCTCACCATTGTTCGGCGCTTACGGCCCGTGGCGGTGCCCATAAGAGAAGCAATATTCATGCAAAAAAATAAAACCTAATTTTTTCAAATGGTTGAAGTCAGAGAGGATCATCCGATAGGGCTGATCGGGTTGAGAAATACCCAAAAATTAGGAATTGGTTTTCCCAACAATCAGAATTAACTGATGCCGGATCAAAACGTATGTTGACTCTGACACCCTGTCAGGGTCTAAACAATTGAAAGACCGCCATGCAATGCGATTACCCGTGGGGCGTGATGATCAACTGGATAGGCATCAACCCCTGGAACATCAGTGGCGCTGCGCGCGAACTGCACCTCTCCGGACCTGCGCATTTGAAAGGACATTAGCAGTAAAAAGCGGTGCTGGAACCCCAGATTCCCATCTCATCCTGATTTACCGTCGGCGGACAGGTTGTCAGTGTGCCGGGAACGTTTTTTAATGCGACCTTCATTTTCCCCTTGACGCCAACACGGTGTCACACGGTAGGTGATTAGGCGGGAAGCAATCGTGAATGGGAAAGTTAGATGCCCTGACATCTTCAATCCTTTTGGCACAGGCAAATGATTTGCCGTTAGCTAACACAAACCCAATCGAGGTGAATATGAATAGACGAACGTTTATTCGGATTGTCGGCGGTGGCGCTATTTTTTCTGCGACTGCCGGACTTGCCGCTTGCAGCCGCGACATGCCACCGGAGGCGATCGCTGCCTGGAAGGGCCCCCAAACAGAGATGGATGTGCGCAAATGGATCTTGAGCTACGCGATCCTTGCCCCGCACTCTCACAACCTACAATCCTGGCTGGTTGATTTGCGCACGCCCGATGAGATTCTGCTGTACTGTGATCTCACCCGATTGTTGCCGGAAACCGATCCCTACTACCGGCAAATCATGATTAGTCATGGCACCTTCCTCGAGCTGGTCGATATAGCCGCGCGTGAGCGTGGGATTCGCACGACGATTGAGTTGTTTCCGCAGGGTGAGTATGGTCCCGAAGCCATTGACCAGCGCCCGTTGGCCCGTATCCGGCTTGCAGCCGATTCCGGAGTTGCCAAAGACCCTTTGTTCGGTCAGGTTCTTCATCGCCGCACGAATCGTGAAGCTTATGACTTGAGCAACGTCATCCAGGAGGACGCGGTTCAATCCATCGCTGACAGCATGCAAGCGTATCCGATTCGTTTCGGATTTGTTGGCCTGGATCGGCCTGAAGAAATCAAAAAACACCGAGCGATTGCCGCTGACGCGTGGCGCATCGAACTCACGACACCGGCGAAAATCCTGGAGACATACAAGGTGCTGCGCGTGGGTGCTGGCGAGATCGCCCAATACCGCGACGGAATATCCATCAACGATCCATTTTTAAGCCTGATCGTGCGCTTAGGGCTGTTTGATCGCTCCCAAGCACCGAAACCGGATGATTCCGCCACGCTTGACCAGATTGAGCGCTTCAATAAAAACCTCGAATCAACACCGGGTTTTATGTGGATGGTCACTGAAGGCAACGACCGGATTACCCAGGTAAATGCCGGTCGTGCATACGTGCGTGCACAACTGGCGGGTACCGCTCTGGGGATATCGATGCAACCGCTCCAACAAGCCCTGCAGGAGTATGCCGAGCAACACCGATCCTACACAGAAATCCACCATCTTCTCAATGCGCCATCCCCGCGCTACACGGTGCAGATGTGGGCGCGTTTGGGGGTAGGTCCCCCCATTGAACCCGCACCGCGCCGCGGCCTCGAGGCTCACATTTTCAATGGTTGACCGGAGGGTCTTGGTTTTGTCTTTACCCTTGCATGTGATAATGAAGAAAAACCCTATCCAACCCGACTAAATTTCAGCCAGAAGAGATCGACATGCAATGATCAAGAGAAAGCGGACAAGGATGCATCGATGGTTGCTTCAGTGACAGCAGGACACCCTATGGAAAAAATGGTAATCATCGGGGGCGGAATTGGCGGTGCGATCGCCCATGATTTGGCCCTGCGGGGATTTTCGGTTGTCCTGTTGGAAAAAGGCGAGCTGTGCTGTGGCAGCACAGGCAGGCACCATGGTTTGCTGCACAGCGGCGCCCGCTATGCCCTGCACGATGTCGCCACGGCAGCGGAGTGCATGACGGAAAATCGTATCCTGCGGGCTATCGCACCTCAGGCGGTGGAGCAAAATGACGGCTTGTTCGTTGCCGTCGATGATGCGGACATGAACCACTATGGCCAGCTCATCCGCAACTGCAGTGCTGCCGGGATTCCCAGCCGTGAGCTGAGCGCCGTCGACGCACGGCGCATGGAACCAGAATTGTCACCCACCATCAAGGCGGCGGTTCAGGTGCCTGACGCCACCATGGACGCCTGGCGTCTGGCGATGCACTTTTTTGCTTCGGCCAAGGCCAACGGAGCCGACATCCGCCCTTTTTCGGAAGTCGTGGGTTTGCTTGTCAACCATGGGGCCGTCACCGGTGTAAAGGTCAGAGATCATCATCGCCATGCAACCTACATCGAAGAAGCGGATATGGTGATCAACGCGACGGGCCCGTGGGCCGGAAAAATCGCTGCGCTGCTGGACATTCATCTGCCCATGAAGCCATCACCAGGTGTCATGGTCAGCATGCAGCCGCGGTTGACCGGCATGGTGATCAATCGGCTTCATCCTGCTGGAAAAGGCGACATTGTCGTTCCCCAGCGCAACCAGAGCATTTTAGGTACCTCCGCCTGGATCGCGAATGACCCTGACGAGGTGACGCTGCCCGCCGACCATGTCCGGCAGATGATCGATCTGTGTTCGCGGATGCTGCCGAAGCTTGCCCACCTGCCGGTGGTTGCGGCCTGGAGCGCTTCACGCCCTTTGCTGGTGGGCGATGCCGAGGCGGATCCGACCAGGATCAGTCGTGCGTCCCAGGTCATCGATCATGGGCTGTCCGATGGGGTTGAAGGGATGCTGTCGGTGGTTGGCGGGAAAGCCACCACCATGCGGGCGATGGCCGAAAAGGTGGTCGACCGGGTGTGCGCCAAAACCGGTCGGGCGATCCCCTGCACGACCAAGCATACGGTCTTAACGCACTATCGACGATTCTTTCGGAGATAAATTCTGATGCCCCGCATGCAACTTAAAATATTGAGATTCAAACCGGGGGTAATCGACCCGCCGGCTTTTTTTACTTATGAACTCTCACCGGCTCCCGATTGGAGCGTTTTGGATGCCCTGGAACAGATTCGCATCCATCAGGAGCCCTCCTTGATGTATCGCCGTGCCTGCCATCACGCTTCATGTGGGACGTGTGCGTGCACCATCAACGGTGTGGAGCGACTGGCATGCAGGACCCAACTCGCTGAATTGGGCCCGAAAGCCATCACGCTCGAACCGCTGCACTGTTTTCAACGCATCGGCGATCTGGTGACCGCGCGCAGTGAGCTGTTTCGGTTCATCCAGCCGGATTGGTCCTATCTCCAAGCCGACGAACACCGGGATGGTCATGATCTCCTCTTGGGTGACCATGACCGGACGATCACCAAATTTGAGAACTGCATCGAATGTGGGTGCTGTGTTGCCGCCTGCCCGGTGGCGCGTGAGAACAGACGTTTTTTGGGACCCGCCGTGCTCTCAGCCATCGACCAGGAGATGAAGAAAAATCCGTCCACTACAAACGACCTGCTTTCTGTGGCGGCCTCACCGGATGGCGAAACCTTATGCCAGCGCGCTGTGGCCTGCAGCCGGGTCTGCCCCACCGGGGTTTATCCGGCCAGGCACATCAAAGCGTTGAGGGATCAGCGCAAGCGCACGGGAAACACCCCTTAACCGAAAGGCGTCCACACGTGATGGAAAAAACAGGGCGCCCGTCTTCATTGCAGCTATCCGAGCGATCTTTTTCTGCAGGGTAATGGATCCTCCGGTTGATAATAATCAGTCCCCGTTTATCTTAAGACAATGACACGGTATATTCTGATAATCTTGCTTATGATCGGAGTTTCGGGGTGCAGTCTTCGAATGACCTACCCTAATCTGGACTGGCTGATTCCCTGGTACGTGGACGACTATATCACCTTGAACCAGGAACAGAGCCGTTTGCTGGAAAACCGCCTGATAAACGCGTTGGACTGGCATTGCCATACCCAGCTTCCGGCGTATGGCCAAACCCTCAAGGATTTGGCCTACGATTTAGACGATTCTCGCCTGCCACTGAGTGTCGAAAGACTGCACGCCTATGCCGACCAGTTGAACATCCTTTGGCGGGTGATAAAGATACAGATCGGGCCGGAAGTGGCGGATATTTTAGCAACCGCATCCGATGAACAGCTCGCTGAGCTATTTGAAAATGTGGAGCAGCGCAACAACACCTTCAAAGCGAAATATGTGGATATCCCGTTGGCCCAGCTGGAACAAAAGCGCAGAAAAAAAATGATCAAGCGCATCAACCGATGGTTATCCGAGATCACCCCGGTACAGAAGCAGGCGGTATTTGACTGGAGCGCTGAAATCAGGCCTTTGGCCGCAGACGGATTGGACCACCGGCAGCGCGTTACGGCTGAATTAAAAAACTTACTGGCAAGGCGTCAAGAAGACCCGGATTTCAAAGGCGCATTCGTGGACCTGCTGGTGAATATCGATCTACGCAGAACCGCGCATTACCAAAACGATCTCGATGTCAACACGGATCTTACCCTCATGCTGCTGGAAAAAATAGAACGGTCGCTGACGCCCACCCAGCGGTCATATCTACTGGGACGCATCCGCACCTTCTCGGCAGATTTAGAAAAACAGAACTGCGATCCGTCAGCCGTCCCTCTATCGACTCACGAAACCGTTTCAACGCAGGTATCGGGGTGATATGCCTTTATGCTTGGGCTCCACCAAGCACCTCCTCAAGCAATCGCTGCCACTCTGCTTCGAGCGGAATGTCGGGACGCTGCCGCCCGGCGCGGGAATACCAGTAATCCGCGTTCCACAAGACACCCTCTTCGCGGTGCAGGTAGGCATGCACCGCGCTGCCCAGGACGGTTGGAATCTCCTGGGCGATGGCATGGGCTTTATCCCAGTCCCCCTTTTTATCCCACCACAAGGATGTGAGCGTTTCTGACAGCCCGTGCGGCGGTTCTTCAGCGGCAACGCTTTTTACAAAGTCATCAACGTTCATCGCTTCTCCCTTTCTATGCCTTCCGATTATTTCAAACGCTGCGGCCCGCTGTGGATGAAGTCATACGGAAAATATGCGTCCGGTCCCGAACTGTCAAACGACATGGCGTGTCGTCTTTCCATCCACGGCTTTCCTTCACACCATTTCCCCAACATTGAACGGCACAGCCCCGCTTGCACTCACCGGTTTGCCCGCCGAGGATTTACAGACAGTGGGCAAGTGGTTAGGGTAACCATATTGAATGGGCAATAGGAACCGATTGAACCCTCCCCGCGGCAAACTGCGTGGAGGGTTCATCGTAAGGATATAAATCGACTTCCAGTTCAGTCGCCAACCCGCTGCAAGCGGCGGGGTTAGCGCTGGCTATCGCGGTTCAAAATAGGGGTTAAAAATATGCGACAGAATATCGGCACCGGTTGGTGGGCATATGTCCGCTACGACCATGAGCGTGATCGCCCTGAGATCAGCTGGGCCCTGCTTCGACGCGTGTGGGGATATGCAAGGCCCTATCGAATTAAAGTGTTAGGGTTGTTGATGACCATCTTCGCCATTACCGGCCTGAGTTTGATCCCTCCCTTGCTCTATCGGGACCTGATCGACAACGCCATCGTCAACGCCGACACCTCCCGTCTCAATTGGTTGGCGCTGGGCATGATCGGGGTGCCTTTGCTCAGCGCGGCCATCGGCTTCGGACAGCGTTACCTCAGCGCGACCATCGGTGAAGGCCTCATCGCCGATCTGCGTAATGCCCTGTTTCACCACATGCAGCGGATGGGCCTGCGCTTTTTTACCCACACCAAAACAGGGGCGTTGATCAGCCGGCTAAACAACGATGTGGTCGGCGCTCAGCGAGCCTTGACGGGTACCTTTATCAACATTGTCACGAACATCGTCACCGTTGTCGCCACCGTAAGCATCATGTTTTCATTGGAGTGGCGCCTGACCCTCCTGAGTATCGCCATCGTGCCCTTGTTTCTGGCCCCGACCCGGCGGGTCGGACGAAAGTTGCGCCAAATTCGCCGGCAGAGCATGGAGTTGAACGCCAAGATGAATGTCTTGATGCAAGAGACCCTCAACATAGACGGGGCCCTGCTGGTCAAGCTGTTTGGAAGACAATCCGATGAAGGAAACCGCTTCCGCCGGCGCAGTGCGGCCGTGGCCGACATCGGCGTTCGTTCGGCCATGGTGGGGCGCTGGTTTTTCATGGGCTTGGGTCTGATCAGCGCCGTCGGAACCGCTTTGGTGTTCTGGTTGGGTGGGCACATGATTTTGCGTGGTGTTTTCACCGTGGGGACGATTGTGGCCTTCGGCGCCTACCTGGCCCAACTATACGGTCCCTTGAGTTCCATCAGCAATGCCCATATCGAGTTTGCCACAAGCATGGTCAGCTTCGAGCGTGTCTTCGAGGTGCTGGACCTACCGGTCGAAATACAGGACAAGCCGGACGCGATCCTGCTGCCGGATGTTACCGGGGAGGTCGCTTTCGATGATGTCAGCTTCAGCTATACGGCAGATGGCAAAGGCCCTTCGGGTTTATTGGAGATGAGAGGTGATCCGCCGGTTCAGGAGAATGCCTCAAGGGCATCGACGCCGGTTCAACAACCCAGCCGCCAAATGGCACTGGACGCCGTGAGCTTTGCCATCCGGCCCGGTGAATTGGCGGCTCTGGTCGGGCCAAGTGGTGCCGGAAAAACAACCATCACCTACTTATTGCCGCGGCTCTACGATCCAACGACCGGCAATATCCGTCTGGACGGGCATGATCTGAGAGACGTGTCCCAGGTTTCTCTGGCCAAAGCCATCGGCATGGTCACCCAGGAACCCTATCTTTTCAACGACACGCTAAGGACAAACCTGCTCTATGCTTCACCTCACGCCTCTCAGGCCGAAATCGAAGCAGCCTGTCAGACGGCCAATATCCACGATTTCATCGCCGGCCTGCCGGACGGATACGAAACGATCGTGGGTGCGCGGGGCTATCGGCTGAGCGGGGGGGAAAAGCAACGGATCGCCATAGCCCGGGTCATTCTCAAAAACCCCCGCATCCTGGTGCTGGACGAAGCCACCAGCAGTCTCGACAGCCGAAGCGAGGCCCTGATCCAGGAAGCCCTGGAAAGGATCATGAATGGGCGCACCAGCCTGGTGATTGCCCACCGGCTCAGCACCATTCTGGATGCGGATGTAATCCTGGTATTGAATCATGGCCGGATTGTCGAACGGGCCCACCGCTCAACTTACCGTTCCGCTCACGAGCAGCTATTAGAACAGGACGGGCTGTATGCGCGCCTCTATCACACCCAATTTCGGGATGCGGCCCATTGTCCGATGACAAAATCTGCAAGGCAGGGGCATTAATCGGATTTAAACAATCCGCCACTCCGCCGCATGAGAGCGCGCGCTTCGGCTTCACGGATGCGTGCCACTTGGGCGTCCCGCTGCTTGCGGGCGGCCTCCAGCTTGCCGGTCAGCTCGTCAAAATCGGCCGGCTTGAGCAGATAGTCGAAGGCCCCTGACTTCAGCCCCTTCACCGCCGTATCGACCGCACCGTGCCCGGTGAGCAGAATGACCTCGACGACCGGGTACTTGGCTTTGATCAGCTTGAGGGTCTCGATCCCGTCCATGCCCGGCATTTTGATGTCGAGAACAACTACATCGACATCCGGGAGACCTTCCGGTTCGGTCTCGGCCAGGACCGACAGGGCCTCTTTTCCGCTGTAGGCCGCTCGGACCCGGTGACCGGCGTCGGTCAGGCGCAATGAGAGGACTTCGACGAAGTCACGCTCGTCATCGACAATGAGAATGTTGATCGGCAATTGAAACATAGAATTTTCTCCTTGTCGGCAGGCCTTCGCTGCCGAGAATTAGGCGATTTGAGTCGGTTCCCCGGGTGGTCCGGGTCAAGCGGCGGCAACCGCCGTCTATTCATCGCAGCCCACTTTGGCTGTTAAACCAGGCCCAGCACGCTCCACCACAGGGCGCTGACCAGAATCATGGCGGCCAGCATCACCGGCGTGGCCACCAGTCCGGCCCGGGTCAGGTCCCAGGATGTGAACTGGCGATAGGAGTAGGCGATGGCGTTGGGCGGGCAGCCGATCACCAGCAGCAAGGCAAAAGAGGTGGCCATGCCCATACAAAGCGCCAGCACCCGCGGGTCAACCCCCTCCAGCTGGGCCAGGGGGATGACAATTGGCAGAATCAAGGCTGCCGCGGCCACGTTGGCCATGGCGTTGGTGACCACCGCGCCGAATACGGCCACCCCGGCGAACATGACCAGCCAGCCGGTCCCCTTGAACAGGGGGAAAAACAAGTTTGCGAAATAGCGCGCCGCCCCGGAGGTGTCCATGCCCAGGCCCAGCGAGATGCCCCCGCCGAAGATAAACAGCACCGTGCCCCACTCCAGATGCTTGTGGATGTCTTCCCAGTCGAGCACCCCGGTGGTGAGCAGGGCGCCGATTGCCAGGACACCGGTGATGGAATAGTCGAGGCCGTGGAGGCCTTTGGTCAGCCATAACCCGAAAGCGATGGTCAGGATGGCGGTGGTCTTTTTCTCCAGCGGCGTCCAGGGTCCCATCCGCCCGTCGTACTTGGGGAGTTTGAAGCTGGGGTCCGGCCGGTAGACGAAGTAGAGGATGGCCACAACCAGCGGCACACAGACCAGTCCAGCCGGTGCGGCGAATTTCATCCAGTCGAAAAAGGTGAGTTCCATGCCGGTGAACTCTTTCAAAAACGCCGCCGAAACCATGTTCCGGCCGCCGCCGACCAGGGTGATCATGCCTCCGGCCGAAGCGGCAAAGGGCACCGACAGCATCATGAACTTGGCTGTGCGGGTGTGCGGTTCGATGCCGGCCGCCCGCATCAGGGGCAGCATGGTGGCGATGCCGATGGCCGCCGCCGCCGCGTCGTGCATCACGCCCGAGGCATAGCCGAGCCCCACCGACAGCAGAAAGGTGAACCGGATGACGCTGTCACCGGCCTTGCGGGCGATGGCTTGGCCGAGTCGCTGGGTCAGGCCGGCCTTTTCCAGCGAGATGGCGAAAACGAGGCAGCACATGATGAAGACCACGACCGGATGCATGTAGGGCGCCCAGGCTCCCTTGACATCGGCCACACCGGTCAGAATCATCAGCACCCCAATGCACATGGCAGTCAATTCCAGAGGAATCGGCTCGAAGATGAACAGGAAGACAATGAAAGCCAGGGCGGCCAGAAACCTTTTGGCCGTGGGCGACAAGCCGTCCACGTACTCCACCCGGACGTCGGCCAGTTCCAGGCGGGCAGCCTCATCCGCGAGCCAGGCAGCCGTCGCCCGGGGTTGCCCCGGGTCGATCGCCCTTACGACATACCCTTTGGTTTTCTGCCCGCCATTGTCGTCGATGGCAAAATCAGCACTCACCTGAGCCAACAGTTTTCTATCGTTGTCGCCTGTAATTTCGAACTTGGTCCCCTCCGGTCGCGGAAGCAGCATGACGATCATACTTAGCCCCAGGCTGATACACAGCTGCACCATTTTATTCTTCAGAATCATATTTTCTCCCCGCACATGACAGGTTGTTCCAACCATACACCGTGAACTGTCGACGAAATACGCAAACCTGCCAATCAGGGGCAACTTCGATGCCATATTGCAGCGCTTCGATCCGTCGAAAACCGAAACCGGTCATAGCTGCATGATATTATATGAAAAGAAAGGCGGCTGGAAACAAAGGAATGGGGAAACCGACCCCCCGGAAGGCGGTGCAGGTGTAAATAAACCTTACCATCTGATAAATTAATTTTTATCAGTCCGCCGGGATTCTGACCCATTCAATGCGATCACAACCAGTAATTTCATTGCATAAGCAATTGGTGGAGGCGGCGGGA
>NZ_JBFELV010000083.1:0-15357 GCF_041551955.1 Desulfosarcina sp.
GCCTGAATGCCGTCCATCTCCGGCATCATGAAATCCATGATTACCGCATCGTAGGATTCGGCGGCGATCAGTGACAGCGCCTCGGTGGCTGATGTGGACGTGGTTACCTCCATATCGCGGGCGCGCATGCGCTCGGCCATGATTTCCAGGAACTCCACCTCGTCGTCAACCAGCAGTACTCTTTCCTTCATTTTTGACTCCTTTCAAATTGCCCGTGAAAATTGCGTTTTTTATAGGTCCATCCCTATTTCCTAAGGGAAAATAAGAACGATTTCGCCCTTATCGCTGTCAGTCTTCAAGTCGACGCCGAGAAGCCCGGCCACCATCGTCTCTCGGGGTGACGGAAGCCCGGCTTCTCTGGCCAGAAAATCCTCTGCCAATCCGCAAAAACGGATCTGGGGAGCGTTTCCGGCTTTCTCTGCAACGATGCATATGTTCTGGTCCGGTGCGCGGGCATCCATGGCCCGGCACAGGCAGGTCCACACCAGGTCTTCAAGGAAAAACCGATTGGTGTCGGCGGTAATCGGTGTGGCCGGCACCTCGATCCTTGGCGGTTCCCCCTTCATGGCAATCAGCCGCGCAGCCAGCAGGCATATAAATTGAATTACCTCGCCAATGTCCACAGATTCCGAGGAGTGATCGGCGCTGTGGGCAAAGCGGTTCATATCCTTGACGATCCGATCGCCCCGGTTCACCTGGCGGGTCAAGGATCGGGCCAGTACCGACAGCCGCTCCGGCGAAAGCGGCATTCCCTTTTCGATCATCATGACCATGTCCTGGAGTAAACCAGCGTTTTCATTGATAATGGCCAGCACATTCTTGATTTCGTGGGAAATGGACGCCGATATCTCTCCGAAGAAGCGAGCGCCCTCGATGGCCATGGCCCGGGAATCGTCTTTCACTTAGTCTTCCCTTCCGTAATTGGGCTGCCGGCGGCAGCGCGGTTGGCCGGGGATACGGCACAGGCGGCAGCGGATGATCCCTGTGGCGCTTTCAGAGGCAGGCTGACCGTAAACGAGGTTCCCCGGTTCGGCTGGCTGTTTACCGTGATTTCGCCGCCCATTTCCGAGACCATGCCATAGGTGACGGACAATCCCAATCCGGTGCCCCCGTGGCCGTGACGGGTGGAGAAAAAGGGCTCGAAGACGCGCTTGAGATCGGCTTCCGGGATGCCGTGCCCGGTATCCGCCACGGTCACCGCGATATGCGTGGTTCCTTTGCGTTCAATCGTGACGTCCAGCCGCCCGCCGTCCGCCATGGCCGCAAAGGCGTTGTTGATCAGGTTCAAGAATATCTGCTGGACATTGCCCCGGTCACTTTCAAAGACCGGAATGCTCCCTTGCACCGCTACCGAGACGACGATGCAGCGCCGTTCGGCTTCTTTTTCCATGAAACTGAGCACCTGCCGGATGATCGCTTCGATGTCCACCGCTTCGATGGACGACTCCATGTGCCGGGCAAAATCCAGCAGCCGCCGGGTGATGGTGCCGCAGCGACGGACCGATGCCAGCACGTCGTCCACCAGTCGCATGAGCTTCTCGTTGCCGCTATAATCGCTGTTGATGGTGAACAGGTCCTTGATGAGTCCGGCTTTCTGGTTGATGATGGCCAATGGGTTGTTGATTTCGTGGGCCACCCCCGAGGCCAGACGGCCGATGGATGAGAGTTTGTTGGCATACTCCACCTGATGCAGGGCCTGCACCCGACGTTGGTCGGCGGCATGGATGCGGTTGACCAGGTAAGTGGCCACACCTAAGATGGAGACCAGGATCATGGCGATGCTGAACAACAGAAAACCGATAAGGCGCATGCGTGGCTTGAGCCACAGATCCATGATGCCCGACTCCTGGCGGATCATCATGAGCAGAAATGGGCTGTCGGGAATCGGGGCGATGCCCATGAGAACGAAACGACCGGCCTGATCCACCGTTCTCAATGTCCGTGTGTCGTCGGCGGTGTCGGGGATGGTCAGGTTAACTTTTTCGAAGCGACTGCCATACCGCCGGGAGGGCGTCTGAAGCGTGCCCTGGCTGTTGACAATGAAGGCGTCGTCGCCTTCATCCATCGCCAGCTGCAGCACAGGGAGATCCAACAGGCCGGCATCCAGCGTCGATCGCAATACGAAGAAGCCGCCGGCCTCCAGGTCGTGACGGATGGCAACGACCAGCCCATGGTTTTTTCCCCGATCTACGGATACATCACTGATGAAAAATCCCTTGGCGGCGACCTGATCGAAGCAGATGGCCGGTTCCACCCGGCCGCTCTTTAAGCCAAGGGGCCCGGCATAGGCTTGCACGGTGCATCCGGTGTCCACCACGGCGAGATCCACGAATCCGCCCATGCCGCCTTGCAGATTGGCCAGGATGGCGTCAAGCCTCCCCGGTGCCAGCAGATCCGACAGGCGGTTGTCCCGGGCGACGAATTCAAGGGCTGCCCGGCGCTGGGACAGCAAAAACGAAATGCTGCGCCAGGTGTTGGAAACCATTCGGGCGGTGCCCATCGCGGCTTCGGATTCAAAGGCCTGACGGGTTAGCCGGTAGTCCATCAGCGTCATGACCAGCAGGGGCGTCAGCGTCACCACGGTGGTAAAGACAACGATCATCAACCATTTGCGCCGGAAGCTGAAGTGGCTGCCGCCCGGTCCTGAAGCCGCATCTCGATGGTCCCAGAAACGGGGTTTGAATCTGGACAGGTTCAGCATGGACGACACCGTTTTTCAGACGGGAAAACCGGCCTGCCTGACTCAAGATTTGAATTGCTGGATTTTTTCATGGGCTTTCTTCAAGGTCTCGCTCAATTCGTCGATATCCACGGGTTTTTGCATGTAGGCAAAGGCGCCCAACTGCATGCACCGCTTGCGGTCTGCCTCGCTGCCGTGGCCCGTGAGAACGATCACCTCGATTTCCGGTCGGGTGGTTTTCACCTGCCTTAAGATCTCCATGCCGTCGATTCCCGGCATTTTAAGATCGATGATCATCACTTCCGGATCGTCCTCGGCCACCAGGGTCAGGGCGGACTCGCCGTCATAGGCCACGGCGGATCCCATTTCGCGCAACTCCAGACGTTCTGACAGGGTCTGAACGAACTCCCGTTCGTCGTCCACCAGCAGCACGCGGGAAGGTACCTCGAAACTGTGTTTGCGATAGATATGGGCCTGGTGGAAATTCTTGCCGACGACTGTTTTTACCGCCCGCACGCCGGCAACCGTACCGGCAATGGATGTCAGTTCCTCCTCCAGCCTTGCCAGCATCAGCACGTGCTTGTTGATGGTCAGCACCACCGTCCCGTTTTCGGCCGTCACCGAGACATTGTGCCCGGCACGGCAGAGAGCCATCTCGACGGTGGCGGCCAGGAGGAAATTTTTTTCCGCCTGAATGGAGGCGTTGGTGCGGCGAACGGCGTCCTTGATGAGGTTCTCCTCGATCAGTGCGCCGGCTTGGGCCACATTCATCCGGTTCATGGGCAGCAGCATGTCGTAAAGGCTGACGTCCCAGGGATCCTTGGCGGAAAACACGATTTCGGTCCAGGCAGCATTGTCTGCATCCCGGGCGCGGATCTGTTTCAAGGCCTCCTTTTCAGTCAGTCCCTGGACGACCTGGGCCTGTTCGATACGATAGGGTGTCTCGGCGATAATGCAGACCCGGAGCATATGGCTGACAGACTGAGGGATCAGCAGGCTGGAAAAACCATGGACCACGGCAGGGCCTTTTTCCAGCTCCGTCGCCAACGCTAGGCGCAGGCAGGCAATCGAGCACTCTTTTTCATGGGTGAACTTGTTAAATACCGAGGTCTTGGCCGAAAAAGCCCGCTGCACCTTGCTTTCCGGCATGCCGGACGTCTCAGCGGCGCTGGTGACCAACCGGTCGTCAGTGATCAGTCGGTAACCGGTGCTGTCCATCACGTCCCGGACCACCGCGTCCGCACTGCTGAAAATACCGCTGAAGATGGCGATGACAGACATCGTTACCCTCCTTTGGGTTCGCTGTGGGTCGATAGGGATCGAACCGAGGTCAATGGGCAGTTTTTCTCGCTGCCCCCCTTATGGGTTTGTTCGTGGACGGCGCGAACGGCATGCTTCAAGGTCGGATAGATATGGTCTTCACTGATCTTGTAGAGCAGGTGGGTGCGTCGCAGCACCTGCATCACGGGCTCATGGACAGTGCTCAAAGAGATGTCGATGCCGGCGCTTCTCACCCGGTCCACGATCAGCGACAACGATTCCTGACCGGAGGCGTCCATGTCGGTTATGGATTCGGCGGAGATGATGATGTGTTTGAGGGCTTTTTTTATACTTCGCCGATGGCGGATTTGGTCCTCCAGGTAGCTGGCGTTGGCAAAGAAAAGGGGCCCGTCGAAGCGGACCACGTCGATGTAGCGGCACTCTTTCAGCCCGTGGGTCACGACGTCATGGAGCGCCTTGTCCAGACCCATGGAAAGGTCCACCACATGGGGACGCATGCTCCGGTAAAGAAAAACGCAAAGCGACAGCCCCACCCCCACGATGATGCCTCGGTCCAGGTGGGGGGCGAAGGCCAGGGTGCACGCGAAGGTGATCACCGAGATGACCCCGTCGAACCATTGGGCCCGCCAGGCGTGAATGAATCCCCGAACGTTGATCAAACCGGCCACCGCCATCATGATAATTGCCGCCAGTACGCTCTGGGGCAGGTGGTAGAGCAGGGGGGTGAAGAAAAAAAGGGTCGTCACCACCGTTAGGCTGGCAATCACGCTGGACAGTCCGGAAACGGCCCCCGCCTGGAGATTGACCGCCGACCGGGAAAAGGATCCGGCCACGGGATAGCTTTGGGCCACAGAGCCGATCATATTGGCCAGCCCCTGCCCCATGAGTTCCTGATTCGGGTCGATACGCTGGCCGGTTTTGGCGGCCATGGCCTTGGCGATGGAGATGGCCTCCATGAATCCCAATAGAGCGATGATGGCGGCTGGTGGCATCAGTGCCATGGCACCGTGGCCATCGATCTCCGGAAAAGAGAAGTCCGGAAGGCCTTTGGGTATGGTGCCGACCACTTCGCCTCCACCGCTAAAGGTCAGTGCCGATGCGTCCAGCGGTGCGTTGCCGACCATCAGCCGCCAGATGCGGCCAACCTTTTGCGTGTCCGACTGTCGATGGTCCGCGCTAAAAAACCGGAGGTCGCCATGCCGGGTCCGGCCAGCTTCAAAAAGCAGGCGGCGGATCCGATGACGGTAAGTCGCCGCTTTTTCTGCCTTCAAGGCCATCTGATAATTCAGGATCTCGAGATCCCGCCGGGAGTCGATGACCATCATGCGGTGGCCCGCGGTGGTGGCCTGCCTGAGGGTCTCGTTGATCCGGGTGCGCCTGTCTTCCATCTGGTTGAGCTGCGTCGTCTCGGCGTTAAAGTGAACGATCAATGCCCGGGTGTCTGCATCGACCACCGATTCCAGGGGCATCGTGACCTGCTGTTCGAATCCGGTTGCCCAACTGATCAGGGTCGTGGCGGCTACCGCCACGAGCACGTTGGGGATCCGCAGGGTGATTTTTTTCAGGACCAGCATGACGGTGAAGGCAAACAGGCCCATCATGAGCGTTGGCCAGTGGGTGTAATACAGGGCGGCTTCGACCACCCGGACCATCGTATGGTAATGATAATCGCTGGTGTCCACCGCGACGCCGAACAATTTCGAGATCTGGCCGGTGGCGATGATGATGGCGGCCGCGTTGGTGAAACCAGCCACCACCGGATGAGACAAAAAGTTGACCACCAGGCCCAGGCGCAAGATGCCCAGGCCGAATTGAAGCAGCCCCACCATCAGGGCCAGCAGGACCGCATACCCGATATACGCCTGGCTGCCGGCGGCGGCCAGGGGCTGCAGGGCCACGGCGGTCATCAGGGAGACCACGGCCACCGGTCCGGTGGCCAGTTGACGGCTGGATCCGAACAAGGCTGCCGCCGCCGGTGGCAAAAACGCCGCATACAGGCCATAATAAGCCGGCAGGCCGGCCAGCTGGGCATAGGCCATGGACTGGGGAACCAATACCAACGCCACGGTCAACCCGGCAAACAGGTCTGCTTTGAGATGTCCAGCACGATAGCCGGGCAGCCACTCCAGAAATGGCAGCATCCGGCTCGGAGCGAAGATGCGGGAGGTGAATGACGGGTGTCGGGCCATGGCGGTCTACCGGCCTCCGGCCAGCAGCCTGCGGCAGGCAACCATCAGGCTGTCGTAAAGGGTGCCGGCGTCATACACCCGGTAGGTGTTGAGCCGGACAATGCCATCCACCATGGCAAAGAGCACCATGGCCGTCTTTCGCGGGGAGTCGACCGCCACCGACCCGTCCTGCATGCCCTGCTGGATTCCCTCCTCGAAGATGTCCAGCAAACAGGTGTAAATGGATTCCAGATGGCTGCGGCACACTGGGCTGGTTTCGGCCATTTGATAAGGAAAGTGACGGTGCAGTATCAGGAACTGGTCTTCCATTGCGCCGGCCAGGTGCAGATAAAAGGCGATGACAGCCTCGACCCGCGCCAATCCTTTCTGATCCCGACGGGTCTGCTGATGCCTTTCAAATTGGTCCAGAATGTTCTTTTTTACCTCATTCAAAACTTGCAGAAATAGGTCTTCCTTGTTTTTAAAATGGTGAAAGATGGTTCCTGTTGCCGCACCGGTGATGGTCGACAGCTCTGCCATGGCGGTTCCCTGAAACCCGTTGCGGGAAAACAGCCGGGTGGCCGAAGCAAGGATTGCATTTCGTTTGGACATGTGTTACCTGTTCAGAAGTTTGCCAACCGAATGATCGGTCGGTTTGTTTTAACTAAAGACTTTGAATGGAAATGTCAATAGGAGAAATTGGATGGCCTACCGCATACCCGAAAAAGCGGAACTGCTGGAGAAGCTCAAAAAGGGGGGATTTGAGGTCCCCGACTTCATATATGTTCCCCCTCAGCAATTCGAGAACGAGGATTTCGCAGTACTCGAGTCGTTCCTGGAAAAACACCGCGAAAGCTTCAAGGTGATTGCCCGCAGTGCCCATCCATTGGAACGCCGGTTCAAAGGCGGGACATTCGACTCTTTGGAAACCTATGCCGATGTGGGTGGCATCCGCTATGCCCGCACCAAGATGATCAAGCTGGCCAGAGGCAGCAAGCATTTAAGCATCGCCCGCCAGCAGCGGTTCAACCATGCGCCGCAGATGGATCTTGACCAGATGGGGGTGATCGTCATGCCCTTTATCGACGGATCCAGTGTGATGGCCAAAATCATCGGCGGCAAATGGGAATTCGGATATTGTCGGGACCGCATTCACAAGCTGCAAAGCGAACCCTACATCACCCGAACCCCTCATGACCGGCGGCTGGTTCAGCTGTCAAAGGAGATTCAGACCTATCTGGGATTCCGATGCGAGATCGAATATATCATTTCGGCCGAAGGCAGTATTCATGTGGTGCAGGCCAAAGACATTTCCAGCATCGACATCCTTGAAGAAAAGGAGAGCCAGCGGTCCATCACCCTGGACGGCATCCGGCGGATCCGCAAGCGGCGCAGCTACCGGGAGCGGCCGGTATATGTGATGGACAATAAAACCTTTTACATCGATATTATTTCCCAGTGCGAGGAGATGGTCAATGAATGTGCCACGCCCGGCAAGCCGGATATCGCCCAGATCATCGATTCCATCAAGGCTTATGAAGCGGAGCTCGAGGCCTTTGCCCTGCGCCACCAGCGATACGCGGTGCTCGGGTTGGCCATTCAGGACCCGGTCGACCTGTACCAGATTGCCAGCCATTACCTGGACGACACCCCGGAATTGCAGGCGGAACTGTCCAAAGCCCTGCACAACAACCTCTACCAGATCGATATATTCCTGTCCGAAGCCGACACACTGATTGCCAAGGACAAGTTCCGGATCAATCTGTGCAGCCACGATGCATATGGTATCGACACCGTCCGAAATCCCCTGTGGACCGTATACTGGTATGTGGATCGCCACGATGAAGTGGTTCGCGAATTCAAGCGGATCGGCTTTAAGACCGGAGACACGGTCGGTATCGACATCGACGTCGAGGACAAGCCCACCGTGTACCGCCAGTAACGGTCACGGATCGAGGAAATCCTTGAGGTTGATCACCTTTCCCTGTTCATTGCCGTTTTGTCCCAGGTCCTGCATGGCCCCTTCGCGCTTTTTTTTGCGGACCTGGTTCATGATTTCCTGGAGTTTGGGATTGTCGGTCATCAGTTTTTGAATCTGGGTTTTTAGGGCTTCCCAGCCGGCTTCGAGCGCGTCTGTCTTCACTGAAAAGGAGGCCATATCGGCAAGCAGCCGCACCAGCTGAAGCATCATGCCATGGTGAGTGATGCCCTGCAGGTAGGTGGGGCAGTGGCCCCAGAGGCTGGCACCGCTCACCGCGCGCTTCCGGCAGGCCTCCAGAATGATCGTGTGGATGGCGCTGGGGCCGTGATAATTGATTGGAATCACCCCTTGCCGGCTGACTTGGCCTTCAACATCACTGCCGGTGGTCACCGCTGAAATAACCCGATCCGTATGCAACACGTTGTCGAACATACTGCCCAGGGTAATCACCCCGGGCGCCTTGAGCCGATGGGCCAGATCCACCAACTCCCGGGAAAAGTGGTACCAGTTGAGGCTGGGCTCGTCGGCGACCAATACGACCAGATCGTTTTCTCCGGCATGGGTTTGGATGGCGAAGAAGCTTCCCCCCGGGGGGGTAATCGATTTCATGACACCGGTTTCGATTTTCACCACCGGGCGATTTTCGTCATAGCGATAGCAGGCGTCGGGTTCCATATGGCCAAAGGGAACGGCCTGGAGGGTTTCCACCAGATAGGCGGCCGTGCCGGCCGATACCTCGAGCGCATTGCCCCATCCCCGGAAACCGATGATAAACATCGGTGCCGCCAGCGCGGGCATCGTCTCCAATCGGAAGGTCTGGTATTCCATGCGGGTCATAGGCAGTCGTCTTGAAAAAGGGTGATCGTGTTCACACCATTTTCGGAGGGAATCGGTCTACTGTCAATAGTCAAATCCGGATGCGGGTCGATGCGCCAGTCCGGATCAGCCTTTGTGGCGATACAGTTCCGGGTAAAGCCGATGGGCGCATTCAGGGCAGATCCCGTGGGTGAAGTCGGCGTTGGAATGGCTGGTGATGTAGTCCTCGATCGCCTGCCAGGTGCTGTCGTCTTTACGGATTTTTTTACAGGAGGCACAGATGGGCAGCAGGCCGCTGAGGGTTTTGACTTGCTCGAGGGCGTTTTGCAGCTGGGTGATCAGTATTTTTTGCGCCTTGGCCGCCTTGTGTTTGACCACGGCAATTTCAATGGCCG
The DNA here is from genome assembly GCF_041551955.1 of Desulfosarcina sp. Lineage (GTDB taxonomy): Bacteria > Desulfobacterota > Desulfobacteria > Desulfobacterales > Desulfosarcinaceae > Desulfosarcina. Next base: position 9,322 of record NZ_JBFELV010000083.1, read on the forward strand.
ATCGCAGCTCATTGATGTCGTAGGGTTTGGTGATATATCCGTAAGGATGGGTTGCCAGGGCTCGCATGAAAACCTGCTTATCAGAAAGGCAGGTCATGTAAATGATGGGCACATCCGAACCTTCGGCGATTTTTGCGGCGGCCTCGATCCCGTTCATTTCCCCTTTGAGCAGGATGTCCATGGTAACCAGGTCCGGGTTGTTCCGGTAAACCCCGCTGACGGCCTCGAGTCCGGTTTCGGCGGTGCCGCACACCAGGTAATCCAAACTCTCCAATCGTGCGGTCAGCACGGTGGATACGTTGGGGTCGTCTTCCACGACCAGGATACGGGTCTGTCTATGCATGGCGCACCTCGCATTGGCTTTGGGCAGCCGTTGCAACAATTTTTGCGCACGGGATGCCCTTTTGTGCACAAGCATGTCCGATTTTGGACGTGCTCGCTTTAAAAAAAATAGGGCTGTTTTTTCAACTGTCCAGCAATATCCGGTCAGGCCAGATGATTCCGGTGCGTTTCTAGTTCAGAACCGATTGTTGAAAATCATATTAAGCAATTTCCTTGCCACCGTGGCGAGCCGGTGTGTCATCAACCATGTTGTTTCTATGCATAAGAACAAAAAAACCTTGACACACCATTCAAAAGCCCTTAAACATCGCTTATCCTGGGTCGTGGACACAATCACGGCCTTTTTTGTTATCAAGAGGACCACTGATGAAATTAAAGGAATTCCCAAGCCGGGAACGGTTTGATGCCTTGGCCCGGACCTGTAATGTGATTCCCGTTTGCCGCGAGATTCTGGCCGACATGGAGACGCCGGTCTCCCTGCTGAAAAAATGCTACGACCACGACGGGAAGGGACGGCGGACGCCGCTTTTCCTTCTGGAGAGTGTGGAGGGCGGCGAAAAATGGGGACGTTACAGCTTTCTGGGCACATCGGCCCGCACCCACGTCAAGGTTTTTACCGATCAGGTGACCATTGTCGAGAACGGCCGGGAGGAGAAGATCCCCCACGGCGGCGATCCCCTGAAAACGCTGAAAATGTTCATGAGCCGTTTTCAACCGGCGGAGATGGCTGAGCTTCCCCGGTTCTGGGGCGGGCTGGTCGGCTATCTCACCTATGAAATGGTTTCATTCTTCGAACGCATACCCAACCGGTTGTCGGTGGATACCCCCATGGCCCATTTCATCATCGGTGACGAACTGCTTATTTTCGACAACATTCGCAACACGATGATTTGTGTGGCCATTGCCTTTACCGACGGGAAATCAGATGCCACGGCCGCCTACGATGAGGCCATGACCCGGCTCGACGACATGGAACGGCGCATGGCCACGGGTGTTGGCGAAACCCTGCCAGATGGCACCGGCGCCAGCCCGACTATGGCCCCGCTGCTTGGGGCGCAGACCTTCAGAGAGCGGGTGACCAGGGTAAAGGACCACATCCGGCAAGGCGACGTGATTCAGGCTGTCATTTCCCAGCCGTTTCAATGCAGCGCACCCGGGGACATCATTGCGATCTATCGGGCCCAGCGTTATGTGAACCCGTCTCCGTACCTCTACTTTTTCAATTTCGATGAGATCGCCCTGGTGGGATCCTCACCGGAAACCATGGTGCGCCTGGAAAACGGTGTGGCCACCCTGCGACCCATTGCCGGCACCCGCCCCCGGGGAGCCAGTGAGCAGGCGGACCGCGCGTTGGCCGCCGAATTGCTGGCCGACGAAAAGGAGCGGGCCGAGCACCTGATGCTCGTGGACCTGGGGCGAAACGATCTGGGCCGGGTCGCCCGGACCGGCACGGTCCAGGTGACGGATCTGATGGTGGTGGAGCGATACTCCCACGTCATGCACCTGGTTTCCAATATCAACTGTGATATCGATGATGGATACGATGCCTGGGACCTGCTGCGGGCGTCCTTTCCTGCCGGCACCCTATCCGGTGCACCCAAGGTGCGGGCCATGCAGATCATCGACGAACTGGAACAACGACCCCGGGGGCCATATGGCGGTGCCGTCGGATACGTCTCCTTCAGCGGCAATATGGACCTGGCGATTACCATCCGGACCGCCTGCATTGAAAACGGGACGCTCACCGTGCGTGCCGGAGCGGGTATTGTGGCCGACTCGGATCCGGAAACCGAGCGGCTGGAGACCGTCAACAAGGCCATGGCCATTCAACGGGCCCTCGAACTGACTCGCCAGGGGCAAGGGGTGGAGACAACACCATGATATTGATGATCGACAATTACGACTCCTTCACCTACAATCTGGTCCAATATCTCAAGCAGATCGGCGAGGGGGTCGTGGTGAAAAGAAACGACGCCGTCACCGTGGATGAAGTTGCGGCGATGGCTCCCCAAGCCATCGTGATATCTCCGGGACCTGGGCGTCCGGAGTCTGCAGGTGTTTCATTGGAGACGATCAGGCGGTTTTCCGGTCGGATACCGATCCTCGGCGTTTGTCTGGGTCACCAGTCCATCGCCCATGAATTCGGCGGCCGGGTAATTCACGCCAAGCGGTTGATGCACGGCAAAACATCAGCCATCACCGGTGACGACAAGGGAATTTTTACCGGAATCAAACAGCAATTTCAGGCGATGCGCTACCACAGCCTGGCGGTAGAAAAGGAAAGCTTGCCCGACTGTCTGTCGGTGACCGCCGTTGCAGAGGACGGCGAGATCATGGGCATTCGGCATCGGTTTCATGTCACCGAGGGGATCCAGTTTCACCCTGAATCCATCATGACCCCGCTGGGCAAGCGGTTGCTGCGCAATTTTTTAAAAATGATTTAGGCGTTTAGACCGAGCAGAGGGAGAAATCAAGCCATGTTCAAGGATCACCTGGCAACCATCATCAGCCGAACCGATTTAAACCAATCTCAGATGGCGGAGATGATGTCTGAGATTTTTGACGGCCAGACCACCGATGCCCAGGTGGGGGCCATGATGGCAGCCCTGGCCACCAAAGGGGAAACCGTTGAGGAGCTGGCCGGTGCGGCCAGAGCCATGCGTAAAAAGGCTCACCGCATCCAGGCGGCAGCCATGCCGGTGGTGGACACCTGCGGCACCGGCGGCGACGGCCTTAAAACCTTCAACATCTCCACCACCACGGCATTTGTCGTGGCCGGGTGCGGGGTGACCGTGGCCAAGCACGGCAACCGCAGTGTCTCGTCCAAGTGCGGCAGCGCCGATGTGCTGGAAACCCTGGGCGTCAGGCTGGATACCGACCCGGAAGTGGTCGAAGAGGCGGTCCAGGAGATCGGCATTGGTTTTCTTTTTGCCCCGATCTATCACAGCGCCATGCGCTTTGCCGCCAAAGCGCGCACGGAGGTGGGCCTGCGAAGCATCTTCAACATGCTGGGGCCGCTGACCAATCCGGCCGGCGCCAACTGCCAACTGCTGGGCGTGTTCGCTCCCCAGCTAACCGAGATGTTCGCCGAGGCGCTTCGCCTGCTGGGAGCCAAAAGCGCTTTTGTGGTTCACGGGCACGACGGGCTGGACGAAATATCGGTGTGCGCGCCCACGCGCGTCTCCCAGTTGGAGAGCGATATGATCCGCACCTATGACATCTACCCGGAGCAGTATTTCGGCCGACTGGCCGAGCCGGAGCAGATGACCGGTGGTGATCCGGCGGAGAATGCGGCCATTACCCGCATGATCCTGACGGGAGAAAAGGGTCCCAGGCGCGACGTGGTGCTGATCAATGCCGCTGCCGCCCTGGTGGCCTGCCAGAAGGCCGTGGATCTGACCACGGGCATCGCGCTGGCTGAAGAGGCTCTCGACAGTGGGGCCGCCATGGGAAAACTGGAGGCGTTGGTTGCATACACCCGTGATAACGGATAACTAAATGGACGGTTTCGGAAAACGTCCGATATCCGCGTTACGCTTCATCCCTCGTCACTGCGGCGTACCGTCAGTACGCCTCATTCCTCGGGATTCGCAAGCCTTGATCTCGAACCTTTCCGAAACCGTCTGAAACCTTCAGGTTAGGTGAGAGATAGTGAATGATGCCTATAGATTTTCTTACTCAGATTGTCAAACAGAAGGAGCGCGAGATTTTCCAGGCCAGAAAGGTCGTCTCCGAAGAGCGGGCGGCTGAACTGGCCCGGCAGCGGTCGGATTTCCGGTCCCTCTATGGAGCGCTCTCCCTGCCGGGTGCCTCCGGAGTGAATATTGTCGCCGAAATCAAACGGGCCTCGCCGTCCAGAGGCGATATCGCTCCTGATCTGGATGCCCCACGGACGGCTTTGCAGTATGAAAAGGGGGGGGCAGTGGCCGTCTCGGTGCTCACCGATCCCACTTACTTCAAGGGCAGCCTCGACGACCTGACTGCGGCGCGGTCCGCTTGCACCCTGCCGGTGCTGAGAAAAGAGTTCATCATCAGCAGCTACCAGGTGTACGAAGCGGCAGCGGCCGGTGCGGATGCCATTTTGCTGATTGCCAGAATCCTCAGCCCAAAAAAATTGAACCGGCTTTACACCCTGTGCCGCGAACTGGGCATGGATGCCCTGGTGGAAATTCACACGCCAGAGGATGCCCGTACCGTGGTCGCCAGCGGTGCCCGTCTGGTGGGCATCAATAATCGCAACCTGAGCACCTTTAAAACGGACATCGCCATTGCCATGGATTTGGTCGCCCGCCTGGCACCAGGCCAGGTGCCCGTGGCAGCCTCCGGCATATCGAGCCCGACGGATATTCAAAAAAACCTGAAAGCCGGGATTTTCAATTTTCTGGTGGGGGAAAGCATTGTCCGGTCCGATGACCCGGTCCGGTTTATCCGCACGCTGATGGGGGGAGGATCCGGAGTGCCGTCCCCGGGCAACGGTGCCGTATGACCGATGCACCTTCGATGAACCGCCCTTATCCCCAGGTCAAGATCTGCGGGCTGACCCATCCCCATGAGGCCGCCCAATGCCTTGAGCGGGGCGCCGATGCCATCGGCTTGGTCTTTTTTTCCCAAAGCCCCCGCAACGTCAGCCCGGAACAGGCCAGGGCCGTTGTGGATGCACTGCCGGAAAAGGTGGCTGCCGTCGGCGTATTCGTCAACGCCACTTTTTCAACCATCATGGCGCGGGTTGAACGCTGCGGCCTTTCCATGGCGCAGCTTCACGGCCGGGAACCGGCACGCCTGGCTGCACGGTTGAAGGCCGAAGGGGTGGGCGTAATCAAAGCCCTGTTCGTCGACGGCAGGCCGGGTTTGGACGATGCACCGGAATTCGACGTCGACGGCTATCTGGTGGAGTGCGCCAAGGGCCCGCTCCCCGGCGGCAATGCCGTGGCCTGGGACTGGGGCGCGGCCAGGGGCTTCGGGCACCGGCAACCGTTGGTGCTCGCCGGGGGGTTGTCGCCGGACAATGTGGCCGATGCCATCCGTGCGGCCCTGCCGGCAGCCATTGACGTCAGTTCAGGGGTTGAGATGATGCCGGGGAGAAAGGATCCGCATAAAGTGGCCCGGTTGATCGCAGCTGTTCAAAGCACCGAGGATCAATATGCGGCCAAGACGATCAAAGCGGTGTTTCGTTCGAAGGGACAGCGACCCGATGCCTGACCGTGAAGCGATGCTGGTTATCCCTCACCGACAGTTGAGCCCGGAGGCGCTCGCCGGCCTCATCGAGGAGTTCGTGACCCGCGACGGCACCGATTCGGGCTACACCCAGGGTTCATTGGTGGAAAACGTGGCCATGGTGCGCCGCCAGTTGGACAACGGACAGGCGGTGGTTGCCTTCGACAATCTGACGCAGACCTGCAACATCGTCTCGGTGGAAACGCTGCGCGAGAACGCCGAAGAACCTAAATTCAAATCTTCCTAATCTTGAAAATGGTAGATGGTGGTTCAGATCAAGGCCGCAGGCTTATTGCAACCGCAGGCGCAGCAGCGCTGCGTCGAAGATAGCACTGAAGATTCACTACGTGCGCAATAAGACGAGAACGCAGACCTGGGCCGCAAGATGCCATTTTGGGGAATTATACGGAGAACGAAAACATGAAATATATCGGCGCCCATGTAAGCGCATCCGGCGGTGTGGAGAATGCACCGTTGAAC
>NZ_JBFELV010000084.1:0-15286 GCF_041551955.1 Desulfosarcina sp.
ATCACCCCGGCATCTCCCCAATCGAGGGTCAACCCACCGGTGTCGGCGGTGTTCAGGATGCCGCGCTCGAAAAGATCCATGGCAAACGCGATGGTGGTGGCCGCCGAGGTGGAGTCCAGTCCCAGGCGGGTGCACAGGTTGTCCAGCCGGACGACGGCCTGAAGATCGCCCAAACCGCATTTGGATCCCAGGTTGATCATGGGCTCGAATTCCGGTCGCGTGGCTGTTTGGCCTTTCATGGGGCCGTCCTTGAATGTGAGATCAGCCTTGCACTGGACCGGACAGCGGTAGCAGCCACTGGAACGCCTCTTGTCTTTGAGAAGTTGCCGGCCATCAACCCGGTCCACCATCTCAAAACGGGTTTGTCGGTAATTGCGCGTACCCATGACCCCCATGTCGTCGGCCCACTTGATGTACCCGGCTCCGCCATACCGGGAGAAGGTGTCAAAATCCGGGGATGCCTTGATCTGGCGGACATACTGATTGACCGCACTGCCGATAAGCTGCCGCCGATCGTCGAAGGGCTTGCACCGGCCTTTATTGATGACCACTGCCTTGAGGCGCTTGGCCCCCATGACCGCACCCAAGCCGGTCCGGCCGGCCGCATGGTCTTTTCCGGTGACGACACAGGCAAAGCGCACCCCGGACTCACCGGCAGTGCCGATGGATAGGATTTTAAGATTCTCCTGGGCCAGGTCCCCGGCAACACGGTCCTGGGTCTCGATGGCGTCCAGCCCCCAATAGGGCGAGGCATCTCTGATTTCAACGTTACTTTCGGAAATATGAAGATAGACGGGCGCAGACGCCTGTCCCCGGATCACCAGGCTCAGGATACCGGTGGATCGCAGCCAGGCGCCGGCATAGCCGCCCACATTGGAGCTTCCGATCAACCCGGTAAGGGGCGACAGGGCATTGAGGTGGAGCCGGGAGGCCGTGGGCGCCCGGGAACCGGTGAGCAAACCGCAAGAAACCACAAGGATGTTGTCCGGCCCCATGGGGTCGATGCCCCTCGGCAGATGCTCGAAGAGGTAGCCCACATTGAATCCGCGGCCGCCTAATACCCGTCCTACGATCGCATCGGAGAGCGGTCGGCGGATGCAGGCGCCTTCACTCAGATTGATCTCGAGCAGGTCGCCGAACGGGTTCGACGGGTTGCAGTCCACCATGTGGTCCTTCTCTTTTTACGAGTTCGAAAAAACCCGACCCACGATTTAGGCGTCATTCCGCGTCACGGCGGCGTAACCGAAGTACACCGTATTCCTCGAAGATTAGCAAGCCTTGATCGCGGACTTATTTCGTAGCCTTCGGAAACGGATTTTTTGAAGAGCGTCCTTCACGTTTTATTACGTGCAGCCAGTCCGTCAGGCAAAGGTATTTTTCGCCTGTATATACAGCATACCGCCTTATTATTCATGGGCAAAAATAAAGTCAAGCAGATTTCACCTCGACAATTTGGATCAGATATGCGATGAATTGTAGTTACTTTCCGGCTGGTTGGTCTCCTTGTTCATCAGATGCGTAGCGCTCATATTTCATGAAAAGGTCGGCTCCCAAATATGCGCTAATCAAAGATGACTTAATCCAAGGCATCGCCGCGAGGCGGTTTCGTGATCGCCTTCCTTCGGAGAATGAACTGGCGCGCTTGCACAAGGTCAGCCGTATGACTGCCCGGAAAGCCTTGGACGAACTGGTGCGTGACGGCCTCGCCCGGCGGGTGCCGGGCAAGGGAACGTTCCTGAAAAAGCGGGAATTTACGCAGGCGTATTTTCACATTCATCCATTTTCGGAAAACGCCAGGATTTTTCATGTGGACACCCGATCACGTCTGATTCGTTCGGGGATAGTCAATCTCCCGCAGGAGCTGGACACACGGCTGCCGGGGAAAAAGGCGGTGAGCCTGGTGCGTGTTCACTATTTCAACGAACAGCCGGCCTGCTATGAAGTGCGCTACCTGCGGGCCGATTGTTGTGCCGCCATCCTGGATGAAGACCTGGCGGTGCAGTCCGTTCATGACCTGCTCGCCCGACGGTTTGGTTTGGTCATCACCCGGGTGTGGCAGCGCTTGGAAGCGGTCAGCCTGAACACGGCCATCGCCGTTGAACTGGGTTTATCGCCTGGTATTCCCGCATTATGCATGCATCAATTGCTGATAGCCGGCGACCGACCGATCTCTTATGTGATATACCATATGCGCAGTGATCTTTATGCATTCGAAGAGACCTTCTCTCCACAGGAGGAGGAATCGGCATGAGAGATGATCCCCTTGAAGCGAACGGTAGCGAAGCCATAATGCACCATTGAAATAAAGGGCAATGAATGCTATTGGTTTTTCACTGATTTTTCTAACCTGTGGGATTGAACCGATCCATTGATACCGTCGTTTCCATGACGGCATTTTCGACCTGACGCGTTTGCCAACAGGCCTTTGCAGGCACTGAAATCCCCCGATCACAAGCAAAAGCGTCAGACGACTACTAAATCGTTGACCCGTGGTCTACAATCACCCAAGGAGGAGACATGAAAGAGAAGATGCATTCGGCAGTCAAGGCGCTTAACAGCGATTTCCAGAAAGGCAAGATGACCCGACGAGAATTTATCCGTTTCACCACCCTCCTGGGGGTGTCCGCCGCCGCCGCCACGCAGATGGCCGGACTGGCTTTTCCCAAAAAGGCGCTGGCCGGCTCGGTCAAACGGGGCGGCACTTTGAAAGTGGCTGCGCCGGTTCACAAAGTAACCCACCCGGCCCAGTTCTCCTGGATCTCGCCCACCAATCAAATGCGTCAGGTGGCCGAATATCTGACCTACACCGACGGCGACAACATTACCCATCCCTACCTGCTTGAGAACTGGCAGGCCAGCGACGACCTGAAAACATGGACACTGAACCTGCGCAAGGGGGTCAAACACAATAACGGCGACGATTTCAATGCCGACGACGTCGTATTTACCTTCAACCAGTGGCTGGACAAGGACGTGGGATCGTCCATGAAGGGCATGCTCAGCTACCTGGACGCCGGCAGCATCGAAAAAGTGTCCGACCACCAGGTGAAGCTCCACCTGAAAAACCCGGAGATCGCAGTGCCCGAGCACCTGTTCCACTATCCGGCCATGCTGCTGAACCACCGCACCTTCGAAGGCGATTTCATCAAGGCGCCACAAGGCACCGGCCCCTACACCATCGAGACCTATCTCGAAGGCGAACGCTGCGTGCTGAAGCGGCGCAACGATTACTGGAACAAGGGGGCCGACGGCAAAGCGCTGCCCTACCTCGACAAGATCGAATTCATCGACATGGGCACCGAAATGGGCCCCATGATCGCCGCCATTCAGGCCGGTGAAATCGATCTGCTGGATTTCAGTGATATCGGCGGTACCGAAGCCTACCAGGCCCTCAAAGACAATGCCGCAGTCAACGTGCTGGCGGCCACCACCAACCAGACCCGCGTTCTGAGAATGCGGGTGGACATGAAGCCGTGGTCGGACAACCGGGTACGCTCGGCACTGAAGCTGTGCCAGCACCGTGAAAAAATCCTCGCCCTGGCCTACTTCGGGCAGGGCATGGAGGGCCAGGATGTGCATGTGAGCCCCAAACATCCGGAGTATTGCCCCATCGACACTCCCAAATACGACCCCATGCAAGCCAAACAGCTGCTTGCAGAAGCCGGATACCCCAACGGTCTGGACGTCAATCTGGCCGTGGGCAGCGGCTGGAGCGAGATCGTGCGCTACGCCGAAATCCTCAAACAGGACGCGGCGCCGGCCGGTTTCCGGATCAATATCCAGACCATGCCCAACAGCCAGTACTGGGAAAAATGGACTGAGGTTGACCTGGGCATCACCACCTGGGCCCATCGCCCGGTCGGCACCATGGTGCCCAGTTTGGCCTATGTGGGTGACGAAAATGGCAAGCCGGTGGCCTGGAACGAAACCCGCTGGGTAGACAAAGAGTACTCTGAACTGCTGACCCAAGCCAACGGCACCCTGGATGTGGAGGCCCGTCGCAAGATATTCTGTAAGCTGGAGAAGATCCAGCAGGAACGCGGCTCCATCGGCAACGCCTTCTGGATCAATGTCTGGACCATCTCCAGGAAGCCGGTCCAGGGCGTCAAAGCCCACCCCAGCCTCTACCTGAAACTGGACGATGTCTGGATGAGCTGATCAGTTGCATGACGCCATTTTATTAATGGCGGAGAGGGCCGCGCGTCGCCCTCTCCGCCCAAAGGAAAAGTGCCACACGATAGATGACTGAATCCAACGCACCGCAACCGGCAAAATTCCGAACCGGCAGAGTGATCGATTCGTTGACCGGCGGTGCGTCATGCCACTATTTCTCCACAGCCGCCGATCATTCCAACCCAGTCCTTCCCACAGCTGCTGTTGCCAGGCAATGCCAGGGGCACCGCTTTTCCAACAAGACCACAGGAATCTGATTCTATGGCCAAATTTATACTAAGGCGATTTTTACTGCTCCTGCTGACTATGTTCCTGGTCTCCATGGCCGTTTTTCTGATTGCCGAGGCATCGCCGGGCAATGTGGCCAAAAATATTCTGGGGGCCTTTATCACCCCGGAACAGGAGGCCTCGTTCCTCGCCCAGATGGGCCTGGACAAACCGGCTTGGCAGCGCTACCTCTACTGGCTGGCAGGCAGTGACTGGCACGCATCCAAAAAGGTGGGGCTGCCGCTGGAAAAAATCACCACTGCGAAGGGTTTCGAGGAGTGGTGGGCGGTGGATGAATCTGGCCGCCTGATCCGCTGGGACCTGCAGGGAGAAAACCTGATGGCCTTGGTTCGCGGACCGGACGGCACCGTCATTGAATCGATTGACAACGGTCGCTGGGCCACCGATGAGAAGGGAAAAAGCATCTTCTGGGGGCTGGACAACAAGAACCACGCCGTTCTGTGGGAAAAGGGCGCCGACCGGGAGGTTTGGAGTTTCGTGGTCGGTAAGGGCTGGATGAAAACCACCGGCGGCCCTGCCGAGTATATCCCCCTCAAAAAAGGCTTCGTCCGTGGCGATCCCGGTATCAGCCTCAGGACGGGACGCCCGGTGGGCAAGAGCATGTTCGTGCGCCTGAGAAACTCGCTGGTGCTTGCCGGCATCGCCTTCGTGATCGTCATGCCCCTGGCCCTGGTTCTGGGCATCATCGCCGGTCTTAAAGAGGGCTCTTTCAAAGATCGTTTTCTGTCCATCAGCGGTATGATGTTTTCGGTGATTCCCGAATTCGCCACCGGTATCTTTCTGATCCTCATCATGTCCCACTGGCTTCAACTGGTACCCGGCGCCACCGTCTTCGGAGAAAAAGCCCCCTGGGAGCGGCCGGACATGCTGATTCTCCCCGTGCTCACCCTTACGCTCATCGAGCTGGGCTACGTGCTGCGCATCACCCGGGCCAGCATGTCCGAAGTCATGCGTTCGCCCTACATCCGCACCGCCTTTTTAAAGGGCCTGCCCTATTGGCGGGTGGTGACCGGCCACGCGGTGAGAAATGCACTGATCGCCCCCATCACCGTCATCATGCTGCATGTCAACTGGCTGCTGGGCGGCATCGTGATCGTCGAGGTGGTCTTCGGATATCCGGGACTGGGCCAATACCTCTTGGATTCGGCCCTGTACAAGGACGTCAACGCCTTAGAGGCCGGCACCATGATCATGGTGCTTTTGGCCGTGTCCACCCAACTGGTGGCCGACATCATCTACACCTTCCTCAACCCGAGAATCCGCTATGCATAAAGAAGCCAGCATGGAAAAGAACCTTGAGACAGGCACTGTAACCCCTCTTCCGTCAGGCGGGGGCCGTTTTGAGAAGCTGACCAACGCAGCCACCGTTCTCTTTGCCTCGAAGACGGCTGTCGTCGGTCTGTTTTTGGTGCTGTTCTGGGTGGCCACCGCCCTGTTCGCCCCCTATATCACCGGCTACGGGCCCAACGATCAGGACTGGAAAGCACCCAACCAGGGTCCTTCCTGGAGCCATCCGTTAGGCACGGACGAATTGGGTCGGGACCTGTGGTCCCGGCTGGCCTACGGCGCCCGCATCGTGCTGGTGATCCTGCCGGTCACCGACAGCATATGGATCCCCGGTGGAACCGCCCTGTGGGGGGTATTTGCCTCCCTGCTCTTCGGCGCCACATTAGGGCTTTTGGGCGGATACCGGGGAGGGTGGATCGACGAAATCATCATGCGATTTTTAGACGCCATGATGTCCGTGCCCATCATCCTGCTCTACCTGATCATCGTGGCGGCCATCGGCGCATCGGCCGTGAACGTGGTGATCGCCATTGCCATCGTGGGAACGCCCGGCGTGGCGCGCCTGGTGCGAAGCCTTGCCCTGGATATCCGCACCCGCGATTATGTCCGGGCGGCGGAAACCCGTGGCGAGAGCGATGCGTATATCATGTTTACCGAAATTCTGCCCAACGCCAAAGGTCCCATCATCATCGATGCCATGCTGCGGGTGGGCTATGCCATCTTCGCCATGGGAACCCTGGGTTTTCTGGGATTGGGCCTGCCGCCGCCATCGCCGGACTGGGGCTCCATGGTGGCCAAGGGCCGGGAGTTCATTCTCATCGGCAGCCCTTGGGCCGCCCTGTGGCCATCGCTGGCCATCGCCTCTCTCGTCGTCGGATTGAATCTGCTGGCCGACGGTCTGCGCGAAGAATCCATGCGCTACCAGTAGTGTGGGCACCGTCCGTGCCATTCATCGATGCACACACCGGGCGCTCGGCAGTCTGTTAAATGAAATCTGATCGCGACGTTGGAAAGACTTCTTAACCATTCCTAAAAGGAAGCGTTTATCATGACCTCAAGTGGATCGTCCACTGCACCGCCGATTCTGGAAGTCAAAGACCTGGCCATATCTTACGAAACCCGCAAACGGGATGTCCCGGCGGTGCGTGGGGTGAGCTTTACCGTACGCGAACAAGAGACGGTGGGGATCGTCGGTGAATCGGGCTGCGGCAAGAGCACCATCGCCTTCGGCATCCTCGATTTTCTCGGGTCCAACGGCAAGGTCGTGGCTGGAAGCATTCGCTTTAAGGGAGAAGAATTGGTCGGTCGCCCCAACGAAGAGCTTCGCCGCATCCGGGGCAACCAGATATCCATGGTTTACCAGGACCCCATGCAGGCCCTCAACCCCTCGCTCAGCATCGGCCGGCAGCTGTCTGAAGTGCTCACCACCCACCAGGACATGTCCCGGGAAAAGGCCTGGAAGCACAGCATTCAAATGCTCGACCGGGTATACATGCCCGATGCTGCCAACGTCATGAACCGCTACCCGCACATGATTTCGGGCGGGCAGCAGCAACGGGTGGTCATAGCCATGGCCATGCTCAACAACCCGGCCCTGCTGATCATGGACGAACCCACCACCGCCCTGGACGTCACCGTGGAGGCCGCGGTGCTGGATCTGATCGAAGACCTGAAAAAGGATTTCAACACCGGTATCATTTTCATCACTCATAACCTGGGCGTGGTGGCCCGGGTCAGCAACCACCTCTGCGTCATGTATGCCGGGGAGCTGGTTGAAAAAGGTCCCATCAATGATTTGTTCGCCCAACCGGCGCACCCTTACACCCGGGGGTTGCTCTGCTGCATTCCCCGGTTGACCGACGATCTGTCCTACTCCCAACTGTGGTCCATTCGCGGGCGGGTCCCCCCGCCGGCCGAACGGTCGGCTGACCGCTGCATCTTCCAACCCAGATGCGACTGGGCGTTCGACCGATGCAGCATTTCCCATCCCGAGCTGGAAGACATTACGCCGGAGCATCAGTCCCGCTGTTTCCTGGGCAAAGAAACCCTGAAGCATCCCTATGACGATTACACCAGAGGAAAAAGGCGGATCTTGTCTGTATCTGAAAACGGTGCCGACGAAGGGCCGGAGGAGACGCTGAGCAAGTTGGAGAATGTACGGATATACTACGAGCAGCAGAGCAGTTCCCTGAAGAGCTTGTTCGGCATGGGGGAGAAGCGCTACGTCAAAGCGGTAGACGGCATCTCCCTGCGCATACGCAAGGGCAGCACCGTGGGCATCGTCGGCGAGTCGGGCTGCGGCAAGAGCACCCTGGTCAAAGGGCTGATCGGCCTGGAGCGGCTCACCGACGGCCAGGCCCATCTGATGGGGCTCGACATCTCCGATCCCGTATCCGGACGGGACCTCAAATTGATCAAAGAACTGCAGATGGTCTTCCAGAATCCCGACTCCACCCTGAATCCCTCCTTTTCCATCGGCAAACAGATCGGCCGACCCATCCGGCGATTTAAAACAGGCAAGGGAACGGCGGTGCGTCAGGAGGTGGAGCGGCTGCTCAGGGCCGTGAAACTGGCCGCCTACTACTATGACCGCTACCCGCGGCAGTTATCCGGCGGTGAGAAACAACGCGTGGGCATCGCCCGCGCCCTGGCCAGCAATCCCAACATGGTCATCTGCGACGAGCCGGTGTCCGCCCTGGACGTTTCCGTGCAGGCGGCGGTGCTCAATCTGCTCAACGAAATCAAGGGCGAATTCGGTACTACCTTGATATTCATCGCCCACGACCTTTCCGTAGTGCGGTTCATCTCCGACTACATTGCCGTCATGTACCTGGGCCAGATCGTGGAGTTCGGCCCGGTGGACCGGATCTACCCACCCCCTTATCACCCGTATACCGAAGCGCTGCTGTCATCCGTGCCCGTGCCCGACCCCCAGGCCAAGCGCCGCCAGATTCGACTCTCCGGTGACGTACCCAGCGCCTTGAATCCACCGTCGGGATGCCGCTTCCATACCCGCTGCCCCCGCCGGGAACTGGCCCCGGACAAGGGCGCCATCTGTGCCCTGCAGGCACCGCCCTGGCAGAAAGGAGAAGGCGAACACCGCATTTTCTGTCACATCCCCATCCAACAGCTGGCGGCGATGGAGCCGGTGGTTCCCCAGAGTAAAACCGCCGCCTGAACACCGCAACGTCTATACGGATAGGCTTTAAGAAAATGAAGCTCGGCCTCCACACCTACAGCCTGAATCTGCACGGCATCGGCCAGGCCTGGGCGGGTTTCACCTGCCCATGGTCCCGACAGCTCTCGACCTTTCAACTCTTTGAGCTGCTGGTGGATCTGGACCTGGAGGGGGCTCACCTGGATGACGGGGTCCTTGAACATCTCGATGCGGGATTCCTGCAAGAGGTGGGCGCGGCGGCAAGGGAGGCCGGACTGTATCTGGAATACAATTTTTCAATGGATCGGGGCGGGTTCGGCATCGGCATCCAGCACGATTTAAACGCAGCCGTCCAGACCGCCGGGCACCTTGGCGCAGACATTGTCAAGGTGGGCATGGAACTTCGCCGCCCGCGGCCCGTGGCTGCCAGCCGCTTTCACCCAGCGGTGATCGAGCAGATGGAGAAGGTGGCTGAATTGCTGACGGCAGCGGCGCCGCAGGCTGCCGACGGTGGCATCCGCCTGGCGGTGGAAAACCACTGCGACACCTTTTCCGAAGAGATCCTCTGGCTGCTGGACCGGGTGGACAGCCCGGTGGTGGGCGCCTGCATCGATACGGTCAACGGCCTGCACGTCACCGAGGACCCCATGGCCGCCATCGAACGCCTGGCCCCCCGGGCCTTCACCAACCATTTTCGGGATGACCGCATTGAATTCCAGCGCTGGGGGTTCAAGTTGGTAGGCGCCGCCGTGGGCGAGGGAGACATAGACATGCGCCGGGCCTACGAGCTCTTCCGGGACCGCTCCACCATGGACCGGATCAACATCGAAACCGAGTTGGAAACGCCGTTGGACGACATGCGAAGGGCCCTCGAGATGGAAATCGACGCGATTCGGCGCAGCGTTATTTACTGCCGGGAGGTCCTGGGCATTCGGCGTTTTGGCAGTTAGCCGAAAACAGACGGTATAGTCGGCTTTGCGTCCGCTGCGGGAAGCAGGCTGTCGTTTCTTGCCTGTAATTTGAAAACCATCGATGCGTGGTTTATTGTATACCTAATAATGAACACGGCCAACCGGCAGGAGGAACAGATGACAGACAATCGAATTAAAGCAGCCGTCATCGGTGCGTTTGTGGCCGATGCGCTGTCTTTAGGCGTGCACTGGGTGTACAACACCGGTGTGATCGACAAAAAATTGGGGCGGGTGGAGCAATATTACGATCCGCTGACCTCATACCACAAGGGAAAAAAAGCCGGTGATTTCACCCACTACGGGGACCAGATGCTGGTGCTCTTGGAATCCGTGAGCGGCGGCGGATTTGATGCACACCGGTTTGCTGAAATGTGGCGCCGCTTCTTTGCCGACTACGGCGGCTATTTCGACCAAGCCACCAAAACTACCTTGGCGAACATGGATGCCGGCAACGGCCTGACCAAGAGCGCCTCGGATTCCGACGATCTGGCGGGGGCCTCGCGGATGGCGGCGGTGATACCTGTCTATCATGACAATCTGGAACAATTGGTCAGCGCTGCCCGTGCGCAGACCCGTATCACCCACAGCGACGACCGCGTGCTTTTAAGCGCCGATTTTTTTGCCCGGTCCGTTTTTGCCGTGCTCGGCGGGCAGCCCCCCCTGGCAGCCATGCAGAAAACCCTGGACACCCATTTTTCCGACAGTTCAATTGCATCGCTGATTAGCACGGGACTGGAGAGCCGTGACCGGGGAACCCGGGAAACCATCGCCGAATTCGGTCAAATGTGCAGCGTGGAGGCCGGCCTGCCGGGAGCGGTTCACCTGATCTCCCGTTATGCGAACGATTTCAAAACAGCCATGGTGGAAAATGTGATGGCCGGCGGGGATTCGTCGGCAAGGGGAATGATGGCAGGCATGGTTCTGGGCGCCGCCCACGGAATGGAAGCCATTCCCGAACCGTGGCAGACCGGGATGACTGCGGGCCAGCGAATCAATACCCGATTAAGCCATTTATAGCGCTCTCGGATCGGTCACTCATGGCCGAATTCCGGCATCGGTATCCATGGAGAGGGGCTCGTCGGGCAGGTTGGAGCGAATGATGATATTGCGCTGCAGACTCTGCACCACCCGGTCGATGTCCGTCACACCCTCGCGGATTTCGCGGATGCCTTCCCTGGCGGTTACCGTTACCCGGGGTATGTCCTGGCTGCCCTGTTTCAGGTTTTCCAAAATAACCTGGATGGTATCGAGGGCGCCCCGGGCTTCTTCCAAAATGCCTCTCAGGGCGTGCACATTCTCCACCACCCCGGTGCCGGCCGTCCGGATCGTGGCCAGATTGTCGCTGACCTGGTCCATAATGACCGGCCCCTTAGCAGAGGTTGCCCGCATATCATCCAGCAGGCCATTCACTTTATCCAGGTTTGATAGAACCCCGTCAACCAATTCTCGGGAAGCCACCAGAGATCCCAACGCCCCCTGTCCCTGACCAATGCTGCCGGAAATCTGCACCAGTTGGGAGGAGGTTTTTTCGATGTTGGCCAACGTCGTCATCAACGGGCCATTCGGGTCTTTTAGGAGGATCATCAATTCAGCGACTTCCTGGATCGTGCGGACGGCCAGCATGACCGTCTTTTCCACTTCGAAATCTTTGAGAATATCAGAAATGGACTTCTTTTCGATGGACGGGATCATACCGCCAGCGGGAATTTTCGGCGCGTTCGGTGCGCCGGGGACAATGGAGATATATTCCGAGCCGATGAGCGTCGGGCTGTCCACCACGGCGACTGCGTCCTGCCGGATGCGTGACGCGTATTTAGCCAAGATAGCCAACTGGACATTGACGTTGTCCTCTCCCAGCGAGATCCGCTTCACCTTGCCGATATCGGCTTTGAACAGCTTTACTGCCGCGTTGACCTGCAGGTTATAGCTCTCTTGGAAGCTGGTGTGAAAAGTCACTTCGTCGGCAAACCAGTCCTTTCCCCGGCCGAGAATGACCACGGTGGTCAACAACAGCAGCGTGGTGCCGATGACAAAGAGGCCGACGCGCTTTTCGGTGTTGGTATAGCTGGTTTCCATTCGATCGTCACCTGTCAGACGTTGATTTTTCCAGAATCGTTAAACGGAGGCGGTCCGTATCTCTCCACCGGCCACTGTCAACTGCCGGTTCGCCAATCCGATCATTTCAGAATGGTGAGAAACAAAAACCACGGCTGTTCCGGAGCCTATCATATTTCTAAGATGGTTGAAAATGTTATCGTTTTCAGAAATTTCCATAAAATTTTCAGGCCTGTCGATCAGCATCACCGCAGGCGCTTTGCCCATTTCACGCACGGCGATGGCTTTCAGCAACTCCCCATCGCTCAACACGGATGGACGCCGGTCGAGCATTCTGGATAGACCCGCACCCTCGCACAGGGAGTCAAGGGTGTTGTCCAGGGCAATGCTCAAATCGTTTTCAGCGTAAAACCTTGACAATAGGAGGTTTTCCCGGAGGGTTTGGTTGCTGAGCAGCGCCGCGTCAGGGGCCACATAACCAATCTGGCGTTTGACCTCCAGGCATTGCCGATAGTCCTTCAGATCCATTATTTTCCCATTGAAACGGTATTCCCCCCGTTCCGGCTGGGCCAATGTGGCCATAACACGAAGCAGATGCCTGCCATCCGCAGGTGAGTCGGTGAGAACGGCGACCACGTCACCATGGTAAACCGCCAGCCGGTGCGCGTCACCGTTGAGGAACATACCCGGCGACGACAGAGCCAGGTGGGTGATGTCAATGATCGGTGTCGGGTTCGAGTCCATTTATATGTAGAAAATAAATGAGATGAGAATATTGATCACCAGAGTGTAGAAAAAGCAGTCCACGGACGCTCTGGAGGTGGCCACCGGCACTTGGGTGATCTGGTTTTTTCGGGCGAGTCCGTGATAGAGGCAGGTCACTGTGATCGTGACGCCGAAAAAGATCCCCTTTAATAATCCAACGGCAATATCGGCTCCCACAACCCCTTTGGCGATTTGCTGGAAGAATCCTTCCACTGGCAGCATGGTGGTACTCTTGACGATGGCGTAGCCACCGATGATCGCCATGAGATCGAATACCAAAATCAGGCTGACGATGGCTGCGGTGATTCCCACCAGTCGGGGAAAGCAGACCGTGTGAAGGGGATCGATACCAGCCATTTCCAATGCGTCGATCTCGTGGAGGACGCACATGTAAGACATCTCGATGGTAACCGCGGTCGCAGAACGCAGGATCACGATAATGGCGGTAACCAAGGGACCGATTTCCCGCAACACCAGCAGCACCACCAGTTTTCCTAAATCCACTTGGCCTGACAATTGGGAAAACTGAACGATCAGCATGCTGCCGGTGATCAAGGCTACGGGAATAATTACGGGAAGGGCCTGAACGGCGGTAAAGTAGATCTGCTCCACGGTCACCCGCTTGATCAGGGCGCGCCCGGTGCGAGGCAGCGGCACAGCGACGGCGGCCAGCCGGTAGGTCAACGCACACAGATCCATCAGGCGGTTGGCGGATCGAATGGTTTTTCTTCCCACGGCGCCGACGACGTTTGCCATTTTACCTCCACGCTCCTATCCCCGGATAGGATTCCCTAAAAAGGCAGCAGTTCTGACTGAACGGGGTTCATCGCAGCTGTTGTCCATTCACCGGTTTCCAATTAATATTTTTTCGCAAAGTGAAATCCGGCCATATTAATTAACTATATGTTTTTATTGCGTATAATAGATCTAGACACGGCTCCTTTTTATTGCTATACATTCCAGTAGGTTATCTACTGGAATGGAACTGCTGTGCATATCAAAAAACATCTGAGCTTCAGCGCCATGAGAAAAGCGCTTTCGGAGCTTTTCCAACAGGTCGTCGATACCCGACAAGCTGGGAAAGTCGACTATTCGCTGCACGACTGTTTGATGAGTGCTTTGGCGATGATGTTTTTTCAAGATCCTTCCATATTGTCCTTTCAGCGACGCATGCAGGACCGTCTCCAGGAAAGCAACCTTAACACCATCTTCGGAGTAACAAATATCCCCACAGACAGCGCTTTGCGTCAAACCCTGGATGACATTCCCACCCAGGCGCTTCATCCGGCGTTTGACTTGCTGCTCCAGCGGTTGCAGCGAGGCAACCAACTGGCCGCCTACAAGCTGGAAAGCGGGCATTATCTGATTGGCCTGGACGGCTCGCAGTATTTTTCTTCCGAGAAAATCCATTGCCCCTGTTGCCTGACCCGCAAGGGGGCAAAGGGATCAATCCGTTACTCGCATCAGGTCCTGCAGGCCGTGATACTCAACCCACACATGCGCCAAGTCCTGCCCCTGGCCCCGGAGCCCGTGGCCAATACCGACGGCATCACCAAGCAGGACTGCGAGATCAACGCGGCCAAGCGGATCGTCGGCAACCTCCGCCAGGTTCACCCGAAATTGAAGATGATCATTACCGCCGACGGACTCTACTCGAAACAGCCCTTTATCGATGTGTTGAACGATGCCCGCATGTCCTTTGTTTTGGTGGCCAAACTCACCGATCACAAAGTCCTGTTCGAATGGGTGGATGAGCTCGACGGGCTCGGACAAAGCGGCCACCTGCAGATCCACGACGATAAAGGACGCCGCCATGTTTATCGCTGGGTTAACCAGGTGCCGCTCAACGGCAGCCGCAATGCCGATCCGGTTAATTTTTTCGAGTATTGGCTGCATGTCGGTCAAAAGGTCACCTACCACAATAGTTGGGTCACCGACATCAAGGTCGGCAAAAACAACATTGTCGAGCTGGTGCAAGCCGGGCGGGCACGCTGGAAAATCGAGAACGAAACCTTCAATACCTTGAAAAACCAAGGGTACCACCTCGAGCATAACTTCGGTCACGGTCAGCGATATTTATCGAACAATTTTTTTATCCTCAACCTGTTGGCCTTCTTTGTCCATCAAATCCTGGAGTTGTGCGATCGGGGCTATCAGTATTGCCGATCCAAGTTCAGCTCTCGCAAAGAGTACTGGAACAATCTGCGCGTTGGTATCCGGTTTATGCTTTTCCGCGATTTCGAGCACCTTATGCGCAATGTGGCCGACCCGCCTGAAATCCGAGCACCGTAAGACGCTGTCTTCACACCGCAACAACCAGGGTATAACCGCGATTGTCCCCTCAAGTTCGACGGACCACGCCGAACTGTTGTCTTTTGGCGTTCGCCATTAATGTAACTCCCCCCGACAATGAATGACAGGCATGCGATCGATGTGAAAACGACCCTTGGAGAGCCCCTTTTTTGCGATTGATCTAAAAAAATAAGCCATCTACTGCTTCACACAGAATTGCTGGCATCGGGGTTGTCGGACTTGACTTTGGCCACGATGGCTCCGAACTGGCGGTCCTTGATGGAGTATTGGTAAGCCC
>NZ_JBFELV010000085.1:0-15228 GCF_041551955.1 Desulfosarcina sp.
CATTTCACCCAGAACCCAGAACCCAGAACCCAGAACCCAGAACCCAGAACCCAGAACCCAGAACCCAGAACCCAGAACCCAGAACCCAGAACCCAGAACCCTCATCCATCAACCAGTTTCGCCCGATACAGCCTCAGGCTGTTGGAAACCACCGTGATACTGGAAAAGGCCATGGCCAGGGCAGCCAGGATGGGATGCAGTTGCCGCAGCATCATGGGCAGGTCGTCAAAGGGGAACAGGGCGCCGGCAGCCACCGGGATCAATATGGCATTGTAAAAAAAAGCCCAGAATAGGTTCTGGCGGATGGTCTTCATGGTGGCTCGGCTGAGGGCGATGGCCTTGGGGACACCGCTGAGCGATCCGGCAGCCAGGATCACGTCGGCCGTTTCGATGGCCACATCGGTGCCCGTACCGATGGCGAAGCCCACGTCGGCTTGGGCCAGAGCCGGGGCATCGTTGATGCCGTCCCCCACCATGGCAACGATTTTTCCTTCGGTCTGCAGCGTTTTAACCCGCAGGGCCTTGTCTTCCGGCCGGACCTCCGCCGCCACATGATCCACACCGGCCTGCCGACCGATCGTTTCGGCTGCCTGGCGGTTGTCTCCGGTGAGCATGACCGTCTCTAGGCCCAGCCGCTTCAATCGGGATATGGCCGCCGGGGAGTCTGTTTTGATGCGATCGGATACGCAGATCAGCCCTAGCGGGCGGTCCGCTTCGACGGCTACCATGACGGTTTTCCCCTGGGCCTGAAAAGCCGATATCTGTTGGGCCATCGCCTCGGAAACCAGTCTCGAGCGCTCGTCAAACCAGTTCGGCTTGCCGACCCTTACCCGTTGGCCGTCTATCCGGGCTTCGACCCCGTCGCCGCCATGGGCCTTGAAAGCCTGGGGCGTCGCCAGCGTCAGACCCGAGGCTTCGGCTTTCTTGACCACCGCCCGTCCCAAGGGGTGTTCAGACCCTTTTTCCACCGAAGCGGCCAGCATCAGCAGTTCATTTTCCGTTACCCCGTTGCCCTCATCGGGAACCAGGTCGGTGACCAAGGGTTTGCCTTCGGTGATGGTACCGGTTTTGTCAAGAACCACAGTGGACAACCGGGTGGCGCCCTCCAGTGCCCGACTGTTTTTGAAAAGTATTCCCCGTTCGGCGCCCTTGCCGGTGCCTGCCATGATCGCGGTGGGTGTGGCCAGGCCCAGGGCGCAGGGGCAGGCGATGACCAGTACGGCCACCATGCGAATCATGGCGGTTACGAAATCGCCGGCAAGGACCCACCAGACCGCAAAAACCAGCAGGGCGATCACGATAATCGCCGGAACGAACACCGCGGCGACCCGATCGGCCAGGGCTTGGATGGGGGCTTTGCTGCCCTGGGCCTCCTGGACCAGGCGGATGATCTGGGCCAGGGCGGTTTCCCGGCCCACCCGGGTCGCTGTGAAGACGAGGTTGCCCTGGCCGTTGATGGTGCCGGCTGCCATAGGGTCGCCGGGTATTTTATCCACCGGAATGGGTTCGCCGGTGAGCATGGATTCGTCGACGGACGAGGCGCCGTCGATGACCAGGCCGTCGACGGGGATGCGTTCGCCCGGTCGGACCAGAACCACATCTCCCACGCGCACCGCCTCGATAGGCGTCTCATTCTCGATCCCTTCGCGCAGCACCGTGGCGGTTTTGGGGCGCAGCCCCATGAGCTTGCGAATCGCGCTGCCTGTTTTGCCTTTGGTGCGGGCTTCGAGCAGCTTGCCCATTTTAATCAGGGTGATGATGACTGCCGACGTTTCGAAGTAAACATGCCCGCCCAAGGTGGGAAGCAGCAGCACAGCCAGGGAATAGACGTAGGCCGTGGACGATCCCATGGCCACCAGCACATCCATGTTGGCGCTCTTGTTGCGCAGGCTTTTCAGGCCGCTGATGTAATAGTCCCAGCCGGTGTAAAACTGCACCGGTGTCGCCAAGACAAAAAACAGCCAGTTGACCCAGGGCTGGTGGCTCCACGCTCCGGTGAGGCCAAAATCCCTGGCCATGCTGGCCACAAACAGGGGCAGGGCAAAGACGACGCCGACCATAAACTTGCGGGTCTGGTCGGCGATCTCCAGTTGCCGTGCCCGGGCTTCGACATCCTCTGTTTCCCCTTCCTGCTGGATCAAGGCCCCGAATCCGGCTTTTTCCACCGCAGACACCAGGTCGTCAGGGGTAACCATGGACGGCAGATACTCAACCGTTGCCCGTTCGGCGGCGAAATTCACGACAGCATGGATCACCCCCGCCATTTTCTTGCCCAGCGTCCGCTCTACGTTCATGGCGCAGTTGGCGCAGGTCATGCCCGTGACCGGAAAGTCAATGCGGGCGGTGGTGACGCTGAATCCGAGTTTTTCGACCTGCCGGATCAGATCCGACGGTGTCGCGGAGCGGGGATCGAAGGTCACCGAAGCCCGTTCGGCCGCAAAATTGACATTGGCCTCGCTGACACCCGAGAGCTTTTCAAGCCCACGGGCGATGTTCATGGCGCAGTTGGCGCAGGTCATACCCGTGATGGGCAGGATGAGAGTCTGAGAGGTCATCACTGGGCCGGATAATTGATTTCCGTCA
Source organism: Desulfosarcina sp. (assembly GCF_041551955.1). GTDB lineage: Bacteria > Desulfobacterota > Desulfobacteria > Desulfobacterales > Desulfosarcinaceae > Desulfosarcina. The sequence goes on from NZ_JBFELV010000085.1 coordinate 2,584, forward strand.
GGGTGGCCCGGATGCGTTCAATGGACGCTGGGGCGTCCCAGTGGACGGTGACGGTTTTGGTTGCGGCGTCGGCTTTTACCGCGGTGACTCCCTCCATCTCGGCCAATTCCGATTCGATGGCCGACACGCAGTGGCCACAGGAGATGTTGGGAATGGTCAGTGTCTCTTTGGACATAAAAGCCTCCTTTCGACTTCAGTTTTGTTTTTTCACGCGCACAAGGTAAGTGGTCCCAGGGGCGCTTGCAAGGCGGGCATGGGAAAAGATCACAGGTGCAGAACGAAGGCTGGCGTCGAAAAACCATCCTTCAGATGACGGGGACAGATCAGACGTCGGACTACGGTCCTCCGTCCTCAGTTTTACCGGTGAGCCTTTCCAGGTTGTCCCGGGCAAAATCGATGGACGGGTCCAGCTCTAAGGCCAGTCGATAGTAGCGCACCGCATCGGCTTTCTTGTCCATGTCTCGGTAATTGGAAGCGATGTTGGCATAGTCGATGGCCGAACTGGGATCCAAGGCGATGACCTTTTCAAAGCTCTGGATGGCCGCTTCGTGCTCTCTGCGCATGAAGTGGCAATATCCTTTGAGATTGTGAATATCGGTGCGTTCCGGATCCAGGGCTTCGCCTTTGGCCAGGACGGCCAACGCGTTTTCATAGTCGCCCCGTTCCTTGTGGCAGACCCCCATGTAGGAGTAGATGCTGGGGATATCCTGCTCGGCCGGCGACTGCTCGAGCGCTCGGACAAAATGCGACAGGGCTGTTTGCGGGTCGTTTCGCTCCAGGTGGCAGTTGCCCAAGTAAAACTGGATGAAATACTTGCCGGGCAGCAGCCGCTCCATCTCCATCAGCCGTCTGATGGCCTCGTCCGCTCCGAAGCTCTCCATGGCGATCTTGGCGGCAAACATGGCCACGCTGGTCCCGGCGGCGCGTTCCCTGAAATGGGCGCCGGGGACGATGGTGTAAAAGGCCGGCACGGACAGTTGGGGATGCGTGGTGTCCACCACGAGCACCTCGAAATCCCGCTGCGCCATGGCCTGGATACACCCTTCCACCTCGATGCGGATGTTCGGGTGTGAAATGTCGGGCAGTTTGGCCAGGGAGACGGGGCCAGGGGCGTTGATCACGTAACCGGCATCTTCCAGGCGGGTGAACTTGGGCAGGCCCGAGGCCACGTAGTTGGACCCGGAGTTGAAGTCACCGGCCAGCTGGGCCACTTCGGTCAGGGCGCGGCTCAGGGCCTTTTCCGGGCTGGGTGTTGTGCCGGCGGTCCAGACGATTTCGCTCTTGCCTGGAAAAGTGACTGGATCGTAGGCCAGGACGCCAACGGAGGGGATGCCCATGTCCTGGGTAAAATCAGTGATGAACACCTTGATGCCCGCTTTGTCGTATTTGCCCAGCATTTCCCTGACCAACAGGTCTGATGCCGAATCCGGGTCGATCAGCGGTGTAGAAATCTTGCGGCGGCTGATCAGCGAAGACACGTGACGTTCGACGATTTCGCATATGCCTTGGCACAGGGCCTCTTCCACGCAATTGCCCGCCGAGGGGCCGTTGAAGGCGTTGATGGCGTAGAACCAATTGATCGGAACCAGCACCTCTTTCTCCCGGGTCAGGCTCCAGGCGCCGGTCCATCTCAGGGGCAGGGATTCAAAAATCCGTTTGGATGCGTCAAGATCGCCGGATTCGTCGTGAACCGACTTGGCGATCTGATCGAAGTCAATGGCCTCGTCGGCAAACTGGTCGTAGGTGCCCAATCGGGTGTGGTCTCGGTTGGCATAGAAGCTGAAAAAACTGAAGCGTTCGGCCAACTCCATCACCGCGCTGGCCTCGGCCTGGGCTGGTGTAGCACCTTTGCCCATCTGTTTTTTGGTGCCGATGATTGCCTGGGCATCGTGGCCGCAGGTACTGAAAAATACGGGGATGTCCAACCGGCCATTGTCGATTCGAATGGTCCGATCAAGAATTTTCAATTCCATGTCGTTCATGCGTTGTTTGGCCGCGGCCACCGTTTCTTCCGGCAGAATAATCTTATCCTGATCGTCGGTTGCCTGCTTAATGGCGTCTTTCATCTTGATGGGGCCGGTACGCTTCATAGAATCTCCTCATCTGGTTGACGATGGTAGTCAGCGTGTCGTCACGATCACCTTCTGATCCCGTTTCATCCGGAACGACAAACCAACGGCAATGTCGGCTGATGTCTCCATGACCATCACGTCAATATAAACACTGCCTGTGCCTCGTGTCCATTCAGAAGTGGGCGCTTGCGTGCCGTATCACGGCCGACACGTTTTCGAAACGTTGGGCTCGCCGCGCTCCGTAAACGCATGCGATGATGTTATTGACCGTTGCATCGACGGCCCAGGTGGTGTACAAGGTCGCTGCGGCGCCCCTGATCCCCAACCCCAACCATCCGGCACTATTTCGTCGGACCTGGACCGCTGACCACTTTCACTGTGCACGTGGTAAGGAGAACTGCCATGACCCGGATGTGCCGACTGGAACGGAAGACGACGGAAACCCAAATCAAGGTCGAATTGAACCTGGACGGACAGGGACAGGCCGACATCGAGACCGGTATCGCCTTTCTCGATCACATGTTGACCCTGTTCTGTGTTCACGGAAGTTTCGATCTGGATATACAGGCCAAGGGCGACCTGGAGGTGGATGACCATCATACCGTTGAGGACGTCGCACTGGTTCTTGGCGAGGCCGTCTCGACTGCCTTGGACAATCGCTTCGGAATCCGCCGCTACGGGTTTGCCGTAACCCCCATGGACGAAGCGCTGGCCGAAGTGGCCATCGACCTGTCCAACCGCCCTTTCCTGGTATATCACCTGCCGTCGGAGCTGTCGTCTGTGGGGCGTTTTGACAGCGGCTTGGCCAAAGAGTTCTTCAGGGCCTTCGCGGTCAAGGGGGGCATGAACCTCCACATCAACGTGCGATACGGGGAAAACGAGCACCATGTGCTCGAATCGGTATACAAGTCCACTGGCAGGGCACTCAAGCAGGCGGTATCCATCGACGCCGACCGCAGTGGTGTTCGGTCATCGAAGGGGGTCCTGTAACCCGTTGTCTCTCATAAAGTCGCTACTATATATTGACAAAATGGCTCCGGGGATTTATCATATCCAATTTAGTAAAGGTCGACCCTATGCACAATTTAGCTATCGGCGCAGTCCAGGCGTTCAGGCGCTTTTTTTACCGCCAATCTAGCCCGTGACTCTCTCTGCTGGAGATGGTTTAGGTCCCACCGGAGCATGATTGAACCCGAATCCATTTGAAATGGAGGCGGCTTTTCTTGGCGGCGTACATCCCTGACGAAAAAATTACGGCGATCAAAAATGCTTCCGATATCGTTGACATCGTATCGGAGACGGTATCCCTGCGTCGAGCGGGGCGAAACCTTTTGGGACTGTGCCCCTTTCATGCCGAAAAGACCCCGTCCTTTACCGTGAGTCCGGACAAACAGATCTTTTACTGTTTTGGTTGCGGGGCAGGCGGTAACGTATTCAGTTTCCTTATGAAACACAGCGGATTCAGCTTTCCGGAGGCTGCCAGATTACTGGCCGGACGCTACGGCATCGACCTTCCCACCCGGAATCTGTCCCCCCTCGAGAAAAAAAAGTTGACGGAACGGGAAACGATACTAACGCTTAATGGCGATGCCGTGTCCTTTTACCGTGATTGTCTGCTTTCGGAGGCGCGGGGTCAGTCGGCCAAAGGGTATCTATTGAAAAGAGGGATGACGCGCAAAACGATTGATGATTTCAAACTTGGATTTGCCCCGGATGGCTGGGATCATCTGGTCCGTCACTTTCGGTCAAGGAGAAAGCCTGTCGAGATGGCGCTGCAGGCCGGTCTGATCGTTTCCCGCAAAAATGGGGAGGGGCACTATGACCGCTTCAGGAACCGGATCATCTTCCCCATTTTCAACGGGCAGAACCAGCCGGTGGGATTTGGCGGCCGTGTGATGGACGATGCACTGCCCAAATACCTGAATAGCCCGGAAACACCGGTATACAGCAAGAGCCGGTCCCTTTATGGTTTGGACCGGGCTCGTCAACAATGCCGGGAAAAGCAGACGGTTTATGTCGTTGAGGGGTATTTCGACCTGCTCTCCATGCATCAGTTCGGCATCGAAAACGCGGTGGCCACCTTGGGAACTTCCCTGACAGCCGAGCACGTTCAGATTCTGAAAGGGTTCGTGGGTGAGGGTGGCAAGGCGGTCCTGGTTTACGATTCGGACCAAGCGGGCATCAAAGCAGCCCAACGCAGCGTGGCGGTTTTTCAAAAAGGGCTTCTCGAGGCACGAATTATGGTGTTGCCCAAGGGGCATGATCCAGATTCTTTTCTCATGGCGCAGGGTCCCGATGATTTTTCAAAGCTGGCTGAACAATCCATGGGTATGATTCCATTCATGGTGGAATCGGCTGTCGAGAATTATGGATTAAGTATCGACGGCAAGGTCCGCATCGTCAACGAATTGAAACCGGCCATCCTGGCCATTGGCGATCCGGTTGCCCGATCGCTGCGGGTCAAGCACCTGGCTGAGCGGATTGGGGTGGATGAAACGGTCCTTTTGCAAAAGATCAAACGGACGGTGAACCCCCCTGCCACGGCGGCCTGGCTGAAAGGTCGCCCGGGCAAGGTCAGCCCACCGGAGGCACCGCCGGTTCGCGGGCAAACTTACCGGCTGGAGCAACAGGTGGTGGCCATGATGCTTCAGTTCCCGGAGATGATCGTCGATATCGAGCGGCGGCAACTCATGGATCATTTCACGGATCCTGTGCTGGCGGAGATCGGGCGTGGCATTATCGACCATTTCACCAATTTCGACAGCGACATCGCCGGCTTGGTCTCCCGCTGGGATGACCCGCAGAAAAAAGCCGTGGTCGCCCGGCTCTCATTGACCGATGAGCACTGGGACCGGGACGGCTGCATGAACCTGATGACTCAATTCGAGGGCAGCATACGCCGTCGAGACAAAGCGTTGTTGCGGCGTATCGAGGCCGCAGAAAAAAGTGGTGATGTTAACCTGCTGGCCACGCTATTGCAGGAAAAACAGCAGCAAGCCCGAAAGACAATGGAAAAGCGCAGCGGTGGTGACCATTGACCGCCGGCCATGGCAATTGTCGGCTGACGACAGCCGCTGACACGCATGGGCATAAAAAACGAATATCAGAATACGGCGACCCAACCATGGACTGCAATATGTCCGGATGTGGTTCAGGAGGCTAACGGCATGACCAAAAAATCCGATAACAAGCGCAACGGGGCATCCAAGCAAACAGAGAAGAAATCGGCCAAAAAGAAAGCCGAGGCTGTTGGCAAAACGGCTGTCGTCGACGCTGGACCACACGGAAAATCGGAAAAAACCAAGCAATCGAACAAAAAAAAGGACCAGAAACTGCTCAAGGCCCTCATCGAAAAGGGCAAAGAGCAGGGCTCACTGACCTACGACGAGATCAACGAGGTCCTCCCCAACGAGATGATGTCCTCGGAAATGATCGACGATACCCTGATGATGTTCGACGACATGGACATCGAGATTATCGAAAGCGAAAACGACCTTTCAGACAAGGAAAGCTCAACCGAAAAAAAGGCGGCGCTGAACAAGGCCGTTGCAGTATCGGACATCGGCTCGGTTACGGATCCGGTGAAAATGTACCTTCGAGAAATGGGTATGGTCACCCTCCTCAGTCGTGAAGGCGAGGTGGTGATTGCCAAGAAGATCGAAGAGGGGGAGCAGGACGTTCTCAAGGCCCTTTTGGAAACCTCCCTGGGTGTCAAATACATCCTTGAATTCGGGGATCTGATCGAAGTGGGTGCCCTCCGGCCGAAGCATGTCTTGCGTGATGTGGATGAAGGGGACGCCTATGTGGACGAGATGGTTCAGATCGAAAACTTTCTCGAAACCATTTCCGGTATCCGTGCGGTGAATGATGAGATCAAACAATACCGTGACCGCATGTTTTCCGAGCAGATGGAGCCTGATGAAGCCCGCCGTGTCAGACGGTGCATCATGCGGCGCAATAATAAAATTTTCGACCTGCTCAAGGGATGGCGATTGGAAGGCGGTGTGATCGACCGCATCGAAGCGCACATCCGCCGGCTCATCGACTGGTTCGATGCCCAGAACAAATTGGTGGCCATTACCGCCGAGGCCTTCGGGGCAACGATTGGGGAACTTCGTGAACACTTGACCACCAAAGCCAAGTTCATGAAATGGGCCAAGAAACATTCCAGTTTGGACCAAGAGGCATTGGGGCGAATCTATACCCACTTGAATTCAATGGCCGAGCAGCTGGTCGAAAAAGAAAATGATTTCAAGGCCAACAACCGCAATCTCAAGCGGGTGATGGCCAGTGTGGATGAAGGCCGCATGCGGGCTAAATTTGCCAAAAGCGAGCTGATCCGCGCCAACCTGAGATTGGTGGTCAGCATCGCTAAAAAATACACCAACCGAGGACTCCAATTTCTGGATCTTATTCAGGAGGGCAACATCGGACTGATGAAGGCGGTGGACAAGTTCGAATATCGCCGGGGCTACAAGTTCAGCACCTACGCCACCTGGTGGATCCGGCAGGCCATCACCCGGGCCATCGCCGACCAGGCGCGAACGATACGCATTCCGGTGCATATGATCGAAACCATCAACAAGCTGATCCGCACCTCCCGCTACCTGGTCCAGGAGTTCGGCAGGGAACCCCGTCCGGAGGAGATTGCCGAGAAGATGGAGATACCCATCGACAAGGTCCGCAAGGTGCTTAAAATCGCCAGGGAGCCGATTTCTCTGGAAACCCCGATCGGGGAAGAAGAAGACAGCCATCTGGGCGACTTTATCGAAGACAAGAAATTTATGCTGCCGTCAGAAGCGGCGGTCAGCATGAACCTGGCCGAGCAGACCCGTAAAGTACTGGCAACCCTGACCCCTCGTGAGGAAAAAGTCCTTCGCATGCGCTTCGGCATCGGCGAGAAGGCGGATCACACCCTGGAAGAAGTTGGGCAGGACTTCACCGTTACCCGTGAACGAATCCGGCAGATCGAGGCAAAAGCCTTGAGAAAACTGCGCCACCCCACCCGCAGTCGCAAACTGAAGAGCTTTATCGACAATTGAGAGGGCGCGGGACCGGCTTGCATATGCTTGACAATTTGCCATGACGGAGGTAGACAAGCAATCGATTTTGATCTGACACGGGCCCATAGCTCAGCTGGCAGAGCCACCGGCTCATAACCGGTCGGTCCCTGGTTCGATCCCAGGTGGGCCCACTTAAAAAAACTCCGGCGCCGTTCGTCAACCCATAACGCCCGGAGGTCTCGGCATCTGGCTGTGTTGAGGATAAAAGGCGATTCGGCGTGGATAGACTCCGGCTTCCGCGCCTTTTTTTATGCCCGATGCCGGTAGGCGATGGATTGAGGGATACAGCATGACAGCAACCGTGGCACAATTTGTACGGATTCTCGACCTCTTGGCGCCTCCCCACCTGGCAGCGTCGTGGGACAATGTCGGTCTTCAGATTGGGAACCTGGACTGGCCGGTAAAAAAAGTGTGGACGGCCTTGGACCCGCTGCCCGAGGTGGTGGCCAGGGCATGTGAAAATGGTGTGGACTTATTGGTCACCCACCACCCGCTGTTTTTCAAGCCGGTCAATCGCATCGACTGCAGTACGCCGCTAGGCGGGATTGCCGAAATGGCTTTGTCCCGACGGTTGGCTATTTTCAGTGCCCACACCAACCTGGATAGTGTGCCGGGCGGGGTGAACGATGTCCTGGTCGGTCGAATGGGGCTGCACAAGGTCCGGGTGCTTGCCGGCCATGCCGATGCCGACATGTGCAAATTGGTGGTATTCGTTCCTTCGAATCGCGTGAAAACCATCCTCGATACGCTGTTTGCACTGGATGCCGGCCGAATGGGCAATTATTCGTGCTGCAGTTTCCGATGCGAGGGCGTTGGCACCTTTTTGCCGGGTGCGGGCTCATCTCCTGCCGTCGGCAGCACCGGCGTCCTTACGGAAGTCCAGGAAAGCCGGATTGAAATCCTCGTGGCCAACGCGGAACGAAGTGCGGTGGTGCGAGCGCTGGAGAAGGTGCATCCATATGAATCCATGGCCTATGACGTCTATCCCCTGACCGTTCCCGACCGCCAGGCTGGTTTGGGACGGGTGGGAGAGCTTGATTCGCCATTGCCACTGGGTGACTTGGCAGCGAAGTTGAAAGCCGCACTGAACCTCTCTGCGGTGAAAATGGTCGGCCCAGCGGACAGGGTGATTAAGACGGTCGCGGTGTGCTCCGGAAGCGGTGCCAGTTTGATGGCCACAGCGATCGCCACCGGGGCACAGGCTTACGTGAGCGGGGACCTGGGCTATCATACGGCCAGAGATGCTCAGCAGGCAGGCATCGGGCTCATCGATATCGGACATTTTGGCTCGGAGCACCTGGTCGTCGACGTTCTGGCTGAGCTCATCCGGGAGTCCGTCAAAGCCTCGGGCCTATCGGTAACCGTGGAGGCCGAGGGCATGGAAAAAGACCCATTCCATTACCTGTAAAATGTGGGATACAAGAAAGGCAGGCATGAGCAACATTCAAGAACAAATTAACATCCTCGTTGAGGTCCAGGGCGTGGAATTGGAGATCCATCAAGCTGACCGGCTGGTCAATGCCTTGAACAACGAGTCCGCCGCCCTGGATCGTTCAATAGCCGAGCGCGAGATCCGGGTCTCCTCTGAAAAAGCTGCCCTCGACGACCTGAAAAAGACGTATCGGGATCTTGAATCCGAATCGAAGATCAACGCAGGAATGATCGTCAAAAGCAACGAAAAGCTCCGTGCAGTTAAAACCAACAAAGAGTACCAGTCGATCTTGAAAGAGATCGATGAGATCCGCAAAAAAAATTCTGGCATCGAAGATCGGATGCTGGAGCAACTAGAGGCCATTGAATCTGCGGAGGCGGCGGTTAAGGCAAAAGAGATGGAGCTGGCGAGTTTCGTTCAATCCTACCAAGAAAAAAAAGAAGCGTTTGCAGCCAAAGAGAAGCGTGAACGGCAGGCCGTCGAGTCGCTCAACGAGAAGAAAGCCCGGATCAGCGCCAATGTCGACCCCAGTTTAATTACCGTTATGGACGATGTTAAAAAAAAGGTTCGTGGATTGGCGGTGGTCCCCGTTCAACAGGCCATCTGCATGGGATGCCACATGAATATACCCGCGCAGTTGTTCAATGAGCTGCAGCGATTTGATGAGCTTCGGTTTTGCCCCCACTGCCATCGGATTATTTATTGGAAAGAACGAGAATAAGAAATAGCGGTCGGAGTAGACCAGGCGGTCGCTGGCTCCTTTTCGGGAGCTGGAGGAAAGTCCGAACACCACAGGGCAGGGTGCTCCATAACATGGAGTCACGGTGACGTGAAGGCAAGTGCAACAGAAAGCAGACCGCCCTGCCGTTTTCGGCAGGGTAAGGGTGAAACGGTGCGGTAAGAGCGCACCAGTTCTCCGGGTGACCGGGGAAGCTAGGTAAACCCCACCCGGTGCAAGACCAAATAGGGGAGCGTCGAAGGGCTGCCCGTCCAAGCTCCCGGGTAGGTCGCACGAGGTGCCGGGCAATCGGCATCCCAGATGAATGATCGCCGCCCCCGCGATCCGGGTAACCGGCCGGGGGAACAGAATTCGGCTTACGGGCTGCTCCGACCGCTATTTCGTTCTTTGCAGCCGTTCAGCGGTTCAGGGTTCCGCGTTCAACGTCAGGATCCCGGCCCTCAGGGGCCGGACGTGCACTTATGACATGTTGTACTCAATCAATCCCAGGGGGCCCCTTTACTTTCCCGGTCCATGGGTTAGGCATCCGGCGCGGCATACGCGGTTACGCTTTTCTGTTAACCTTGAACCTTTGAACCCTGATTACGGAGCGCAACGTGAACGATCCCTTTTGTGAAATCTCTTTTTCCGAAAAGGTCAGAATCTTCTCTTTAGATTACCTGAAATGCTGCATCTATATCTCCAATCGGCAGACACCCAACCACGTGTTTACCAAAAAATTGTATTCCAAGCTGATCAGCACCTCGCAGGTGCTGGAAGACTTCCTCGACTTTCACGGGGCCAAGAACAGTGAGGACTGGTACCTGTATCGGGAGTTGTGTGCCACTGTCAGGCACTTGAGCCTTGGGGCCTACTGCCAGAAGCATATCTTAAACCGGCTAATATTCTACGAAATCCCGGATACCGAGGCGTTTCGGGAACAGGGGGAAAAAACCATCACCTTTCTGAATGATGCCCTGCGGAACCTGGCTCCGGTGATCATAGACGAGGCCTCGCGGCTGAACATCACCATGCCGGTGGACGCTTTCGGATCGGAGGATTTTCCCGGCATCACCACCGGTGAGATGCTCAAATACGACATCGACGATGATGCCAAGGATGTTCAAAAACGGAACATCGTAAAAATCGCCAGCGAGTTTCTTTCCATCGCTGCCAGCTTCGACCCGATGGGGTTCTACGAGCCTTACGGAAATGACGAGATCGCTGCTCTCGTGCCCGAGACGGTGAACGAGGTGCAGATCCGCCGCTTCGAAATGCTGGTGCACAACCTGCAGTCCTCCTTCGACACCTATGTGATTCACGGGGGGTTCCGGTTCGGTGACCGCAAACTCAAATCGCTGAGAAGTTATTTTTCTATTGTCTTTCATCTGCTGCAGATGATGGGGCGCCTGCTTCATTTTTATGAAAGACACCTTCACGAAGCCGGCTATAAAAACACTTACAAACGGGTTCAGGATAAACTGGCGTCCCTGGTGGACCCGGTCGTCCTGCTGGACCGAACCATCAATTACGGTCTATACTATGCCTGCCAGTACCTCAACTCCGGCAAGAAACTGGCGCGTGAAATTCTCAACGAAAACATCGAACGTTCCGCCATAACCGTAGGGATTCCAGTCAAGCTGGGATTTCACAGCCGGCCCAGTCTCCTGGTGGCCAAGATTGTTCAGCATTTCGGGGGACAGGTTGAATTGGTGGTCGGTCAAGACCGGTTCGACGCCAGCAGCGTGCTGGACATTCAATGGGCGGGTGGAAAAATTCAAAAAGAGAAGATCACCGAGGTGACATTTGAGGGAGACACCCGGGCCCTGGCTGCCCTTCAGATCCTGGCCGGGGTCAATTACGGGGAAGATACCATGGGCAAAGGCGTGCCGTTGCCCGGCGAATTGAGCTACCTGAAATGATCTGTGCCGTCATTGTCGCCGGTGGAAGCGGCTCCCGTATGAAGACAGCGGTGAGAAAACAATATCTCAAGCTGAGCGGTATGCCGATTGTCGCCCATACGCTGTTGGCCTTTGACCGGCACCCCGATCTGGACCGCATCGTTCTCGTGGTTCCGGAAGATGACCTTAAGCGGTGCCGTGCTGACGTGCTGGCGCCACTTTCCCTGGTGCATGACGTTCAACTGGTTGCCGGTGGACACCGGCGGCAGGACTCGGTACTCAACGGCCTCAGCGCCATAGACGTTGCCGACGGCACCGTCATGATCCACGATGCCGTGCGTCCATTCGTGCGTCTCTCTCTCATGAATGCCTGCCTTGCCGGCGTCAGGGAAACCGGTGGATGCATTCCGGGGATACCGGCTACCGACACCTTGAAACAGGTGGGCGCCGACGGGATGATCGTCGGCACCCTCAACCGACAACTGGTCCGCCTTGCCCAGACCCCCCAAACCTTTTCCATCGACTTGATCCGAGGTGCCTACCAATTGGCCGCCCAGCGCGGAATCACCGCCACCGACGACGCCTCCATGGCCGAATTCGCCGGAGAGCGAGTGATCGTGGTGCCCGGTGACCCGGACAACATCAAGATCACCACCCAGGCGGATTTGTGGATTGCCAGAGGCATATTTGCCAGATGGCAGGCAATCGCCACCGGACAACCTGATTGACAGGGGCTCGTTGACCCCATCAGGTGGCAAAAGGACCGCCGGCTATGATTCTTTCAATCAACCCGGCCAGCTTTTCCGGGTCGTGGCGGATGACGTCTCCCGATGTTTCAAGCAGGTCTTCCAGAAACAGTTGACAACCTTCATCCAGGTAGCCGACGTTCACAAATTCGGCTTTCTGTTGGCGATAAAGACTCAGCAGGCGGTCATCGGGTCTTCGCGTGTTGACCATGGCGCCGCTGAGTTTCCGGCCGGTGAAACCTTCTAAGGTAGAGATGAAATCGCTTGCCTGGAAGTGGTTCGTTTCGCCAAATTTGGTCATGATGTTGACTACATGATAAATGGGCGCGGACACGGCACTGAGCTGTTCCCGCAGGCCGGGAACGATGAGGTTGGGGATGATGCTGGTGAACAGGTCGCCCGGCCCCAGGATGATGATGTCGGCATCGGCGATCGCTTCCAAAACCGGCGGATAAACGGTGATCGCGTCACTGTGGTGGGGCACCAGGTAGACATCCCGGATGGTTTCGCGCTGATGGCCGCGGGGGGTCGCGTGCTCGATCGCGGCCAGACCATCATCTTCACCGGCAAGCGCCGGCTGCTGATACCCGCGGTCAACGCGGCCGAAGCTGGCATCGGTCCGCGTCAGCGGCTGCTCACGGCCCATCACCTGCACGACGTCGTGGCGTTTCTCAAAGATCCCCAGGGCGCGGCCCTGGCGCCACCGCCACCGC
>NZ_JBFELV010000086.1:0-15048 GCF_041551955.1 Desulfosarcina sp.
GGGATGATCCTTGCGGGGGCTGTTGTGGTGGATGGCGTTGGCCACCAGCTCTTTGCCAGTGCCGCTTTCCCCCTGGATCAGAACCGTCGCCTCCGAAGGGGCCACCAGGGACAGGGTTTCGAAGAGCTCTCGCATGGAGGGGCTGCGGCCGATGATGTCCCCGAAATCGAAGCGCGCTTCCAATCGCTCCTTGAGGTTGATATTTTCTTCTTCAAGCCGGAGGTGGTGAAGGGTTTTGACCACCATCAGTTTCAGTTCATCGACGTCGATGGGTTTGGTGAGGTAATCGTGAGCCCCGGCCTTCAGCGCCCTTACGGCTGACCGCACCGAACCGTAGGCGGTCATGATGACCACCGGGGTGCCGGGACTGATCTCGTGCATCTTTTTCTGGGCGGCATCGCCGTGCAGGCGTTTCATGCGAAGGTCCATGAGCACCAGATCGAAAATCATCTTTTCCACGGCAAGACAGGCCGCGTCGCCGTCATCGGCCTCCTGCACCTGGTAGCCTTCGGCCGACAGGACGGCTTTCAGCATGGTCCGATGCGAGGCGTCGTCGTCTACAACAAGGATTCTGGCGGTCATGGGGTTGCCTTCATATTGCGCAGTGAGAGGGTGAATCGGGTGCCGCTGTTTTTTTCCGGCGGCGGACTTTCCACATTGATGGTGCCGTCGTGATTCTCGGCGATTTTACGCACCATGGCCAATCCCAGGCCGGTGCCCCGCTCGCGGGTGGTGTAAAAGGGCTCGAAAATTTTATCCTGAACATCCGGATCAATTCCCTGGCCGTTGTCCGTCACCTGGATTTCCACCCCTGCGCCTTCATCGACCGTGGACGCCCGGATGTCCACAACGCCTCCCCTTTCAATGGCGTTGATGGCATTGAGCATCAGGTTGAGCAGGGCCTGGGTGATCTGGTTAGGATCCAGGGTCATGCGCGGGATGCTGGGTTCACAAGCAATCTGGATCTCAACGCCATGCTTTTTCGCATCGGCGGAAACCAGGGAAACCACGTGATCGATGAGTTCGGGAAGCATGGTGATCTCCGGTTCCAGGGTCATGGGCCGCGAAAAATTGAGCAGGTCGGTCACGACGCGGTTGATGCGGTCGATTTCACGCACCATGACATCGGCGTATTCCCGTTCGGGCGTCTCTTCTCCGTGGCCCCGCCCCAAAAGGTAGGCGAATCCGCGTATGGAACTGAGCGGGTTGCGGATCTCGTGAGCTACGCCGGCGGCCAGCCGCCCCACCGCGGCCAGTTTTTCGGCTCGTCGCACCTGTTCCTCCAGCCGTTTGATCTGGCTCAGATCCCTGATCACGACCACCGCGCCGCTGCGGTTGCCGGCTTCATCCTGAATCGGCGTCACGGTCAGGAGCAGCGGCAGCCAATCCCCTTTGTTCCGTTGATACCGAATCTCCCGGTTCATCACGGGCACGCCCCGGTGGATCGTCCGGACGATACCGGTTTCCTGAAAGTCGAAAACCGTTTTCAGGTCGAGGGGGTTGATCGTCGTTGCCGGCAGGCCCAGCAGGAACAGCGCCTGCTGATTCGAGGTGACCACCTTTCCAGCGGTGTCGATACTCAACACGCCGTGGGCCATGCTGGCGAGCACCTGCCGGGTGTAGTCCCGGGTTTCCTGCAGGGTCCGGCTGAGCAGGTAATAGCTTCGGATCACGATAAAAAAGTAGATCACGCCGCCGCCCAACGCCAGAACGATGCCGCCCATGATCATGGCATGCTGCAGATCCGACTGCCGGGCGGCTTCATAGGCGGCCATGGTCATTCCCAGGTACACGGTGGCGCGGGAATGGAAATGCGTCTGTGATACGGCTGAGGGATCCCCGGATGAAGGCAAGGTGACGGCCGGATGGCTGCCCATGGGAGCAAAGGGTTTGGCCACCTCATAAACGTGGACGTCGCCAGCCAGGCGGCGGACCCGGGCGCGGACGTCCCCGGCCCGCTCGAAATCGGGGTGCCACAGGGCCCGGGTGCCTTCCAGGGAGGGGGTGGAGTGGTGCACCACCTCGCCGTCAGCGTTGACCAGGTAAAGGTAGATGACATCGCCGGACCTGCCGATTTCGTGGACCAGATTTCCAATGGCGTCTTTTCCGACCATCTGCATCATCATGCCGGCCCGGGCTCCGGCTTCCAGGGCATTGATCAGTGTCAACGCCTGGCGCCGGACCGTTTGCATGGCGGCGTCTCTTTCCCGGTTGAAGTTGCGGTAGGTGGAGACACTGATAAAGACCAGCAGCAGCAGAACGATAAGCAGAATGGCAAGGGCCGTCAGATAGAGATGTCGACGGGGGACAACTGTCATGGTCGAACCGTTCCTTCGTTGAAGGTGGTTGCTCGAGCCGCTAAAGCGTTCCAAAAGAATAATACGGCAACGGGGCAAGTGCAAATTTTTTGCGCACCTAACCGGCGAAGGGGGATGGGGCGGAGAAAAATACGCGCTGTAAACTACACCATTTCATGAATACGGATACGGTAAAAAATTTCACCGCTGAGCACGCAGAGGACGCAAAGAAATGCAAAGGCTTATTATTAAAAATGACCTCAGCGGTCTCGGCGGTTCATAAAAAACTCCACGGAAAATGAAGCAATAGTTGTGAATCAATCAACCAGGTGAATGGTATTCAGGATTACCGACGGCTTGCTGCCAGCATGGCTTTAAATCCTATCTCCCACAGCGCCCGCAGCGAGACGTCGGTGAATAGGGGGGCAAACAGCCCCCCCCCGCCGGACGCATGCAGCCAGCAAAAAAGCGGGTGATACAAAGGATTTCTGGAACCTGGCCAATTTGTCGACCAGCGCCCTGATAAAGGGCCGTTCTACCGGACGAGCGCGTGGGGTCGGATCCGGCATCCATCCGGATGGTGAAGCGGCCTACCAAAAATCCAGTTCAATCGGCGTTAGACCATATCGGTCAACGCATCCGCTCAATGCGGGTGATGAGATACACCTTTTCACTTTGCACCAGGTCGAATTCGACCTGGTCCCCCTCCCTGAGGTCTTTGAGCTGGGCCGGATCCTTGGTCGTGAAGGTCATCACCATTTTGGGCCAATTCAGAGATTCGATGGGGTCGTGCTCCATGGTCACCGTGCCCTTTATCGCATCTATGGTTTCGATGACCCCGACCCCGCGGTGGATCTGATCGGCGTTGCTCGTTGCAGGATTGCCCGCGACCCATGCATAGGGTAAACCGAAGGTGAATATACAAGCGATAAATGCGGCCATCCTCTTTATTTTCATAGCATGTTCCTTCCTCGCTTATAGCTAATGATTTATTATGGTTACGTTCATCCAGGCGGATTGTCGGGCGTTGGTGTTGGTTTGAACCCTTGTACGATGGGTTTAGGTGGCTCGCCAGGCAGCCTTACGGCAACGGTGCCTTCGGGGTGTTGGTACCAGCCGGGATCGGTGTAGTCGCCTGGTTTTTGCCGGTCACGGATTTTTATCATGGTGAACATGCCGCCCATCTCGATCGGGCCGAAAGGGCCTTGCCCCATCATCATGGGCAGCGTGTTTTCAGGCAGCGGCATGTGTCCAACCAAGGCATGCGCGGCGTGTTCGGCCATGCCGGTCTCACCCATGGCCATGTAGCCTGGAACCAGTTTGCGGATGCGGCGGGCGATGTCGTGGTGATCCACGCCGAGCATGTTGGCGATCTCATGTCCCATGGCGTTCATCGTGTGGTGCGACTTGTGGCAGTGCAGCGCCCAGTCACCGGGCGCGTCGGCGATGAATTCTCCGACGCGGATGTTGCCTACTGGCACCAGCATGGTCGTTTCCCGGTAGCGTGCCGACGGCGGTATCCATCCCGCATCGGTACCGGTCACTTCGAAGGCCGTACCGTGGATGTGAATGGGATGCTCGTGCATCGACAGGTTGGCCACGCGCACCCGCACCCTCTCGCCGGTGCGCGCCACCAGGGCATCGATGCCCGGAAAGACGCGGCTATTGAAGGTCCACATATTGAAATCGGTCATCACGGAAGGGTCCGGTGTGGCCGTGCCGGCATGCACGGCGAAGTTGTGCAGCATGAAACAGTAATCGCGGTCGATGCGCACCGGGTCGGGTTTGCGCGGATGCACGATGAACATACCGTACATGCCCAGCGCCATCTGCACCATTTCGTCGGCGTGGGGGTGGTACATGTAGGTTCCATTTTGGCGCAGCGTAAATTCATATGCATACGTCTCACCCGGCTTGATGTGTGGTTGGGTGAGGCCTCCAACGCCGTCCATGCCGTTGGGCAAAAAGATGCCGTGCCAGTGAATGGTCGTATGTTCGGGCAAGTGGTTGGATACCAGAATGCGGATGCGATCGCCTTCCACCGCCTCGATGGTCGGCCCAGGGGTGGAGCCATTGTAGCCCCAGCAGTTGACCACCATGCCGGGTGCAAACTCGCGTTTTACCGGTTGGGCAATCAGGTGGAACACTTTGACACCTTTCTCCATAGCCCAGGGCAGGCTCCAGCCGTTGAGGGTGACAACGGGGGCGTACCTATCGCCGGTAGACGCCGCAAGCGGTGGCTGGGTAACCGCCGAGGCCTGTTCAGCGGCAGTGGCCTTGCGGAATACCGCACTGACCGCACCGCCAGCGAGCATCAATGCGCCGGTTTTCAGTATTTGTCTGCGGGTTAGCATGGTTGATTGACTCCATGGGAAAGTGTTGCAAGGTTCACCGTGCCGGTTGCCCATCGACCGGAAGCGCCGCTCCGATAGCCCGCTCGAGATCGGTCCAGGCAATCCAGAAATCGCGCCAGGTGCCAATGTAGTCGCGCACCGCACTGATTTGGGATGCTTTGGCATCGAGCAGTTCATACACATCCACCAGCATACCGTTATATAGCTTGAGTGTTTCGTCCAACACGCGATCGGCCAGCGGTAAAATCGCTTCACGAAAATGGGTCAGCCGGTCATGGGCCGCGTTCAACCGCGTATCGGCTTCGCGCACCTGTGCCCGAAGGTCAATGGCCATTTGCGCATATTGGTTTTCAACCGCCAATAGCTCGGCTTCTAGCCTGGCCATGCGGCCCTGGCTGCGATTAAAAATTGGCAAACCAATCACCAGGTCGGGGCCACGCGTGTAATTACCGTCCACGTCACGTTCCACCGTAAAGCCCAATCCGAAGAGGGATAACCAACGCAACTGTCGGGCATAACCCAGCATCATGTGCGCTACTTGCACTTGGGACTGCCGCGCCGCCAGATCCAGGCGCGTGGTCATGGCTTGACGTTCAAGATCGGCGACGGCCGGAAGCCCTGAGGGCGGTTCTGGTAGCGTTGGCGGGAGCTGCCATGCCGTCATCGGCCCCCACAGTCCAAGCAGTCGATTGATCTTTTCACGATCCGAGGCGTAGCTTGATTCCGCTCGTGCGGCTTCCAGGGCCGCCTGGGCAAAAAAGGATTGATGCAGGGATTGTGCTCGCAAACTCAGGTTGCCGGCGGCATATTGTCTGCGTGCCAGCTCGGCAGCCGCACCGGTTGCGTCAAGGACCTGGTCGTAAAGCACCAACATCTGCCGGTCAGCCAACAGGGCATAATAGTTTTGCTTGACCTCGGCAGCCAGGTCGAGAACGGCCTGGGCCACCTCCAGTCGGGCGCGTTCCAGCTCGCCGGCGGCAAGATGTTTACGCGCCGAAAGGGTGAACACATCCAGGAAATCCATAAAGAGCGAATACTCGATCTGCGTCCCGGCCGTGCCATCCAGAATCGATATGCCGAACACCGGGTTGTCAAGCAACCCGGCCTGCACCAGGTCGGCACGGGCTACTTCGGCCCGGCTCAGCACCGCGCGCAACTCACGATTATTCAGCATGGCGATAGCTACTGCTTCTTCGACCGTGAGCGTATCGTCAAGCATCCGGCGTACCTTGTCCTGAACTCGCTGTTCCTCAAGTGTTTCCACAGGCCAGTCGACCGGTTGGGACATGCGTTGAGCAACCGTTCGGGTAACCTGATCCTGAACGTCTTCCCTGGAAACAGCGGTGCAGGCCGTCAGCACCAACAGCAAAGCAACAGCAACCGCGCGAAGGAATGGGTCAACATTATTCATGGCTTGACATCCTGGTCGCCGTGATCGTGATGGCTATCCTTCTTGTTCCCCTTATCGGACTCGCTGTCGGATTTGGGGGTATCGGATTGTGACGGATTGGCTGTTTCCACCGCTGCGGAAGCTTCACGATATCGCTTCAAGGCGGTGGGGCTTGTTCTGGTGCCGTCCTGGGCACCCGGGGCGGCTGGATGGTGCGCCGGTGGCACCCATACGGGCACCGCACAAGCAGCAAGCAGCAGGACGATAGCGGCTAAGTGTAGAATCGTTTTTGGTCTGGACATAGGCGCCTCTCAGCTTGTTACGGATGGGGTACCCACAACGGACCGTTTTTCGCACACAAGGATAAGCAGGTTTCAGGTAATTCAAAGACCGTTTAAAAAAATCACGTTTTATATTGGCACCCGTTTCAATCTGAGCGAATTGCCAATCACGGAAACGGAGCTGACGCTCATCGCTGCCGCAGCTATCATGGGCGATAAAAGCAATCCAAAAAATGGATACAACACGCCTGCGGCAATCGGGACACCCGCCGTGTTATAGACGAAGGCGAAAAATAGATTCTGTCTGATATTACGCATGGTGGCCCGGCTCAATCGCCTGGCCCGGACGATACCGCGCAAATCGCCTTTGACCAACGTCACACCGGCACTTTCTATGGCCACATCGGTACCTGTGCCCATGGCTATACCGACTTGGGCCTGAGCCAGTGCAGGGGCATCGTTAACACCGTCACCGGCCATGGCGACGATATGGCCATCTGCTTGAAGCTGCTTGACCCAGTCTGCTTTTTGTTCAGGCAATACGTCGGCATGGACCTGGTCGATCTCCAGCTTGTCAGCAACGGCTTTCGCGGTCGTACGGCTGTCACCGGTGAGCATCACGATGTTGATACCTTCGGCATGCAGATCGCGAATGGCTTCGGCGGTTGACGCTTTGATGGGGTCGGCCACCCCGATTAAACCCGCTGCCCTATGATCAATGGCAATCAACATGACCGTCTGGCCCTGGCCGCGTTGTCTGTCCGCTTGCAGCGCCAGGTCGCCCACGTTGATATCCAGGCTTTCCAACAGTTGCAGGTTGCCTGCCGCCACCGCCGATCCATCGACTTCACCCGTAACACCTTTGCCGGTAATGGACTGAAAGTTTGTGGCCTTTAACAGTTCAATGCCTCTATCTTCCGCACCACGCACAATCGCTTCGGCCAAAGGATGTTCGCTGGCCCGTTCGAGGCTGGCGGCCAGGCGCAATATTTTATCCTCTGAAAATCCTTCTTCTGCGTGCACTGCGACCAGTTTTGGTTTGCCTTCGGTCAGGGTACCGGTCTTGTCCACAACCAGCGTATCGACTTTTTCCATACCCTCAAGGGCCTCAGCATTCTTGATTAAAACGCCGGCCATCGCCCCGCGCCCCGTTCCCACCATGATCGAAATGGGAGTAGCCAGGCCAAGCGCGCACGGGCAGGCGATGATGAGTACGGCAACGGCATTGACAACCGCGTGTGCCAGGCGCGGCTCCGGTCCCCAGACCCACCAGGCGGTAAATGCGGTCACGGCAACGCCTACCACGGCAGGCACGAAATAACCGGCCACGACATCCGCCAATTTTTGAATGGGCGCCCGCGAGCGCTGCGCTTCGGCAACCATATTTACAATTTGGGCCAGCAATGTATCCGAACCGACTTTTTCCGCCTGCATCAACAAACTTCCCGTTGCATTTACCGTCGCGCCGAAAAGTTTCTCGCCGGCAAACTTGGCCACCGGGATGGGCTCACCCGTGACCATGGACTCGTCTACGTTGCTTTCGCCATCGGTGACCGTTCCATCTACCGGTACTTTCTCGCCGGGACGGATCCGCAAGGTGTCGCCGGGCTGCACCTGGTCCAGCGGGATATCCTCTTCCGACCCGTCGTCTCTCAAAATGCGTGCTGTTTTCGGAGCAAGTCCGAGAAGCATCTTAATGGCCGCATTGGTATGTGAGCGGGCACGCAGTTCCAGTACCTGCCCCAGAAGCACTAGGGTGGTGATCACGGCTGCCGCCTCGAAGTAGACAGCTACCAAGCCGTCTTCCATCTGCATAACGGGTGGGAAAACCTGCGGAAATAACAAGGCCGCTACGCTGTATAGCCAAGCCACTGAAACGCCTAAAGCGATCAAGGTGAACATGTTGAGATTCCAGGTCTGGACGGATTGCCAGCCGCGAACAAAAAAGGGCCACCCGCCCCACAAGACAACCGGTGTTGCCAAGGTAAATTCAATCCATTGGACCGCTTGCATCGACAGCCAGTCCGGTAACCATCCAGGCATCATGTCCGCAATCATGGCCAGGAAAAATACCGGCAGCGCCAGCACGGTGCAGACCCAGAAGCGACGGCTCATGTCGATGAGCTCTTCATTTTTCTCTTCAACGCTGAAGGTGATTGGTTCCAGCGCCATCCCGCACTTGGGGCAAGTACCCGGACCCTGTTGTCGAATTTCAGGATGCATGGGGCATGTGTAGGTTGATGTCTCACTTTGTGTTTCAAGAGATGGCGAGGTCTTCTTGTTCAGGTACTGTTCCGGCTGTTCTTTGAATTTGTGCATGCAGTGTTGGCTGCAGAAATAATAATGCTCGCCCGCGTGATGGTAAGTGAATTCGGAGTCACTTGATA
The DNA here is from genome assembly GCF_041551955.1 of Desulfosarcina sp. Taxonomy (GTDB): domain Bacteria; phylum Desulfobacterota; class Desulfobacteria; order Desulfobacterales; family Desulfosarcinaceae; genus Desulfosarcina. The sequence continues at coordinate 8,710 of NZ_JBFELV010000086.1, forward strand.
CCGTCATGTTACAGACGGGATCCTTGCGCCGATTACTTTCTGTATTTGGTGTTGTACACATAGTACCATCTCCATTCTTGGCTGGCTGACCCACCCGACTAAAAGACACTGCATTTGAACCGCGATGCGGCTTGCTGCGGGCTTGTTGATCAGACGCGCTCATCTTGGCAGCGTTTATTGCCCGGGCTTAAACCACATCTCCCACAGCGCCCGCAGCGATACATAGGCAAATACCACGGCAAACAGGCCTCCACCGGGCACGTGCAGCCAGAAAAAGGCAGGCGATATAAAGGCTTTCAGCCACATGGCCAGGATGTCGATCAGCACCCCGATAAAAGGCAGCACCACCAGCCAGCTGCGCAGGGCGGAACCGGCGTCCAGCCAGATGGTGATGGCCCCCACGAAGATGAAAATCATGCTCATGCCGAACAAGTGGATGTGGGTCCATTTCAGGGTCCAGACAAATTGTTCCTGCTGGTAAAACGGTTTGGCCGGTTTTGTTTCAACGGCCGCCAAGTCGGCAAACAGGTCACCCCGGTCGGTTCCGGACGGGGTTGGGGCGTTGTGGTTCATGCCGGCATGACGGTCACCTGACGGTGATCCCGTGTACTCCTTTACGGATTTTGAGTAAAAGGTCGGAATAATGTCATGGATGATGATTTGACCCAGTGCGCCCAGCATGCCGATAGCCATAACCACGATGATGCAGGTGGCCAGGGCCTTGGCGGGAGTGGGCATCCGTGCCAGCGTCATCCATTGGGCCTGCTGCCGGTCTATGGGATTTGATTCCATGCCTGCATCTCCTTATTCCCCTGAAAAATTCGATCCCGAATACTCCCCCTGACGATCGAAGTAAAAATAGACGCTCTCCGGATCACCGCCTGACCGTTTGAACTGGACCACGGTTTCGCGGTTGTTTTCAGTGCTGCGGACGGATACGTGGATGGATGACAGGCCGGTTTCCCACGCTTCGGGCAATTTTCCGGAGACGATCAGGCGATCGAAAAGCTGGGTTGCCTTCTGGACGGCCTCGAGTGCAGAGAACGGGTTTTCAGTGTGGGTTTTTCCGCCATGGCTGTAGGCACCACCGGGACCCGAAATGATCAGCCCCGCAGCGATCAATACGGCGATCAGCATCGGCCGCAGGTTCAGGTTTCTATTCGCTTTGATCATGGTCGTCTCCCCTATGGTTTCTGTTTCTTCCCGTAATCATTCAATATCCATACCACGCCGTCATTTGCGGGTCTAGGATGCGTGGGTGATTTCGGGTTAACCGTGCGGAATTGGTCGAATCTTTCGTTAGCATGCCGCTTCGTTTTATCTCTGCATGCGGGGTTAAGGGTGGCATGGTTTGCTGATAACTATTTACGCACTTTTCATTTCGCACGCGCCATTATGCGTAAAATTTACGCACTTATCTCCCTTTTAATCTCACCCAAAAGTTTAATCCTATTGATAACAGTATGTTGAGATTCTGGCACGGCTATTGATTGTACCTATCAAGAGTGGCGAGGCGGCACCGCTCGCTCGTTTTCAATCAACGCCAGGAGAATTTTATGGATCACCTGTTATCCCGAAGCCCTTTCCAGCCGGCAGCCACAGGGTATCTGTGGTTGTTTTTCAGAAGCGCCCTCGTCCTGCTGCTGGTGATCACGCAGTTGATAGCCGCAATCGCAATGGCCGGTGATCTAGACCGTCCAACCGCCGGCCAAGTTCCGTTCCAAAACGATACCATCCGATTGGCCGATCTTGTCGAGCAGGCGTATTCCAACAATCCGTCAATCCAGCAGGCGCGCGAGGCGTGGCGGGCGGCAGTGGAAAACTATCGGGTCACGACGGGCTACCCGGACCCCCAGTTGATGGTCACCTGGTTTCCCGAACCCATCGAGACCCGACTGGGGCCTCAGGATTGGAATGCCCAGATTTCCCAGATGATCCCCTTTCCCGGGAAGCTTTCAAAAGCAGGCGAACTGGTGGCCGCCGACGCTCGCATCGCTCGCCTCAAACTGGACATGGCGGTCAAGGAGACACTCCTGGCGGTCCGGGAGTCCTTTTTCGAACTGGGGTACATCCGACAGGCCAAAACGATCACCGAACACAACGCCCGCCTGCTGGACCACCTTCGAAGGATCAGCGAAACCGCTCACGCCGACAACCGGGCCACCCTCACCGATGTAATCAAGGCCCAGTCCCAATCCGGACAACTCCAATATGACGCCCTGTTGCTGGAGGAGTTGGAGCAGACAGAGGTGGTTCGTCTCAACGGGCTGTTGAACCGACCTCCCGAATCGGCCGTGGGCCGGCTGGAGGCGCCGGTTCTATCACCGCTGTCCACTGACGTGGAAACCATCTATGGGTTGGCTGAAGCCAATCAGGAGGAGATCCTCATGGCCCAGGTGGGTGTCGATAAAGGTGACACCAAAGTCTCCCTGGCACGATTCCAAAATATGCCGGACTTTAAGGTCGGGCTGTTCTACGCCGGTATCGGCGAGCCAGATGTACCTGTCCAGCCGCAGGATGCCGGACGGGACGCCATCGGCTTGCAGGCGGGCATCTCCATCCCGCTGTGGTTCGGCACGAACAACAGTCGTGTGAACAAGGCCATGGCCGAAAAGTCCATGGCCCGAGCGGAAAAAGTAGTACGTGTCAACGCCGTCCGAACTAAGATCCGTACCCTCTTTTTCAAGGCCCGCAATGCTCAGCGGATAGTAACCCTCTATGAAACAAGCCTGGTTCCCCAGGCGGCCCGGTCCATGGAAATCGCGGAAGTCTGGTACCGGGAGGGAGAATCCTCGTTTACCGATTTCATCGAAACCCAGTCGGTCTGGTACAATTTTCAACTGGCCCTGGCCCGCGCCAAGGCAGACTATGGCATCAACCTGGCGCGGCTTGAACGCATGGCGGGCACGCACCTGACCGGTGAGGTGAAAATTCTCACGCAACCTGCCGGAAAGGAGCAGCCATGAAGATCCTGCAGATGGTTCTCACCGGAATGGCACTGATCTGGGCAATCGGCCTGGCAGCCTGCGGATATCGGGATCTGAAACAGGACATGGATGCCTATGCGCCGCCAGCCATGATGCAGCAGGCGCAGGCGCCCGTAACGCCGATCACCAGTGAATCGGACGCCTTCGAAACCGAAACGGCAACCATCGAAAGGTTGCGGGATCGTTGGGAGAAGGCAATGGATGAGACGGCATTGTCAGTTGGGGGGACTGATGTCCAACCCGCTGTGATCGAGGCCGCCACCGATGACGCTATTTCCTTGAATCTGTTGACCTCCCCCTTTTCCCTGCAGACGGTCCAGTCCCTGATTCTGTTGCGCAATCCTTCCGTAAAAGGTGCTCAGGACCGCTTCAAGGCCGCCCTGGAAGGATTTGATCAGGTGACTCAACTGGACGACATCCTGCGTCAGTACTCGGCATTCACGGAAAGCGTGATGGCCGGGGTAGGGCCCATGCGAGGTGCTGACAATATTCAGATGAAATTTCCTTTTCCCGGTGTAACCGCTTTGAAGGGCCAGGTGGCGGAAAAGAATGTGGAAGCTGAAAAACAGACCCTGGACTTAATCCGCCGCGACATCATGGCCCAGGGCACCAAGGCATACTGGAATCTGCTTTACATTCACCGGGCGCATCGGATCACCCGGGACACCCTCGATCGCCTGAACCAACTGGAGTCGGTGGCCACCACCCGTTACGGTGCCGGCAAAACCAGCTACCAGGATGTGGTCAAGATACGTATCGGCCGTGAAAAACTTCAGGAGCAACTGGCCACCTTGAAGGAGCAGCGGGTTAACCTGGAAAGCGAACTGCTGGCACTGATGGACCTGAGGCCGGGGAATGCTATGGGTTGGCCTGACACCCCCACTCCCCCCATGTCGATTCCACAACTGGACCCCCTCTATGCGTTGGCGTTGGAAAAACGCCAAGAGCTGAATCGCATGCGAGCCATGGTGGGCAAGATGGAGCGGATGGTGGAGATGGCTGAAACCATGATTCAACCGGCCTTTTCCCAGAACTATTCGCTCTTCCCTGACGAGGCCGTTGTCCAGGTGGGCAGCGACGCAATGAAACCGACCTTTGCTGCAACGGTGTCACCCACGCGGGGCAAGGGCTTGCCCAAGAATGCATGGTTCGGTACCCAGGATACCTACCTCCGTGAAACCCGAAAAAAGCTCGACGCCCTGCGAGCCGATCTCGCGGATGCCGAGGCACGCACCCGGCTGATGGTGCGAACCGCCTGGTTCGATCTGGACAGGGCCCGGCGAGAGCGGTCTCTGTACAAGAACCGGCTGCTGGAATTGTCCCGGACATCCCTGGACGTATCCACCCGGGCGTATGAATCGGGCAGTGTCTCGTTTGCCGATGTGATCAGCTCCTACACCGGCTGGCTGGATGTCAACCTGGCCGGTGAGAGGCGCAACAGCGACCTGGGGGTTGCATGGGCTGAGTTGGAGCGCCGGGTGGGCGTCTCGTTGCCATGACTCGTCAACCCCCCTCACCCCGGCCCTCTCCCCTCAATGGGAGAGGGAGGTGATGTCATGTCGCTCGATTTCATCGATCAATGAGGGTCGTGTCAACGTCCCCTCGCCCCTTTGGGGAGAGGGACAGGGTGAGGGGGCTTTTTACCAGATTATCGTGAAGTTTAAATCAAGAAAGGATAACCACCCATGTTTGCCAAACCGATCATCATCGCCTTTGCGGCAGCGGTTATCGGAGTTGCCCTGAACGCGCCTGCAACGCTGATCCAGGACCGGACGTCTCTTCCCAGCTTCCTGCTGCAGGCAACCGCCCACGCCGAAGAAGCGCTCAAGGCCGGCATGGTGGACCCCAAGACTGGCAAGAAGATCAAATACTGGGCGGCGCCCATGGATCCCACCTACATCCGCAACGAGCCGGGCAAGTCGCCCATGGGCATGGACCTGGTGCCGGTTTACGAGGAAGCAGGAGAGGAGAAGGATCCTAGTTCCACCATCCGCATCGATCCCGTAACCCAGCAGAACATGGGTGTGCGGCTGGGTCGCGTAGAGAAGAAAAGCATCTCCAAAACGATCCGCACCTTCGGGACCATCACCACCGATGAAACCGGACTCTATTCGGTAAACGTCAAGTTCAACGGGTGGATCGAAACGCTCTACGTGGATTTTGTGGGGGAACGGGTGGAAAAAGGCCAGCCGCTGTTTGATATCTACAGCCCGGATCTGCTCACCGCCCAGCAGGAATACCTCATCGCCCTTCAGCAGCAAAAGGGGCTTAACGGTGGTTCCCGCAAGAAAGACAGCCGGCTGCTGGATGCCTCGCGCACCCGCCTGGCCTACTGGGACCTCACCGACGAACAGATTGCCCATTTGGAGGCTGCCGGAGAGATCCAGAAAACGATCACCATATTCTCGCCGGCCTCCGGCGTTATCATCGTGAAAAACGCCCTTAAAGGGCATTACGTCAAAGCCGGTGAACACCAGTACGAAATTGCCGACCTCTCCACCGTGTGGGTGGATGTTGACATCTACGAGTACGAACTGCCCTGGGTCCACCAGGGCATGCCCGCCGAAATGGATCTGGCCTACATTCCCGGGAAACGGTACTCAGGCGAAGTGCTCTTCATCTACCCCTACCTGGATCCCAAGACACGCACGGCCCGGCTGCGGCTCTCTTTTCCCAATCCGGACGACAACCTCAAGCCGGGGATGTACGCCAATGTCTACCTGAAGAACACTCTGCCCGGCGAGCGGCTGGTGGTGCCCCAGGAGGCGGTGATCGACAGCGGTGTGCGCAAACGGGTCTTCGTATCCAGAGGCAAGGGCAAATTCGAGCCCCGGGAGGTTACCCTGGGGGTCGAAGGCAACGATTATACATTCGAAGTGATCGACGGTCTTGAAGCGGGCGATGAAATCGTGCTCTCCGGCCAGTTCATGTTCGATTCCGAAAGTCGACTGAAGGAAGCCATCGCCAAGATGCTCGAGGTGCGAAGCAAGGGCTCAGGCGGCGATGCCGACCAATTGGATATGGACGAGCTGAACATGGACGACATGACCATGGAAGATGACGACCTGGATATGGAAGGCCTGACCATGGATTCAGATGGCTCAGGTGCCGCGCCAGCTCCTGACGAGGAAACCAAGCCATGATCGCGAAAATCATCGACCTGTCCATCAAAAACAAGTTCCTGGTGATCCTGGCGACCTTGTTTGTGATCGCCGCCGGAATATATGCCATCGCCCGCACACCCCTGGACGCGATTCCAGACCTGTCCGACGTGCAGGTGATCATCTTTACCGAATACCCCGGCCAGGCACCGCAGGTGGTGGAGGACCAGGTCACCTACCCGCTGACCACC
>NZ_JBFELV010000087.1:0-14949 GCF_041551955.1 Desulfosarcina sp.
CACGCCCGGGGGGATTGACGCACGGTCCAACCTGCTGTCGGTCTAGCTTTCAAAATGGGGGGCCAGAATCTGCCTGGCCTCGACGATATCCCGGTCGATCTGCTCAACCAACTCGGCGATGCCGGAAAACTTTTTTTCGTCCCTTAAGCGCTGGACAAAGTTGACCATGATTTTTTGGCCGTAAATGTCCTTTTTAAAGTCGAGGATGTGGGCCTCCACGGTAAATACATGGTCGTCGAAGGTGGGGCTGTAGCCGATGTTGGCCACCCCCGGATAGCGTTGTCCGTCGTAATGGACGATCACGGCGTACACGCCGACCTTGGGGCACAGTTCGTCCTGCAGATTGATGTTGGCCGTGGGGATGCCCAGCAGTTTGCCGCCCCGGTCCCGGCCGTGGGCCACGGTGCCGCGGATCTGGTAGTTGCGGCCCAGCATCTTGGCGGCTTTTTCGATCTGGCCGTCCATGACCAGTTCCCGGACGGCGGTGCTGCTGATGCGATCGTTGTCGACGGTGGACGACTGGATCCAGTCCGCCACGATCACCGTAAAGCCCAACTCCTCCGCGTATCGCCGCAGCAGATCCACGTTGCCTTCGCGATTGTTGCCGAAAGTATAGTCCTGGCCGACGACGATGGCCTTCATCCCGATGCGTTTCACCAGGATCTCCTCGACGAAGGTCCGCGCCGACAAGGCGGCAAAATCCATGGTGAAGGGGATGCAGATCAGCACGTCGATGCCGGCTTTTTCGATCAGTTCCGCTTTCTGCTCATACAGGGTGATCAGGGGGGGGTGGCCGTTTCTGGTGATCACCCGGATGGGGTGGGGATCGAAGGTCATGGCGACGGCGGTACCGTCCATGGTCTCGGCCCTTTCGATCACCTCGTGAAAAAGAGCCTGGTGGCCGATGTGAACACCGTCGAAATTGCCGATGGTGATCACAGCAGATTTGAATGGTTCTTTTATGGTTTCGATGTCTTGTATAATTTTCATGATCTTTCAACCAACCGGAAGAATGGGCTTGACACGAAAAACAAAAAAATATAGTTAGTGCATCTTCAGTTTGAAATCAACCCTTTTGAAATCAGGCTGGAACGTGCCGAAGTGGCGGAATTGGTAGACGCGCTAGGTTCAGGGTCTAGTTGGGGTTCCCCAGTGGGAGTTCGAGTCTCCCCTTCGGCACCACTTTTTAATTATCCGAAAGGGTTTCAGTGATTTACTGAGACCCTTTTTTTTGATATGCGATTTTATGTGGCTTATCGCCACGATCTGGTACAACCGCACCCTCGCCGAACGCCGCCTCCAGCCCCTGCCTGCCCTGCGTCGGAATCCAATGTCAATATATGTCCATGGTGATCGAAATGCTACTGTGGCCAAGCTGTTTTTGCAAATAAAGGGTCAGATAAAGGGTCAAGTCTGCTTTTGACTCTTATCTGATATTTTGTTATCTTCTTCACTATGTCCCGCCCTTTAAGAATCGAATATCCGGACGCTTGGTATCATGTCATGAACCGGGGCCGAAGATCGGAAAAGGTATTTTTCGACAAAGACGACTTTCAGGCTTTCATCCAGGTAATGATGGAATCCTCAGAGATGTGGAACCTGCGAATATCCGCTTATTGTTTGATGCCCAACCACTATCACCTGCTGGTTCAAACTCCCGATGCCAATATCGCCCGATGCATGCGCCACATCAACGGCGTATACACCCAACGATTCAACAGCCGGCATCACAGCGAAGGGCAACTTTTCAAGGGGCGCTATAAGTCCATTCTCGTTAGTGCTGATGCCTACCTGTTGCAACTCGTGCGATATATTCATCGCAATCCGGTAAAAGCCGGTCTTGCCGATAAACCGGAGGCCTATGCCTGGAGCAGCCACAAGGCCTATTTGTCTGGTGCAAAAAAATGGGAATGGCTGAACAAAGCATTTATCTACTCGTTGTTGACCGAAAACAGACAGCGGGGGATATATCACTACCGCAAGTACATGGATGCTGGCGGTGGAGAATCGGTGGCCTCAGTTATCGACGAAAAAAAATGGCCGTCAATGATAGGCCCCGCGGATTTCCTGGATTGGGTCAAAGGAAAATACTACAACCTGAAGCAGCACGAAGATGTGCCTGAATCAAAAAAACTCGCCCCATCGGTGGAATTGATCAATCAAATCGTTTGCGATTTCTACAGAATCCAACCCGATGGGCTTTACAAATCGCAGCGGGGGGTGTTCAACGAACCCAGAAATAGCGCTATTTACTTAGTGCGCAAGATGCGCCATGACACACTTAAGGAAATCGGAGATCAATTCAACCTTGAAAAATATAGTTCGGTCAGCAGCATCGTTGAAAGAATGAAACGGCAGATCGATGACGATTCGAAACTTGGAAAACGGATTGAACAATTGACGAAAAGCATCCACAAGAGTCAAAAGCAGACTTGACCCCCAAGCAAGGTTTGACCCCCAAGGTTGATGACCCCCAAGCATGTAGCCCCGAAAAGAAGGAGTTGAAGATGGGTTAACAATAAATGGTTGGTGTTAAATGGGCTTGGCTTAAAAATCCAAAAATATTTCTCCCACGAGATAGGTGACCGCCTGTCCGCCAATTTCGACCCGTTGACCCAGATCTTGGCATGCCAATTCTCCGCCCCGCCTGGAGATCTGTCTTGCCCGAAGTTGCGTCTTCTCCAGTTTTTTTGACCAATAAGGGATCAGGGTGGTATGGGCCGAGCCGGTTACCGGATCTTCGGGCACGCCTGACTGAGGGCCAAAAAATCGGGACACAAAGTCAACTTCGTCCCCAGCACTTGAAGCGATGACTCCTCTTGCGGGCAACTTGGAAATTATAGCCATGTTCGGGTCCAGCCTGGCGATAGTGTCCTCATTTTCATATATGGCGAGAAAATCATCACGGCCTCGGTATAGTTCGGCGGGCATGACACCCAGTCCGCTGATCAACGCCTCCATGGGTTCCACAGCCGCAATTGCATCGGCAGGAAAATCCAGATACAGGATCCCGCCATCTCGTCGAACAGGCAATGGGCCGCTCTTCGAGGAAAATGAAACCTTTTTCCCAGAGAATTTGAGATGGTTAAATATCACGTGGGCGGCGGCCAGTGTAGCATGTCCGCATAAATCCACCTCGACGGTCGGCGTGAACCAGCGAATTTGATGGCTGCTGCCAGTGAGGACGACAAAGGCGGTTTCAGACAGATTGTTCTCCGCTGCAATGGATTGCATGGCTTCAATGGGAAGCTCGGACTCACACAGTACCACGGCGGCAGGATTTCCCGCGAACAACCGACCCGTGAAGGCATCGACCTGATAGATGGGAAGCCTCATGATTCATCTCCTTTGTCGGATAACAAGTAATTTTCGAAATCTGTTGATAATTATGGCCTCCAATACGGGATGTTAAATCTGCCCATCCCCCAAGCCCGTATTTCGGACGCACATTACACCATACCCGAAGCCGGGGCGTCCCAGTTCAGGTGCTGATCTTTATCCAGTCGGGAACGCAGTCTGCCGGCTATTTCAGAAGGCAGGGGGGCCGCCCTGCGGACCTTCAGATTGGCGTGCGTAATCAACGATTCAATAACGGCCGCCAATTCATTGGTGTCCTGGTTGGCCATGAAATGCATCAATTGAATGCGTCTATCGGTCAGGCCGAGAATACGGGTATAAACAACAACGGTTTCGTCCGGCCTGACTTCGGCGAAATACTGGATGAACTGTTTGAGCATGAAAACCCCGTTGCCTGTCGTGCTGAAATAGGCGTCGTCCAGTCCATAATCCGCAAACATGCGCCACGTCGCCCTGTCAAATACGGTCATGTAATAGCGAACATTCATGTGGCCCATTTTGTCCATGTACGCTTCAGGGATCGTCTGCCGATGATAGCTGGGAAGTTCGGTGATATCTGCCATGGCCACCTGGCAGGTTTTCATTTTATCCCAGTATCCACACGCAGTATCAGGTATCATTTGCTCGCTCCCATAAGTTCAGGGTTGGTGGTCAGCCAGATTGCCATCAAGACCGTGAGTACACGCCCGTTCGACTTAAAACAGGACCGCTCAGCCCCACAGGTCTGTGCTCAGATACTTCAGGCCTGAATCGCACAGAATCACGGCAACGGTTTTGCCTTTGAAGGAGGTTTGCAGCAAATGAAGCGCTGCAGCCACATTCGCTCCGGATGAGAATCCGGCGAAAATACCTTCTTCCCGCGCCAGCCTGCGTGCAAGTTCAACGGCTTGGCTGTCGGTCACCTTAAGATAACCATCGATGTGATCAGGTTGCACCAGGGGTAAATGGGGCATGCAATAGCCGCCTCCCTGAATTCGGTGGTTAGGGTAGGTGACTGGCTCATTGGCAAGCACGGCCGCACCCGCCGGCTCCACCACGAAACAGCGTATCGACGGGTTCTGTGCTTTGAAGGCGGCCGCACATCCAGCGAATGAGCCACCCGTGCCTACGAAATCACAAAATGCATCGATGTTTCCACCGGATTGCCTTATAAATTCAGGGCCGGTGTGTAAATAGTGGGCGCGGAAGTTGCCTGACAGGCGAAACTGATCTGCACGAAAGGCATTGCGCTCGGCAACGATGCGCTGAGCCTCAATTTCGACCTGCTCCAGGTCCCCTCCGGAAACCTGGCCCGGTTGGGCGTTTGGCAATTGATCGACGAGGACAACTTCTGCGCCGAGCGCGGACATCATTCGCGCTCTCTCCATGGAATTGCCTTTGGACATCACGGCCACGAAGGGATATCCTTTGATGCCGCAGACAATTGCCAGACCTGTCCCCGTATTGCCGCTGGTCAGCTCGACCACGGTCTGCCCTGGTTTTAGCCTGCCTTCCGATTCCGCGTCCTGGATGATTTGTCTGGCAATGCGATCCTTTTTTGACAAGCCCGGGTTGAGATAATCGAGTTTAGCTAAAATTTGACCATCCAGCCCTTTCGTGAGTCGAGATAATCGGACCAAGGGGGTGTTTCCGATGGCTTCGATCGCCGAGACAAGCGGTTGGTATTGTTGGTTCATGTAACTCCCTTCGTTCTGTTCCAGCATGGTTGACTGTCGAATCATATGAAGCACTTCTTTCTGGCTCAAATATTGAACGGATGGGATTCGTGCGACGCCGTTGAATGGCGGCTCGCTGCCGGTATACGCGCCCGTCAAAAAGGTTTGACCGGCGAACCGCTAAACAAGGGTGGCACGCCATGAACAAGCGCTTTATCAGTTGTTGGTTGTCTTTTTTTGTAATCATGGCGTTTACCCATTTATCCCATTCAGACATATACAAGTATACCGATGCGCACGGCAATATATTGTTCACCGATGATATAGGCCGCATTCCTGCTGATCAGCGGGTAGATGTGGTGCGATACCCCGAGGTCAAAACATCACCGGATCGATCCAAAAAAAAGGCCAGTAACCCGATGCCGGCGTACTGTCAATTATCATACCGGGATATAGAGACGGCTGACATACTCATAGCCAACGGATTCATCGACCCGGAAAATCACTGTCCGTCCGAAGCGGAGCTACGCTATCATGAAAAAATTTTGAAACAGGCCTACGGAATTGAAGATATTTTATCCTGGGCACCCGACCCGCGGTTTTCGACGCCTGTGAGCACGTGGCAGCAGCATGTCGGCGCAATGATCGCGGGAGACATCGATCGGGCAGTGGCATGCTTCAGCCCACGGGTGGCTGAACAGAAAAAAAGCATGTACAACGCCATAGGCAAGACGCGCATGCGGCAGATGGCGCTCGAGATGAATCCGATCCAAGAAATATCGATGGCGGATGATTTTGCAAAATTTCGCATCCGGCGAAATGAGACCCGCGGGGGACAATCCAATGAGATTACTTACTATATTACTTTTTCCAGCATAATGGGCGAATGGCGGATCTTAAATTACTGAAGGCAATAGAACTCGCCCAACCGCCTTAAGGATGCGGAGTCTCCCGCGCGAGGAAAAAAGGTGGTTATCAGTCGGTTTTTTGTTTATGAACCGCAATTGCGAGCGCATCCCTCGCCCCTTGTCGGAGCGAAACAGAGACCCCGATCATCAGCGCCGAGGTTGAAGGGTCAATCCCGCGTTAAAATTTCACCGACGCTTCCAGAAGGTTCTTTTGAACCGGATCGCTGAACCAACAATCGAGAAACAGCTCATTTTTTGATTGGTGACTTTTCTCGAACCGACTTAAAATTTCTTCGACTTTATTGGCCTTGACAGCCGAGAAGGCCTGGCTCCGAAAACTTGCAATTTGGGAGAGCCGTTCTATCGTAAAATCTTCGAGTTCATCGGGTGGGCCGACGACATCGATCAGCCCGATGATCTTGGCATCGGAGAAGGACATGAACTCGCCGCTGTAAAGCATCTGTGACGCGTAGCGGTTTCCGATGGTATGCCTGAGCATCATATCCGCCAGATACGGGACCGGAAGCCCAAGCTGCAATTCGTTCAAACCGATTTTCTTCTCCTCGGATGACGCATACCGGTAATCGCAAGCCAGAGCGAGGATGTTGCCCCCGGCTACCGCATGGCCGGACAACGCACATATCGTGGGAAAAGGAGCGGAAAAGAGGTCCAGACACAATTGGTTGAATCTTTTTAGGAAACCGCCCATTGCCGGCCGGTCGAGTTTCAGTACCTCCGGCAGATCGAAACCGACACTGAAGAACTGCTCCCCGCCGCAAAGCACCATCCCTCGCGCAGTCCCTTTTAGCGTGGCCAGGGCCTGGGATAATTCGTCGACCATCGTCGAGTTGATCGGATTGGTCGGCCCCCTGTTCAATCTTAAGATGGCGATGTGATCATGAAATTCTTTGGTCACTGTCAGCATGTTGAATCCTTTCGACTAAGGAAGTTAAGTTTCTGCGAGGATTATAGAAGAGATTTAAACTTTTTACAATTTTATCAAAAAGCGCGTGCCGCGGGTGGGTTTACACGACGATATATATGGCTCAACGGCAGCATGCCCTGGATAGTAAACGGACGATATCGGTTGTCCCATATGAACCGGGTTTTGGTTACCAAGCTGAGCGTTTCCCATTTCGGTTTTTATTGAAAATCACTACATTAAGTATGGGATATGTCACTTGCCGACTTCAACATAGCAAACCCGGTGGGATTGCCCATCTTACCCCCATCTACGGCGTCAGGTATCATCCCGCATAGGCGGCTATTGCGGAAAGACATCTTCCTTGTATCCGCGGCAAACTCGACAATCGCTCAGCTCGGGTGTTAATGAAATTTTTTAACGTATTTGATCACGGATTTTGCGTTTACCGGTTTGGCAATAAAAAAACCTTGTACCATGTCGAAACCAAGGTGCTTGACCTTGTTAAATTGTTCTTTAGTTTCCACACCCTCGGCGACCGTATGGAGGCCTAATCTATTGGCCAGACCCACTATCGATCTGACGATTTCGAATGATTCCCTATCGTCTACCATTTTCTGGATGAAGGACTTGCCGATTTTTAATTCAACTAACGGAAACTGCTGCAAGTATGAGAAGGACGAGTAACCGGTGCCGAAATCATCAATAACCAGCTTGATGCCGATATTCTGCATTGCCATTAGCGTTTCAGTTGATGATTTAGAAGCCTTCATCAACACGCTTTCGGTGAGTTCTAACTTCAGGTTTCCAGGATCGAGGCTATGTTCATGGATGACATCCTTGACGCTATTTATAAATCCCGGATGCAAAAACTGTTGGCCGGAAATGTTGATGTTCAAGCACATTTTATCAAAACCCGGTTCAATGAGCTGCCACTCTTTAATTTGGCGACAGCTTTCGCTGAGAACCCAGTTGCCAATCTGATTGATCAGGCCAATTTCTTCAGCTTTGGGAATAAACTCATCCGGATAAATTATTCCGTGCTCGGGCTGATGCCAGCGGATCAGGGCCTCTAATCCGACCATTCGCATATCATTGATTCGAATAATCGGTTGGTACTGCATCGTAAATTCCTGGTTTTGAATTCCCAACCGCAACCCATTTTCCAACTGCAGTGACTCGATAGCTTGCTCAAGAAACATCTTTTCAAATACCTTGATGATTCCACCGCCCTGTTCTTTGCAATAGGTCAAGGCCATTTCAGCATCTCGCAGGACATCATCCGGCGATTCATAAAAGGTCGTTTTGACAACTATTCCAATACTGGTACGGAGATTAATTTTAATGCCATCGATGGAGAAAACCTTCTGCGCCATTTTCTGACAGCGTTCAGCGACCTCGACCACTTTTTCGGTACTATCGAATTCTTCGACCAGAACGGCGAACTCGTCGCCGTCCATGCGTGCAACCGTATCGGTAAGGCGGATACAGGCTTTAAAGCGATTGGACAATTCGGATAATACCCTGTCGCCGACACGATGGCCATAAGCATCGTTGACTCCTTTAAACTGGTCGATATCAATCAATAAGAGTGCAAAAGAACGATCTTCATATCGATCGATTGCGGCAATCGCTCTGTTCAACCGATCCATGAATAAAGATCTGTCGGGTAGACCGGTAAGTGAATCCGAAAGGAGCTTCTGGTGGACTTTATGCTCAATGGTTTTGCGCCTCTGATCCCGTTTTTCCAGTCCTCGTGAAATTGCCTCTTTGACGGATGCGAGGCTGAGTGGCTTTTCCAGGTAATCACTGACTTCAAGCCTTATGGCTTCAAGAGAAGTTTGTATGCTCCCTTTGCCTGTGATAATAATCGGAATGATTTCAGGGGTTGAATGCTTCAGTCGCTTAATGACCTCGAGCCCATCAATATCTGGGAGAGACAGGTCGGCAATAAGAATGTCATATGCTCGATGGTGACCTAATTGGATACCGTTAAGACCATCACTGGCCAGATCCACCTCGAAGTGTTTTGAAGTTAACCCGATCTGTAACGCTTTACGAATAGAAGCCTCATCATCAATGACTAAGATACGTTCCATTGCGTCCTATTTTCACTCCTTTGTATGCAGATAACGTATTATATCCTCAAAAAGAGCACCATTCATGCCACAAGTAGAAATAAAATATCGTATTCTTTAAATATAATACAATTTCATCATCTTAGGATATCTCATCCATCAGAGGAGATCCTAACCGATGAAGGGCTTCACCCGTTCGGTGTGGAAATATTGATAGCCGATCTCAAGTGCCGGGCGACGAGGTGTAAAAAAAGTAAAAAAAACGGTAGGTTAACAACTTGATAATATTGTCGCCCATTTAAGAATATTCGAATTGTCTCGCTGAAAGATAGGAATCATGGTGCGGCGTTGATACGGTCATCGGTTTCGGTCAGTTCAGCTCATTCGCCAGACCGTATTTTTTTATCCGATAACGCAATTTGTGAGGCGGCATGTTCATCAGGCGGGCAGCTTCAGTTATATTTCCCCCGGCCGTCTTGATGGCTTCTCTGATCAGAGATTTGGTGGCTTGATAGTAATCCAGTTCATTGCCCGCCACCTGCGGCTTTTTTGCTTCAATCTGAATATCATTTCGTGGACCAAGAATATGGAAGTGCTCTTTTGTTAGAATATTTCCAGTTTCAATTAGAATAATCCGTTCGATGGTGTTGCGCAATTCGCGGACATTACCCGGCCACTGATATGACCTCAGGAACAACTGCGCGTCAGGAGTGATTTCGTTAAAGTTTTTACCGAATTTTTGATTATACTGGTTAATGAAATGCCGGGTAAGGAGGATGATATCTTCCTGTCTTTCCCGCAATGGCGGTAAATCAAGCCGTACGACATTGAGTCGAAAAAACAAATCGCGCCTGAAATCACCCTTGTCAACCGCCTTGTCCAGGTTTGTATTCGTGGCCGCAATAATCCTCGCTGATACTTTTATCTGCCTGCTTCCGCCAATTCTGTAGAAGGCACGGTCTTCCAGAACAGCCAATAATTTCACCTGGGCGGATAGGGGCATTGCGCCGATTTCATCTAAAAATAATGTCCCTCCGGCCGCTTCTTCAAAGCGGCCTTTTCGTCCATCAGCCCTGGCCCCGGTAAAAGCGCCACGCTCGTAGCCAAAGAGTTCGCTTTCCACCAGGTCCTTAGTGATCGCTCCACAGTTCACCGTAATGAAAGGCCCCGGTATCTCACACGTGCTATAATGCGTTGCTTTGGCCAATACGCCTTTGCCGACGCCGCTTTCACCGGTGATCAATATTGGTGTGTCGGGACTTTGGGAGGCTTTTTTGGCAATTTCTACGACATCTTTAATATTGGTGTTGTTGCCGATTAGGTCGAAATTATACTTGTCGACACGAGGTTTTTGTATCGTTTTGATCTGATTCTTCAAATCTCTGTTTTCAAGCGCATGCTTTATTGTCAGCAAAAGTTCCTGAGAATCAATCGGTTTGACCAGATAATCATAAGCGCCGTGCTTGATCGCATTTACAATCGTTGTCACCTCTTCAACTGCGGTGACCATGATCACCGTCGCATCCGGGCTGATACTTTTTAGCCTTTTGAGCACCTCAACGCCGTCCATTTCCGGTAGCCCGACATCGAGCAGAACAACATCCGGGCTCTCGTTTGGGAAAAGGGCCAATGCTTCAGCGCTATTTTGGGCTGTGATGACGCCGTATCTGTCCCCGAGCACCAGCGAAAGCGCTTTTCTGATGCTTTTGTCGTCGTCTACAATGAGTATTTTAGAATCCAAAATTAGTTTGCCCGACTGCAACGCTTAAAAGAAGGCGTATGGGTTGTTTTTCTCTTGGAATCGGCTGCCGGCAGTTCGATGATAAAGGTCGTTCCTGCGTCCGGATTGCTCTCAACTGTAAAAGTGCCTCCCTGGCGCTTTATGATCTGGTGTGAGATACTTAATCCTAAGCCGGTACCGGTTGCCTTGGTGGTGAAGAAAGGGTTAAATATATCTTCCTGATGATTTTTGGAGATGCCGGGACCGGTGTCACTGACTTTTAAATAAACCACGCTTTTGTGTTCACCGGTCGACGGTACACCTTGGGAAATACTAATGTTAATATCACCACCCTTTTCCATGGCCTCGATGGCGTTTAAAATCACATTATTGATGACTTGCTGCAGGCCGATGACGTCTCCTTGAATCGGAGGCAGACCGTCCTTTATGTTTAGATTGAGACGTATACCTGATTTTCTTAACTTAGATGCCCAGAACTTGATACTTTCCTGCGTTAATTCATTCAGATCGATTTCATTTGAGGTCGTTACGGGAGGTTTGGCAAAATCGAGCACCTGTTTAATGATCTTTTCAATCCGATTGATGTTATCTTTAATCTCATCAAACAGCTCATTCTCCTGAGCCGTACGATCATATTTTTCCTCATCGCATAAAATATCGGTAAACAGGTTAATACTGGACAACGGATTTCGAATTTCATGGGCGATGCCGCCTGAAAGTTGTCCCAAAGAGGAAAGGCGGTCGGTGCGTATTAATTGTTCCTCTATTTTTTTTTGTTCAGTGATGTCACTGATGCGGATAATTGCGTTTCCTTCGTTCTCCATCTTATTTTGTATCGGGTAAATTACGACTTCCTCGACCCGCGCCTTGTCTTTTAAGCCGTTTCGTTCAAACGTGGTTGGGCTTCCGCTTGACATCGCCAGAAGAAGTTTGCAGTCTTTACAAGCCGTCGATCTGCCTGCCAACACGCTAAAACACGGTTTATCCAAGATGTCCTGATAGCGTGATAATTGCGTGTAGTTTTTTGCCGGCTCATTCAGGACCTTTATGGTCATTTTGCGGTCTACCATGATCAACGGTTCTGAAATCCCATCAAAGACGGATTGCAGATTCGTCTTGCTCTGTACAAGTTGTCTCTCCACCTTTATCCGTTCTTCAACTTCATTTTTCAATTCTTCGATTAGCGTTTTGTTTTCCGAACGTAATTTTCGTTTTTCAATCGCACGCTTGACCGAGATTAAAAGTTCTTCAATGTTTTCAAGTGGTTTTGTGAGATAATTGAAGGCTCCGTCTTCTTTTAACGCCTGGACCGCATTTTCAAGGGTGGCGTCCCCGGTCAGCACAATTATTTCCATATTTTCGTCTAATTGTTTAACCGCCGCCAAGACCTCCAATCCTCCCATGACGGGCATACTCATGTCCGTGATGACCAGATCGACCGGGTCAGATTGGAGCAATGAAATAGCTTCCTTTCCACTTTCAGCTCGGAGGACTTCATAACCTTCGTTCGATAAAATAGTATCGAGCATGTCTAAGATTTCGATATCGTCATCAATTATGAGAATTTTATTATTCATCTGATTTCAAATAAACAGCGTTTCAAGGGTTCGAAAATAGATCCCGAAGTCGTTATTTAAACACTATAATTATTCGTTTGCAAAATATCAGCCGGATAAATCAGTATCTCATGGAAGTGTGCAATTTTTCAAGACAGTTGTCGTATTTTTCAATTATTTAAGATCCGATATTACCACCGGTTTGATAGCGGAAGCAGCGATTGTCTGCCACTCTTTCAGGTGAATCCTTAGCATGGGGGCTGTTTGGTAATCTCAGATTTTGTCGGCATTCGGATTCAAGGTACAATTTTTAATAAAATATTCCAGATCAGATATTTGCTCGGACTCAAGCCCGTCAAATTGGATAGAGCATCGTCGCATGGATATCGAACTGGCAGCATCCAGCGCTTCGATTTCGATATTGGATACAATTTTACAGGGGATTTGATCCAAATAAATGCCGCTGTCGACTAAAAAAATATCAAACGTGGAAAAATCGTTAATGCGCTGACGGTGATCATGATAGAGGAAAATCTGCCCGTCTCTGTCATTGTCGATGAAGGGACTGTCGCTATAACGAAAGGAGAACCCCGTCATACTGATGTCTATGATTTGGGCCAATTTGGATGAATGCGGATATAGCACAGCAAATGCGCCATCTCTGACTTTGAACCGTTCGTGGGATCTTCGCGATATCATTTTTTCCATTGTTGTATCCCTTAATTTAACGATGCGAATCAACTTTTTCCATTATGGGTGTTTCAAGTTTTGGTTCTGATGGTAGATCCGGCAAATTGAAACAGCATTCAAATCGGTCTCTGCCCGCTTCTTTGGCTCGATAAAGGGCCTGGTCGGCAGCCTGAATCAAGCTCACCTTATCATCGGCATCTTCCGGGAAAAAGGCGCCGCCCATACTGACGGTGGCTTTAGCCTTTTGCCCCTCGTAGATGAAGGTGTGGTTGCGTATAAATGCCAATTGTCTGTTGACGGCATTCACGACTTCGGTTTTAGACAGCTCATTCATTATCACTAAGAACTCTTCTCCGCCGTAGCGGAAGAGCCGGTCCGTCGATCGAAGCTCTGTGGAAATGAGTTGACCCAGTTTTTTCAGGACGTAGTCCCCAAACAGATGCCCGTGGGCATCATTGATGTTCTTAAAATGATCGGCATCTATCATTAAAATAAAAAATGAGTGACCGTATCTCCGGGATCGATCTATCTCTTCGTCAAGGCAGGTTTGAAGGTGGCGATAGTTGTAAAGGCCGGTCAGTGGGTCTTTTGTCGACAGTTCTGCCAATTGCCTGACTAAAGAGCGGTTTTTCTGTTCGAGATTTCTTTTTTCAAAAACCCGGGACACAGCAGTCAATAATACATCGATATCTTCCAACGGCTTGCGGAAGTAGTCATAGGCCCCGAGTCTCAAGCAGTCTATTGCCGTCGCTTCATCGCTGTGTCCAGTCAGGATGATAACTTCAGTGTCCGTCTCTCGGGTTTTGACTTTTTTGAGGACTTCAATTCCGTCCATAACCGGCATTCTGACATCGCTAAGAATTAAACCCGGCTTATGCGCCTGAAACTCTTGAAGCCCTTTCAACCCGTTGGTGGCGGTTATGATGGTATACCCTTCGCTTTCCAGCAAACTCGACAGCAAAGCAAGAATGTCTTCTTCATCTTCGATGATTAATATGGTTTCTTTCATGGATTTCTCCAAATTCGTTGCTTAATTGCAGGGTCTTTAATATTTTTTGTTCCCGGCACACGCCAATATAGCTGACCCCTGCAAAGGTACAATCACCGAACTGGCTCCGGATGTCATCGTCCCCGCAATAAAAGGGGTTGCATGGACGAGCCCGGTGGACGGGTGTCTGCTGCGATGAGGGGATGTGAGATTATGCCGTTTTTTTATACTTTTCTGCATCGAGGGCCTCATCTTTTTTGCCTGATCCTGCGACCGGGAGTGTGATTTTAAAACTCGTCCCCTGCGGTCCGGTTTCGGCAATTTCAATTTGTCCGTTATGGTCGCTGATCAGTCCGTAACTGATCGAAAGCCCCAGACCGGTGCCTTTTCCCACCTCTTTTGTGGTGAAAAAAGGATCAAATATATTGTTCTGATCCGCTTCATTTATGCCCTTGCCGGTATCCTTGAATATGATTTCGACACCATTTTCATCGGTTTCGGATGGCTGGGTTATAATTTCAATCGAGTCGGCGGTGCCGTTTTTGGGTTTATCCTTATTTTCCGAAATGGCATCCCGTGCATTGGTAATCAGATTAAGAAAAACCTGTTCAAGCTGATTCGCATCACCTTTGATCTTCGGCAACGCAGGAGATAGTGATTTTTTAATTTCTATGTTTCTCAATCGCAGCTGTTCGCCGATCATGAGAAATGATTCTTCAATCACCTGATTGACGTCCAACGCATAATGCTTGGCTTTTGACTGACGCGAAAATGTTCTCAGATGATCGATAATGTTCATCATCCTTTTGGTATTCTTTTCGATGGGTTCCATTTGCTTCAATATATCGCGCTGCTTTAAGCTGAGAATATGGGTCAAAAGCTTTCAATTTAACTTCAAATTTCAAAAAGGGATAGAGACGAACAACTAAAGAAACTAGAACAATTAAAACAAGAGCACTGTGATGTAAAATTGCTGTTCTAGAAATATTTGTTCTAGCGAACTCGTATCTATCTCTAATATTTTCTGTAAACTTTGTAATTATCCTTGGCATAA
>NZ_JBFELV010000088.1:0-14766 GCF_041551955.1 Desulfosarcina sp.
AGGAACAAAAACTACTTGACGCGCTCCACGTATTGCCCGGTGCGCGTGTCGATGCGGATGGTTTCACCCTCGTTGACAAACGGCGGCACCTGAACCACATGGCCGGTTTCCAGGGTGGCCGGCTTGGTGGATCCGGCGGCGGTATCCCCTTTGGCCCAGGGTTCGGCCTCGGTGATGGTCAACTCCACGAAATTGGGCAGCGAGATATCTAGGGCCTTTTTATCGAACATCAGGACGTTGCACACGGTGTTTTCCTTGAGGAAAGCCTTGGCGTCACCCAATTGCGCTTCGGTCAAGAATTCCTGTTCGTAGTTTGACGAGTTCATGAAACAGTAGGTGTTCCCATCGAAGTAGAGATACTCCATCTCCACCGCTTCGAGATTGGCCTCCTTGAATTTTTCACCGGACCGGTAGGTTTTGTCGAACTGCGAACCGGTAATCATGTTCTTGAGCCGGCATTTGTAAAGGGCCTGCCCCTTTCCCGGTTTCACAAATTCAAACTGGACGATCACATACGGATCACCGTCGATCTCTATCTTCAGTCCTTTTCGTAAATCACTGCTCTCGTACATATGTTTTTCAACCTTTTTTGGGGTTCGTAAGTGGCAGGGTCCGGCGTATGAGGCTCAGATCCGCGGTCTATCGGTATCAATGCTGCGTCTTGTCGTTTTTGTTCAGTCCTCATCCAATAGGATGCCATCTGCCCGGTGCGTTTCAGCGACGAGGGCCACGATCCGCGCCGGATCCTTCCGGAAACGGATGGGACGCCCGGATTCGTCCGCGGCATTGGTGCAGGTGCAGCTGTCCACCCCAAAAGGCCGAACCTGCAGGATACCGTCGGCTACATTTTCCGGTGAGATGCCTCCGGCCAGAATCACCGGAATTCGACTCCTGGCCACCAGCTCCGCTGCGACCGACCAGTCGCAGATAAGCCCGGTGATGCCGATGAATCCGGCCACCGGTTGGTCGTCATCGGCCGCACCCGACGCCCCGACGATCATCGTGTCGGTCAAAAAGTAATCGCTGAGTGGTTCCAGCCGCGCTGCCAGCGCCAATACAGCTCCACGGTTGGCTTCGGGCGGCTGCCCGATGGGAATGGAGCGCATGATACGAATGTCTGGAAACCGACGTTTGACTGCTGCCTGCAGCTCAAGCGCATCGCGGACTGAACAGCTGCCGTGATCATCCAGCCGGTCACAAAAGTGGACGATATGCGGCCGATAATAGTCCAGGGTATCCAAAACCGCCGCCGGGTCCGAATAGAGCGGAATCAGACTGCTGACCGCCCCCATCCTCCCAACCACGGCCACGGTTTCACGGACGACCGGGTCGTGCAGGTCATGAAACGACGGTATCACACTACCGATGTGATCCACCCCCAACCCGATCATGGCCCTTGCTTCATCCGGCGTCTGAATTTCATATATCTGAACGATGGTGCCTAGCATTATATCGAGCATTCCTGAATGGTTAAACCTCCATGGCGCGTGCCGTCGGTGGCCGTCTCTACCACATTCATGGCGGTTGTGCAAATCGTATCAGCGGTCGATTAGCGCCGGAGCGCGATCGCCAATCGTAGACATATCGACCGTTTTTCAAGGAGACAACGGTAGTCCATCAGCCGCGACTGAATCGGAGGCCAAGGCATCTAAATTCGGTTGGAGCATTTTGTAGTAGGTCCGGATACGGTCGACGTACATGACCGCCTCATTTCCACGCGCATAACGATGTTCTAGGGTACTGTAATATTTTTTTTGCTGTAACAGTGGGAATACCGACCGGACGCCATGCCAGCTGTTCTCCGGCTTGCCCAACCGGCGGGCCAACTGCCGGGCATCCTGCAGGTGGCCGAATCCAATATTGTAGGCCGCCAGTGCCATGAGCGTGCGGTCAGGTTCGGGCACTGACTTACCGACCTGGCGGTGAAGACGGGCCAGATAGCGGGTGCCGGCAAAAATTGACGCCTCTATGTCCATACGGTTTTCCAGATCCATGGACGCCGCCGTTTCACGGGTGAGCATCATGATCCCCCGCACACCCGTATAGCTTTTTGCGCGAGGGTTCCAATGCGACTCCTGATACGCCTGGGCAGCGACGAGTCTCCAGTCCAGCTTGTATTTTTTGGCCGCCGCTTCGAAATAGGACCGATATTTGGGAAGCCGGACTTTGATTCGGCGACGGTATCTGGCCAGGTCTACGTAGTCGAAGGATTCCAGATGGCTGTAGTAGTGCTGGATCAGGCCCTTGACGGTCTCCCGGGTCTTTTTTTGATTAAACCACGCGACGATGGCCTGCTTCAATTGACGGTTGCGAGGATCGGTAGCCCAAGTCAGCTTCTGGGCAGGGCCCAGGGTCAGCTTGACCATCAGTTCCGGATAATAGTGGTGGTTCATGGACATGATGTTCGAGTCCACGGCCGTAAGCGGCAGCGAGCGGTTCCACACCATCTGGAGCAGATCCTCGGCACTGTATGCGGTCAGGATCTGCCAGTTGAGGCCGGGATAGATGCGGCGAAGCTCCTCCAGTTGTTCGATGCGGGCGCTGCTGCCGGTCGTCCAGAGGGTGTAGGCCTCGAGCGCCTTCTTGCTTTGGATATCCGGACCGCCGCGACGACCCACCACCTGCTGTTCCACCTCCTGATAACCCGGACCCAGAGAAAGCAGTCGGGCCGACTGGCTGCCAAAGGGAGCCCCGGGGGCGATGATATCCCCCTGACCGGCTTTTAGGGCGGCAATCATATCGATTTCATCCTCGATGATCGAAACGCGCAGGGATACGCCCAGGTGATCGGCAAAAGCTTTCGCCAGATCATACTCAAATCCAACGGGGCCATGGGGGCCCTCATAATAGCAGGCGGAATTGTTGCGCGTGATCAGCACGATTTCGCCCCTGGACAGCAACGCCTCGAGATCATTTTGCGTCAGGGAGGAGTCGCATCCTGAAATCACGAAGAGCACGGCCAGACAGCACCCAATTTTTCGCAGTTTGCCGACATGCATATTCAACCAACCAATTCATGGTTTGCATCTCAGGTCCAGTCTATCTGCTGGTCTTCCTTTTACACCGACGCGATGGTCACGTCGAGATGTATAGTCCGGGATGTCGGATTTATCAACCCGAACCTCAGCTTCCTTTTCCCCGGTCCAAGCGGCGACCTGCCCTCATGGGCAAGCTGGCGGCCGATTTATCCGCAGCACCCGGGTCAACCTCAAGCACCAGCGCCCGGTTGCCTTTTTCAATTGATAATGGTATTACCCCTCGAAACCTATCAATCTGTTGAATTGTAGGGTATTTGCAACGTTTTAGCCCGGAGATCAACCATGATTGTCATCATCGATTTCGGATCCCAATTCAACCAGCTCATCGCCCGGCGGGTGCGTGAATGCCGCGTATACTGCCAGATCGAGCCACCGACTGTCACCGCAGACCAGATTCGAACGTGGGCACCCGAAGGCATCATCCTTTCCGGTGGGCCATCCAGCATCTATGAAAAGGACAGTCCCCGGGTGGACGCAGGTATTTTCGACCTTGGCATCCCGGTGCTGGGGATTTGCTATGGCATGCATTTTATGGTGGACACCCTGGGCGGCAAAGTCAAAAAAGCCGCCAAACGAGAATACGGTTTTGCCTCCCTGAGCGCCCGGCAGCAGACAGGACTTTTTTCCGGCATCGGCAAGGAAACGGTCACCTGGATGAGCCACGGTGATTCCATCGACGGGCTGCCCAAAGGATTCTCCGTCAGCGCGTCGACAGCCAACACCAAGGTGGCCGCCATGGCCAACATCCGCAAAAAATTCTTCGGCGTTCAATTTCATCCTGAAGTGGAACATACCGCCAAAGGACGGAAAATGATCCACAACTTTCTTTTTGACATCTGCGGTTGCAAAGCATCCTGGACCATGAAATCCTTTGCCCGGGACACCGTCAGCCAGATCAGGGATACGGTGGGTGATAAAAAAGTGATTCTCGGGCTTTCCGGCGGCGTGGATTCATCCGTGACAGCGCTTTTGATTCACCAGGCCATCGGCAAGAACCTGACTTGCATATTCGTGGATAACGGCCTGCTGCGCAAAGACGAGGCGGTTCAGCTGAAAGAAAAACTCAAAAGCCACCTGAAGATAAACATCCGCTTTGTCAAGGCCGCCTCGCGTTTTGTCAAGGCCTTGTCCAACGTGTCCGATCCGGAACAAAAACGCAAAATCATCGGCAAACAGTTCATGGATGTATTCGAGGCGGAAGCCTTGAAGATAAAGGATGCCGACTTTCTGGGCCAGGGTACGCTATACCCGGATATCATCGAATCCCAATCGGCTTTTGGCGGTCCCACCGCAGTCATCAAATCCCACCACAACGTGGGCGGACTCCCGAAAAAGATGAAACTCAAGCTGGTGGAACCCTTAAAGTATCTGTTCAAGGATGAAGTGCGCAAACTGGGTAAAACGATGGGGTTGGACGACGACTTGGTTTGGAGACAACCGTTTCCCGGCCCGGGGCTGGCCATCCGGGTGATTGGTGAGGTCACCAAAAAGCGTCTGGATGTGCTGCGGGAAGTGGATTCAGTGCTCCAGGAAGAGATTCGCGCATCCGGGTATTACCGCAAACTCTGGCAGTCCTTTGCCGTTTTGCTGCCAATCAAAAGCGTCGGCATCATGGGAGACGGCCGCACCTATGAAAATATCGTTGCCATTCGGGCAGTCACCAGCAAAGACGCCATGACCGCGGACTGGGCCAAACTCCCCCACCGCCTGCTGGGCAAAATTTCCAACCGGATCATCAACGAAGTCCGGGGCGTCAACCGCGTTGTCTACGACATCAGTTCAAAACCACCGAGCACAATCGAATGGGAATAGCCACACCATGAATCATCAAGACGATACCTCCCGGTTCACCATCCGCGGTGTGGAAGCGGAGCCTGATGCCAACTATGTTACCGATGCTGACAATCTGCGCATCGAGAAGCTGAGCACGCGGGTCACCCTGGTGGCCGTGCTCATCCCCTGCCTGTTGGTGGTTGTCCTGGTCATCGCCTACCTGGACATAAAAAACCGGGTCATCAACACACAAACTTCCGGCTCCATGGGGGTCCAGAATCTATCCAAAGATTTAGAATCCCGTTTTTCCAACCTCTCCCTCAAACAGGCAAAGATGGAGGAACAGCTCACCGAGACGTCCAAGGCACTGGAAACCGCCACCGCCGCGCTGCAGGTTAACCTAAAAAAAGCCATCGCCGAATTTAAACAAACGACTGACGACAAGGCGGATCGCTCAGCAATAGCGGCCATATCCAACAAAACAGAAGCGTCCATCGCCGCCTTGCAAAAAGACCTGGCAGACCTAAACGCTGCGTTCAGCAAGTTCGATGAGGAGTTGGCTGCCCAGATTCTGCTGATGGCGGAGGGCCTGAAAAAGGATCAGGGTCGGCTTGCCGAAATCGAAAAGAAAACCCAGCGGCTTGATTTGGAAAAACTGAGCAAGGAGTCCATGGATCTGGCCTTGGGCCTCGAGCGGCTAGGTCTTCAGGAGATGGTCAAGGATCGAATTCGAGAGGTTGAGAAAAAACTAACGGCCTTTGGCAAACAGATTGAAGCGTTGAACCAGCGGCTGGAAGCCCAGGCGCAGAAAGCATCCCCTTCATCGTCGGCAGGCGCGGCCCCGTCGCCCTCGCCGAGCCTCTCGCCGATGCCGCCCCTGCCGACCGATCCCAATACCGGTTCGACTAACATCGTGGAACAGACGATCAATTGAGCAGTTGATCAGCACAAGCCCATGCCCACCATCTTCTCCTCAATACGCTGGATGTCCTCCGGCAGGTCCACCTCAGGCGAATCATAAGGCGTCACCACCACCCGAATACGGTGGCCGTGCTCCATGGCCCGAAGCTGTTCGAGCTTTTCGATCTCTTCCAACCGCCCGGGTGAGAGCCCTTTAAAGCACGCCAGAAACTCCTGCGTATAGGCATAGACACCCAGATGCTTATAGATGTCGACGCCGCTCAACCCGTCCCGGTCATGGGGAATGGTCGCCCGGGAAAAGTAGAGCGCATCGCCGTTTTTGTCGAATGCGACCTTGACATCCTTTGGATCGGTGATCTCACGCTTGTCCACAATGGCAAAGGCCAGCGTGCTCATCTTTACCGCCGGGTCCTCGTAAAAAGGTTGTACCACGGCGTCGAAGCACCGAGGATCCACTAATGGCTGGTCCCCTTGAATATTGACCACGATATCCCCTGGATCCAGACCGAGCCGTTCGGCGGCTTCGGCCACCCGGTCGGTGCCGGACCGGCATCTTGAGGAGGTCATGACCACGCTGCCGCCGAAGCGGTTTACTGCGTCCCGGATCCGGTTGTCGTCGGTGGCCACGTGTACCGATTGGATGCACGTGGCCTGCATAGCCCGTTGACAGACCCACTGGATCATCGGCTTGCCACAGATGACGGCCAACGGTTTACCATCGAATCGAACGGAGCCATATCGCGATGGGATGATCACCACTACCCGCATTTAGATATCCCTTCTCCGTTTATTTGTTCCATCCACCGATCAGGTGCAGGTGGAGATGAAAGATCACCTGTCCGCCACCTTTCTCTACATTGAAAAGAAGTTTATACCCGGAGGCATTTATCTTCTCCTTTTGGGCCATCTGCCTGGCAGTCATGATCATTTCCGCCAGAATCTGATTGTCCGATTCGGTAAGGTCGTTGATGCTGCGGATGTGCCGTTTGGGAACGATCAACAGATGGACGGGGGCGTGTGGGTTGATGTCACGGAAAACGACCAGATTATCGTTTTCCAACAAAAAGTCAGTACCCATCTGGCCGTGCGAAATTTTGCAGAAAAGGCAATCTTTTTCCATGACGGCGCCTCCTGTGGCTCTTCCATCGCCTGTCGCTTCAAGCCATGGAATGATTCGGGTGGGTAAATAAAGGGCTCAGAAATTCTGTTCCTACCGGTTCAGCAGCAATCTTGTCAAGCAGACATTTAGCGTTGACGTGCGAGGGATTTTTCAACCGGCAACCGTTCGGCGAAAGCGATGAAAATGCTTGAAATTCATTGCTTAAGTTTTAATTGGGGGCGGCCGATATGAACCTACAGCAGAGCGGGCTATCGAGGATGCGCTTCTAACCGCCGCCGGCAAGGCCGCCAGATCTGAATCGAGGCCTATTTTTACCAACGATCCGAGCAGCATGTATTCAAGCAGATAACACCATGAACATCCTGATTGCAGACGACGACCCCGTCACCTTGAAGCTATTGGCATCACGCCTTGGTGTGTGGGGCCACACGGTGCATCAGGCTGCCGACGGCAACGCGGCCTGGGAAGCCATTAGCGGCACGCCGGTCGATCTGGTCATCTGCGACTGGATGATGCCAGGAATGGATGGGCTTGAATTATGCCGTCGAATCCGAGAACGACATGAATCGGGGTATATTTACCTGATACTGATCAGCGGCCAGGACTCCAAAGCGGATATCGTGCGCGGCCTTGAAGGCGGTGTTGACGACTATATCACCAAGCCCATTGACATGGACGCCTTGCATGCCAGGGTTGAAATTGGCGCGCGTATCGTCAAACTTGAACGGACGCTCAATCGCAAGATTGAGATCATCTCCGCCAACCATATCCAAACTATCCGCATGTTTTCCCGGATGATGGAAGTGGTTGACGACGAATTGGGGGGACACTGCCGCAGGACGGCCAACCTGGCCGTTCAACTGGCCAATCGGCATCCCGATGTGAGCGACGCGGAAACGCCCATCATCGAAACGGCAGCCCTGCTCCACGACATCGGCATGGTGGGCATTCCCCAATCCATCTTGAACAAACGCCGCACGGAAATAGTTGAAAACGAACGTCAATTATACCAATCCCACGCCGCTATGGGCGCCCGCATCATCGGTGAAATTGCGATCATGAAGCCGGCCGCCCTACTGGTGCGAATGCACCACGAACAATTCAACGGCAAAGGCTTCCCCGATGGATTGGCCGGCGATGAAATTCCTGTCGGGGCCCAACTTATTTCGGCGGCCTCGATTTACGACAACATGATCCACAAAGGCAAAATCGCCCTGGACGGCATCCCGGAGCGTCTGCAGCGGATCAGGGGCTACCAGCTGTCGCCTCAGGTCGTGGCCTTGCTGCTTGAAGTCAACGTGGCCCAACAGCATGAGCGGGCGCGACATCGGGCAGAGGAGCTTGAATTGAACGACTTGACCACCGGGATGGTGATCGCAGCCAACGTGCGCATGAAAACCGGCGCCTTTGTCATGGCCGCCGACACCGAACTGGACGGCTACAGTATCGACAAACTCAAACATTTCAACAATATCGGTGCCATCTCCGACAAGGTGCTGATTCGTAAGTCTACCGTGAGGCGCTAAATGGATCTTGCAACCATCATCGGCCTGGTCAGCGGAACCGTTCTGATCCTGGTCTCCATCGTCATCGGCGGCAGCGCCCTGGTGTTCATAAATATCCCCGGCCTGCTGATCGTTGTCGGCGGGACCCTGGCGGCCACCTTCATCAAATTCACCATGTCCGATGTCATCGGCTCCATCAGTGTGGCCATGAAAGCCTTTCTGGTAAAAATGGAAGCGCCGGAAAATATCATCAAGGAGATGGTGGAGTTCACCCGCATTGCAAAAAAAGAAGGGCTGATCGCCCTGGAGAAGGAGAATCCATCGGATGCTTTTTCCGTCAAGGCACTGAGATACCTGTCTGACGGTTATGATGAAGGGCTGATCGCCGATATGCTCCACAAGGATATCCGATTGATGGGGCAGCGGCACACCACCGGTCAAAATGTGTTTAAAGGCATGGGCGACTCCGCGCCGGCTTTCGGTATGGTCGGGACCCTCATCGGTCTGGTCCAAATGCTGGCCAGCATGTCGGACCCGTCGAGCATCGGACCATCGATGGCGGTGGCGCTGTTGACGACCCTGTACGGCGCGGTCATCGCCAATCTCATCGCCCTGCCCATCGCCGACAAGCTGGCCCTGCGAAGTGAGCAGGAACGGTTGAATAAAAGCATCATCGTAGAGGCGGCCATTGCCATCAACCGGGGCGTCTCCCCCATGGTGTTGGAGGAATCCCTGAAGATTTTCCTCTCCCCCAAAGAGCGGCAGCAGTCTGAAGCCGAATCTAAAAACGCCGAGTAGCAGGTAACCGATGAGCAGCGACATTCACGAATGCCCCCCGTGTGAAAAAGGCGCCCCCAAGTGGGTGACCACCTTCGGCGATCTGATGAGCCTGCTGCTCTGTTTTTTCGTGCTGCTGCTATCCTTTTCCGAAATCGATCGTCAGAAATACAAACAGGTGGCCGGATCCATGGAAAAAGCCTTTGGCATGCAACGCAAAAAGAATGTTTCTGAATCGCCTCGCCACGGCCTGAAGATGATTGCCAAGGATTTCGATCAGGAGGCTATTGCCACGCGGGTAAAGGAATTTATCGGTCAAGAGCTGGAAGAGAATTTCGATGCGCTTTACCGGAAAATTGAAGACGACATCGACATCGAAGCCAGGAAAGACAAGCTGGTTATTCGCATGATGGGAGAAAGTACATTTGACTCCGGAAGAGCCGACATCAAGCCCGAACTAAAACCCTTGATCCTTCGAATCGGCCAGATTTTGACCAGCGAAACCGCCGGCGACATTGTCATTGCCGGTCATACCGACAATGTTCCTGTCATGGGCGGCCCGTTCCAATCCAACCTCAAGCTCTCCATCGCCCGGGCCGCCACGGTGGCCCAGTTTCTGCTGGACCGGACCGCCATCGACCCCAAGCGGCTATCCACGATGGGCTTCGGAGAGTACCGACCCATTGCGGAAAACGACCTTGAACTGGGCCGACGCAAGAATCGTCGGGTGGAAATCATCGTCGGCACCATTCCCCGTCCCCAGGGCATGGCGAATTAGGGGCGATACCTACCTCAGAAAATCCACCAGGGTGGGTTGGACGACCTGAGCGGCGGTCGCCAGCAGGACTTCGTATGCCGTCTGCTGGACCTGCATATCGATGGCGGTTTGGGTGATATCGGCATCCTCCACGGTCTGGCGCATGGTTTCTACCGCATTGCCGAAATTCTTCCAATATTCGTCCGTCCGCTCCAGGCGTTTGTAATCCGTGGCCAAACCGCTGCGGGCCAGTTGCACCCGGTCGGCGATCCGGTATAGGGGATCCACCGTATTCTGGACCGCCGCAGGGTCATAGGGATCGGCGAGCAGCGCCGTTTCCAGGTCGTCGAGAACCTGGAACAGGTTGTCCGTTCCATCGATGAACATCTGGCTGCCGTCCGCTTCGATCGGAATGGTGATGCCCTCCCCCACGACCACGCGATGGGCGCCGCTGTCGCCGTTATAGCCATAGGGGGATGCAGAATCGAAGGGCGCCGTATCGCTGAGATGGCCGGAAAACAGATAATTGGCGCCGTATTTGGAGTTGGCCAGGCCGAGAACCTGCTGACGGATATTGCGGATCTCTTGCGCAAAGGCCGTCCTATCTTCGATGTTCGGGCTGTTGGCCACCTTTTTGGCATCCTCGATGAACTCACTGACCTGACCCAGCACCGACTCAGTGAACTGGACCCGGGTTCTGGATTCCAGAATATTGTCGCGATATTGATCGACCGTCTGCAGGGTCGTTCGATAGTCGAGGACCTTGCCGATCCCGACGGGATCATCCGAGGGTTTGTTGATCCGCTTCCCGGAGGCCAGTTTGAGCTGGGTCTCCATGAGTTGGCTGCTCTGTTTGGCCAGATTGGCCTTGATATGGTCGGCCATCACTTTAGCGCTGATTCGCATCGCGATCTCCTGTTCTTTTTTTTACACCATGGCGATAAGCGCGTCGAGCATTTCATCCACTGTGGACACCAGCTTGGCGGCGGCATTGTATGCGCTTTGGAACTGAACCATGTTGACCATCTCCTCATCCATGGACACGCCGGATACTTCCTCCCGGTAGGTGGCCAACTGCAATGACACCGTGGATTGATGGTCGGTGTTTACCTTGGCTTGAGCGGCGAACCTGCCCACATCGCTGACCAGACCACCGTAAAAATCGCCGACGGTGGCACTGCCGGCACTCATCAGCAACCGGTTCTGGATTTCGGCAACGGCGATGGCATTGCTGTTGCCGCCCGGGACGCCTTCGGTATTGGCCGCCGCGGCAATCAAATTGGTATCGTTGACGATCAGGTCGTTGACGCTGATGTCCGAAGCCCCGGTAAAGGGCGAAAAAAAATCCAAACCGGGGTCTCCGTTCAGGTCAAGCCCACCGTTGTGCTGCGTGTTCACCGCGTTGGCCATGGTAACGGCCATATCGTCCAAACGGGTCAGATAGTCCGGAACGATGAAATCCCTGGCTTCAATCCAGCCTTTCAGCTTCCCGGTGGTAATGTCGCCGGTAATATTCTGTTGGGCGCCACTGCTGCTTTCCCATAAGACGTCCTGAAACCCGTTGGCATTGGTTTCGGTGGTCAGCTCCCACGAACGGGTCCGGTCCACCAGGGTGTGGCCGTTGGCGGAAAGGATGGTCAGGTAGCCGTCGGCATCTTCGAAACTGTTCACGTCGACCAGACTGGAAAGCGCCTGGAGCTTCAGATCCCGCTGATCCCTGAATGCATTGGCACTGTGTTGGTTGCCGGCCTCGACGTCGGCAATTTTCAGATTCAGATCGGCGATCTCGCCGGTCAAGCTGTTGATGGTTTCAACGGCTCCTTTGATGCTGGCATCGCTATCTCCTTGAACCTGGCTCAGGTCATGGGACAATTTATTGAACACCAGGGTCAGGTTTTGGGTGTTGGCCAGTAGCGTCGCCCGCTCGGTGAACCCGGATGGATTGTTGGCTACATCCTGCCAGGAATTCCAGAATTCAGTCATCGCCCCGTTCAAACCATACCCGGAGGCATCGTCGAACATCAGCTCAGCTTTTTCCAGTGTCTCCAGTTGAGCATCCCAACGCCCCTGCTGCGCGGCGGCGCCGGAAATTTGAGCCGCCAGAAACCGGTCGTATATCCGCTGAATCGTCCGGTTGGCCCGGACGCCGGTGCCCAGGGTTCCGCCTTCGTACTGCACGGGTTCATTCTGCTCCATATTGAGCCGCTGCCGGGAGTAGCCCTCGGTATTCACATTGGCGATGTTGTTGGCCGTGACGTCCAGGGCCTTTTGCTGGGTGATCAGTGCAGTTTTGGCAACATTCATCATGCCGTAAATTATATTTGCCATTATGAGTACCTTTGTTGGCCCCTAAAACCAATTGAAAATAAACAAATTTCAAGCACCACCGATCAAATCAGACGGCTCCACAAATGAATCGCCCCCCGCCGGTCGGGTAACCGCCCGAGGGTTGATGGGTCCCGGGTTTTTGATAAACCGAACGGTCTTCAATGAGATGGGTCAGCAGTTTCAAGGATCCGTTGATCAGATCCAGATATTGATTGATCATCAGCTGGTTGCGTCTGTTCTTCTCTTGCACATCGCCGATGATCGATCGCAACCGACTGGCGCGGTCCAGCAGCTGCTGCCGGGTTGGGAGGTTGATCACCTGGGCCAGTTGGCTGATCGTCATTGCGCTGCCGTCTGTCCGGTGCGCCGCCGACAATCGACCGACCAGTATCGTTCGCTTTTCTTCAAGCCCTTGGAGCTTGGCCACCAGCAATCCCTTTTCATACTGAACCTGGTCGAAACGTTCCTTTCCCGCAAAAGACATCGAGGCTTCCTCATCGGTCAGTACCCGTTGCATCCCCTGGTAACAGGCTGCCTCTTGATCCAGTATGTCCAGCAATTCGTACATCTTCACATTCATGGTGTTTTCCTCTGGCTTGCGGTCATGCCTTGGTGTCGATATGTTCAAGCACCTGATTGTTTTCAAGGCTTTCGTTGATCATGTTCACGGCAATGCGATGACCGGATACGCGGTAGGTCCCCTCTTCAAGTTTACGTTTTAATTCCATGACCCGATCTTCGCGGATTTCGGGGAGTGAATGCGCGTGGTCGGCGGCGGCCTTGAACGCACGACCTCGCTCCGTGAGGCTGACGGTATCTTTTTCTTCAGCATTTCTCTGCGCCCCGTTCGTTTCGATGGGCGTCCGGGTCACCTTTTCAAGTGACCGGTTCTGGGCGGGCAGGGCTTGCGTGGGGCCTTTTTCGGGAATTTCCATTAAAGATCTCCTGAAGGCAACTGATCTCGTTTCCCATGATCGCCGATCATGGTCCGTTACCCCTTCTTATCGGCCCTTTGCAGTGAAGGCTTTAATTCCTCCTGTCGGCAAATACAGGCACCCACCGGTTGCGAGGCTATTTTTGCCCGTTGAGCTGATTGAAAATCATTCGGGAGATACCGATGCCACCGTTTTGCGCCATCTCTCCAGCAATCTGCTGATCCATCATGTCCGTAAAAATCTCTTCCGCCATGGAGGGGGGAAACAATGTGGACTCAGGGACCGTTGCCCGCATTTCACGAATCATGAAATTGAGCAGCAGGGATTCGAACTGTTTGCTGGCATTCTCGAGTTCGTCATCTGATTGTCCTTCGCACCGCACCCCCGACTCGGCGGCGGTAAGCGTTTTTTCGGCGCTGGACGATCGAAGTTGAAACATCGCGGCGTGCACGTCCATCCGGTCGACCTCGGCCATCAAATCACCTCCAGGTCCGCCTGAAGTGCGCCGGCCGCCTTGATGGCCTGGAATATGGCGATCAAGTCCCTGGGGGTAACCCCCAAGGCATTCAGGGCATTGACCACTTCGCCGATGCTCACCCCGTTGGGAACGACCACCAGTTGATTGGCATCCTCCTGCACATTGATCTGGGTGTTGGGCGACGCCACCGTCCTGCCATCGGAAAAGGGCAGCGGTTGAGAGACATTGAGGTTTTCTTTGACAACGATGCTCAAGTTCCCGTGGGCGATGGCGATGGTGGAAATACGCACCTGATCTCCCATGACCACCGTTCCGGTCCGTTCATTGATCACCACCTTGGCGTCATTGTCCGGCTGTACCTCCAGCGTGCTCAGTCGAGCCAACAGAGCAATCATTTTTCCCCTGTACTGATCAGGGACGATGATTTCAATGGTACCGGCATCCTGGGCGTGAGCTACCGGTTGAGCGAATTGGGCATTGATCACATCGACCACCCGCACGGCCGTGTTGACATCGGGGTTGTGCAGGCTGAACTGCAGATTGTCACTGGCGCTAAAATTGTTGGGAACCTCCCGTTCGATGATGGCCCCGGACAGCACGCGCCCCACGGTAGGAAAGTTCTTTACCACCGTGGAGGCCGTGCCACCGGCACCGAAACCACCGGTGTTCACCGGGCCCTGTGCCACCGCGTAAATCTTGCCGTCGATACCTTTGAGCGGCGTCAGCATGAGCGTTCCACCTTGAAGGTTGTCGGCATCGCCGATGG
This sequence comes from Desulfosarcina sp., assembly GCF_041551955.1. Classification (GTDB taxonomy): domain Bacteria; phylum Desulfobacterota; class Desulfobacteria; order Desulfobacterales; family Desulfosarcinaceae; genus Desulfosarcina. Next base: position 14,399 of record NZ_JBFELV010000088.1, read on the forward strand.
AGCTGACCAACACGTCGATGCGGTTTCCCCGTTTGGCAAAGGGCGGCAGTTTGGCCGTCACCATCACCGCAGCGACATTTTTCACCTGAATGTCCCTCTGGTCGACGGTCACGCCCATTTTTTCCAGCATAGAGGCCATGGATTGAACCGTAAAAGTGGCTTTTTTTCCGTCCCCGGACCCGTCAAGTCCGACCACGAGACCATAGCCCACCAGTTGGTTCATGCGCACCCCGTTGATCTCGGCGATGTCCTTGAGCCTGGCCGCGCCGGCATCGCCATGCCACCCCAGGCCGACGACCACCAACAGCGCGATGCGTACGATGCGTTTTATTTTCATTTAAACCCTTCTATCCTTCAATTCCTTAACC
>NZ_JBFELV010000089.1:0-14607 GCF_041551955.1 Desulfosarcina sp.
CGGCAGCGGTGGAAATCGCCCTGGACCTGACGGGCCGATCGCTCACGGCAACCTGTGAAATGGAAGGCGGAATGGCCGAGATCGTTCGACTCCCCTGCCCGGCGCTGGTAACGGTGCAGACGGGTCCAAGAATCCCCCGTTACCCATCCCTGTCCAACACCCTCAGATCTCGCAGGCAGGCTGTCGAACAGGTCGTTCCGACGGATACGGCCAATCATCTCCCGCCGGTCGATACGCTAAATGTGGCTTATCCGCAGCAGACATCCGCGTGTCGTTACATAGAAGGAACGTTGATTGAAAAAGCGGACACCCTGCTGCAGCTGTTCAATGACAACGGATGGTTGAAATAGGACCATTGAAGATGACCCAAAAAAAATGCCTCGCCACCGTCCTGGTCGTGGGCGAAACCATCGATGGTCGCCTCTCGGCCGGAACCGGGGACCTGGGTAGACAGGCCCGGCAATTAGCCGGACGGTTCAAAGCCGAGCCGGTCGGCGTGCTGACCGGGCACGACATCGAACCGGTGGCACGGTTCTGGTCGAAGACTGCCGGCATGCCGGTCATCATTCTGGATCACGTGCAGTGCCGTTACCCCAACCCGCACCTGAGCGCTTCGGGGGTCGGGGCGTTGGCGGTCGAATGCTCACCGCTGGCCGTCTGTTTTCCTCACAACCTGCGCGCCTGCCAGGCCGCCGCCAGCTTGGCCTGGCGCATCAAGGCCCCTTGCATCACCGCCGTTGACGCCTTTTTAGAGGAAAACGGCCAATGGGTGCTCAGTCGAGCGGTCTTTGGCGGTAAACTGAACGAAACCGTTTCTACCGTCAACACGCCGATGGTCTTGACGGTCATGCCGGGACTGTTCTCTCGTTCGCCGTCACCAGATCTCCCAGACCATTCGCCATCGGTGCAAACCAGGCTGCTGACAGGCACGGACCACCGGTTCATCCCTCAGGGGGTCGATCGGCGTGAACACACGGATCAAGCACTGGAAAGGGCTCAAGTGATCGTGGCCGCCGGGCGCGGCTTGAAAGGGCCTGAACATGCAAGTCTGGTAAAGGCGGCGGCCGGCATGTTCAAACATGCGGCGGTCGGCGCTTCCCGGGGTGCCTGCGATCTGGGCTGGCTGCCCCACTCCCTCCAGATCGGCGAAACGGGTCGCACGGTGTCACCGGCCCTTTACCTGGCCTGCGGGATTTCCGGCGCCCCCCAGCATCTGGCCGGCATACGGGAATCCCGGACCGTCGTAGCCGTGAACACGGACCCGAAGGCGGCCATAAACAACCTGGCGCATTATGCGGTGACCGAGGATTTAACCGTTTTCCTGCCGGTATTGAGGGAAAGATACGACCAGATGAAAGAAAAAGGAGATGCGGTATGAAGATTGACGAGGTAAAGCGTGTTCTCACCATTGGGGCCGGTACCATGGGGCATCAGATCGGATTTCTCTGCGCCATGAACGCGTACGATGTGGTCGTATATGATGTGGCCTCGGATGTTTTCGACGCGACCCGCATGCGGCTGGCGCAGCTCGCCGACCGATTCGTCAAACGCGGCCGCCTGCCCGCCGGGGAAAAGGCCGCTGTCCTGGGCCGGATCACCTTCACCGACGATGCAAAGGCAGCAGCCGAAGATGTCGATATCGTCACCGAGTCGGTGCCGGAAGACCCCCAATTAAAAGGCAGGGTATTTGCAGAATTCAACCGCCTGTGCCCGGCACGCACGGTGTTCACCACCAACACCTCCACGCTGGTTCCCTCCATGTTCGCCGAGGCCACCGGCAGGCCGGATCGTTTTTTGGCCTTTCATTTCCACGATACTCTGCTCACCAACGTGGTGGATGTGATGCCACACCCGGGCACATCGGCCGAATCGGTGGAACTGATACGCGCCTTCGCCGGACGGCTCCACCAGCGTGTCATCCTGCTCGAGCGAGAGAATGTCGGCTACGTCTTCAACGCCATGCTCAGCGACTTGTTCAAATCCGCCCTGGTCCTGGCAGCCAACGGTGTGGCCGCCGTCGAAGACATCGATCGGGCTTGGATGGGCGTGCTTCAGTCACCGGTTGGCCCCTTCGGCATGATGGACAAGGTGGGCCTGGACATCGTGTGGAAAATCAGCGACTACTGGGCCAGAGCGACCAACGACCCCCAATTGACAGCCAATGCGAGGTTTTTGAAAATGCGCATCGATGAAGGTCGACTGGGCGTTAAATGCGGGACGGGCTTTTATACTTACCCAGCGCCATTGTTCCAGCAACCCGATTTTCTCACGGGATAGGCATCATTTTGGGATAGGGAAATGCGTAAACTTCCTCTTGAGGCGATAGTTTTTCCAGGTATCGTTATGTTTCCGACAATAACACCAATCCGTCCACTGCAATGGGCAGCCCGTTGTGGATGATCAAGGGGTTGATGTCAATTTCCTGGATGCGGTGCCAGGCGCATCCTAAATCGCCCAGGCTTACAAGAATACGGGCCAACGCCGTCTTATCCACAGGAGCAAGTCCACGGTACCCGTCCAATATGCGTTGGCATTGCAGGCGGGAGATCATCTTCAGGGCTTCCTCCAGGGTCAATGGGGCGACACCAAATGCCGTGTCGTTGAGGGCCTCGGCAAATATCCCCCCTAGTCCGCACATGACACAAGGGCCCAATTGGGGGTCTCTTACAAAGCCGGCCGTAAGTTCAATCTTGCCCTCGACTTGCTTCTGGATAAGCATATCACCTTGGACCTGCATGGTTCGTTGAAGATCTTTCACTGCTGATTCAAGGCCTTCTATAGAAGAGATGCCCAATCTTATCAGGTTTGATTCCGTCTTGTGGGACACACCTTGAACGATTCCCTTGGCCACCAGGGGAAACCCAAAATGGTTTGCAGCCTGCAGCGCTTCATCCAAAGAAGAAACACGTCTTTCTTCCACAACCGGAATGTCGCACGCGGCAAGCACCTTCTTTGATAGATATTCGTCCAGCTGGCCTTTTTCCGATTCCAACATGCGCAGACGAGTTTCAGTACTGGCCTTGGGAATCTTTTCAGCTGACCTTGCCAGTCCATTGGCTTCATCCACCAACGGTCTATTCAAAAGTATTCCGATACATTCGACAGCTCGAACGATCTCTCTAAATACCGGGATGCCGAAACGTTGAGCTGACACCTGGAATTCATGCACCTGTTCTCGTTCTCCCGATATCCAGCAAAATAACGGTTTGTCAGCCTTTCCAGCCGTCTTGGCCATCATCTCAAGATCGGTTTCAAGACTGAACCCGCCCGCAAAACAATGAGCAAAAACAGCATCGACGCCCGGATCGGCGCAGACGGCTTCAATGGCCTTGCCATAGACCTTTTTTGATCCGTTCAGAATAATCCCCGGCCACATATCCACAGGATTTGAAGGCGGCATCCATTCCGGGAAAATAGTTTTCAGCTCATTCAGGGTGGTGGCATCGAGTTCCGACAACACCAGGCCGTGTTTATCCATGATATCGGTTGAAACAATCCCTGCAGCACCAGTGTAGGTCAGAACCGCCACACGGTTCCCCCTTTGGGGCAGGATTTCGGGATACAAGCCCAGGGTTTTGCAATAGTCGCTCAGCTGGTAGAAATCTCCGGCTTCTACAATACCGGCCTGAGCCATGGCTCCACTGACGATGACGCCGTTGGCCGAGAGACTGGCTGTATGGCTCAGTGCCGCAGCTGCGCCGCGGGCTGTTTTTCCCCCATTCAGAATCACGATGGGTTTTGCGGTACCCCGGGCCAGGTTCATGAACCGCCGGCAGTCGACAAACGATTCAAGGTACAGACCAATGACAGTTGTGTCCGGATCGTCAATTAAATATTCCAGGATGTCGTTTTCATCCACATCCATCTTGTTCCCTATGGAGCAGACTTTAGAGATCCCCATGGTCCCGTGAGACATGAGGTCGATGAGAAAAGCGCCTGCGAGCATGCCGCTCTGGGCAATCAGGGAAACGTTTCCGGATGTGAGCCCTGTATCCCATATGCTAGGTGTCACCGTGGAAAAGACAAACCTGCGCCTGGCATCAACCAGCCCCATGCAATTGGGTCCCCACAACCTGATTCCAGTCCTGTCGGCGATTTGTTTTGCACGCTGCTGCAATTTTTCTCCCTGGGTTCCAATTTCCGAAAAACCGGCCGATTGGATCATGACACCCGGAATTTTTCTTTTGGCGCACGCCTCGATAACCGGGGGCACCAAGTGAGCGGCGACAAATAAAATGGCAAGATCCACAGGATCGGGAACATCGGCAACCGAAGGATAGCAGGTGAACCCCTCAATTTCCTCGTAGCGGGGGTTGACCGGAAAAATCTCACCCTGATACCCTTTTTTGAGATTGGAAACGATAATATGACCACCCTTTTCTTTACTGGGTGTGGCACCCACGACAGCAATTCCCCTGGGCTCGAAAAAAAACTTCATTAACGATTCTCCTTTAATCTCCAGGAAAAGCTGCATAGGAGACAGCTTCTCCAATCCGCCCTGATCAATTTTATATTTTATTTAAAGATGCAGCCATCACCGGTGTAGAGACTGTTTTCCGAACTTCTTTTGCCGGCAGAACCATGCGGTCAATGCCAATGGAACCATTGTCGCCCGCAACGAGGTCATTGAGGTAATAACAGGCCGTTCGCGAACCGATCGGGTACTGTCGACTGCGATTAACATTTCCTTCAGATTTAAGAAAGTCTTTAGTAATATGCGGTTCTCCAGAAAGCGCGAGTTCACAACGATTGCCAGGCAACCCAGTTTGTCATTCCGGACGCAGCGTAGCGAAGATCCGGAATCCGGGAAGGTTCATGGGGGGGCTGGATTCCCGCTTTCGCGGGAATGACACCCAAAAAAGACCGGCTTGCGTATTATAGATAACCGTCTAGTAATAAAAGGTCCACACCACTTTCCGCCATTACACGAGCCGGTTTTGCGTGACAATCCGTAACCGCATCTTCGGACATACCGTTCGATGATGGCCCGGCAGGGGCGTTACTTGTTATTTTTCGAATGGGTCTTGTGGCAATCGATCCGATGGTGGCTGCTTTGGAAAGTTACATGGACCGTAAATTTCACTTCAAACAACGGCTCCGACATGCACACGACGACCATGTTCCGATGGTATTCCAGAATTCCTGACCGGCGAGACACACGACCTGGAGTGTGCATCAATTCCGATTGGTGAAAAATAGTGAAAACTTGGCAATAGCGCTCTCTTCTGATATCAGGAAGATACATACGGCCTGGATGATCTGAAACCATCCGGCAAGTTTTCCAGATTTCCGTCATGGGTGAATATCTGCGGGGAAACAGGAGGGTGCGAATGCCCAAAAAACAAGACCTGACCGCTTGGATCAATGGCTTAGTAAAACGTTTCTTGACCGAGTCTCCCCGAAATAATCTGCACAACAAAAACGGTGCCCCGGCTTGGGATGAGGCGTTGGTGGGGTTTGCCTCAGGGGCTGATCCCCTCTTTCAAGAATATAAGGAGTATGTCAAAAAAACCTATAACTACGAAGGTTATGGCTGCGGCCTCTGCCAAGTTGGCGTACCTTGTGAAACCCGCATACCGGTAAGAAAGGCTCGGAAGGCCTACGAGAATAAAAAACTTCCACCACCGCTCCCTCCACTTGCTTGAAGGAAGCGTTTATTATTGCGGCAAGGCATCACTCCGCCGGTTGGTTGGGTAAGCCATCGCGAGTTTCAGCGGAGTTCGTTTTTTTGAGATTGCCAAAGCGCTTAAAGCTCTCACTCCTATTAAAAAAAACCGTATTCGGGGTCGAAAATCTGGACAGGTCCGTTGCTGACGCTGAAGATCACGGATTCGTTAACGTGCTCACCAAAAACGGAGACCGTCAACTCAGGCTTTTGAAGATTATTCACGATGGAGACAATCACCGATGCCACGGCAAAATCAAAAACCAGAAAAACCCAATAAAGCCAAAAAAAATATAAATCTTGCCTTACAGGGAGGAGGGTCGCATGGGGCATTTACCTGGGGCGTCTTAGATCGGATACTGGAATCCGATCGAATTGAAATTGCCGCCATTAGCGGCACGAGCGCAGGCGCCATGAATGCGGTCGTCTTGGCGGACGGAATTATGGCAGGGGGTAAAGCGGGCGCCCGTGAAGCGTTGGGCAAATTCTGGTGGGCTGTGCATGAAGCCGCGGTCGTGAGCCCTTTTCAACGAACACCATTCGAAATGATGACCAACAACTGGAATTTGGATTATTCCCCCGGATATCTATTCTCGGATATGTATTCGCGCTTGATGTCGCCGTATCAGTCAAACCCATTCAATTTGAATCCGCTAAGAGAATTATTGATTGAACAAGTGGATTTTGAACGAGTACGGTCCTGTAACAAGCTCCAATTGTTTATCAGCGCCACAAACGTTCGCAATGGTCAGGTCAAACGGTTTGACCGGACCCGATTGACCGTGGACAAAGTGATGGCATCGGCATGTCTGCCCTATATCTTCCAGGCTGTTGAAGTCGATGGACAGGATTACTGGGATGGCGGCTATGCAGGCAACCCCATCCTATATCCATTTGCTTACCACAGCGACGCCCGCGATGTCGTTATCGTACAAATCAACCCGTTGACTTGTCAAAAAACGCCAAAAACAGCCCGTGATATTTTAAACCGCGTCAATGAAATCACATTCAATGCCAGCTTGCTGCACGAATTGCGGGCAATTGATTTTGTTGCCCGGCTGCTGGATGAAGGTAGTTTGGACGCTAAACGGTATCGAAAAATGTTTATCCATTTGATTTCAGATGAGAAAGGTTTTGAGCCCCTGAATGCATCGAGCAAGCTGAATACGGAATGGCCTTTTTTAAAGCACTTGCACGATTTAGGATATGCCGCGGCTTCGAACTTCTTGGAGGAACACTTCGATTGTTTAGGGGACCGTTCTTCAATGAACGTTCAAGACGTATTACGCGGGTGCATGGCAAAATAAATTTTTTCAGTGGCAATTCATTTCTTATCATCTATACTGTACACAACCCTATGGATCTACTATCAACCTTCAGCTACGTCCTCTGTTTCAATAATGCCTACCCGGGAAACGCCGAAATAGGCCAATCAGATGTTGTGCTTGTAAAATAAAGCCTCAGCCAATATGTTTGTCTTGATCTCCACACCTATCCTTAACGATGTTGTAAAGCGCTTGAAAATTGGTTTGACTACCGATGGACACCAGTCTGCATAAATCCGATATTTTTAAACGCCTGACCAGTGGACAGCTTGCAGGCATTATAAAAAAAGGTCGTACGATAAAGCTCCAACCCAAAAAGGTACTGTTTCACCAGGAAGAGCCAGCGCAAATCTGTTTCCTGGTGAATCGTGGCCGTCTGAAGCTGACCAAACTTAACGAACAGGGCAAGGAAGTCATTCTTCGATATATTGGCAGCGGAGAATTGACCGCTGCAATTGCCGTTCTTAAAAACTGGACCTATCCGGTCACAGCCGAAGCCATCGAAGAGACCGACGTTGTCGGTTGGGATAAACCGACGATGCTGGAATTGATGCGCCAATATCCGGATATGGCCATCAATCTGCTGGGCATCGTTTTAGAGCGTATTGACGACATCCAGCATCGCTACCTGGAAGTTTGTACCGAGCATGTGGATCAACGTATCGCCCGCTCCCTTCTGCGGCTCATGAGGCGGGCTGGCTCGAAAACCTCTGAAGGAATACACATCGACATCCCCTTGAGTCGCCAAAATATCGCCGACTACTCCGGAACCACGTTGTACACGGTCAGCCGTACGCTCAGCGCCTGGGAAAAAAAAGGTTGGATTCAGTCCGGTCGTGAACAAATCGTTGTCACTGACCCGCACGCCCTGGTCCAATTCTCTGAAACTGGCTGAACAAAACGCTGAAACAATCCCCTCCCCAATCTTTTTTAAAAATAATCACCCTTGTTTGCGGTAGCGCAAAGACAGGCCCAAAAACCAAAGCTATTCTTTGGCCGAACATTGACTGTTGGATCGAGTTGCCACCGATGAGGTTCACCTATCGGCGGTGGGCCAAAAGTTGGATTTACACCGAGGCTGTCAGGCTTACCAAAGTAATGACAGGAAAGCGAGGCGCCATGCCACAAGAGACCATGATCGTTGCCCTATCGGCCATCGGGCCGGTCATCGGATCGGGAATCGGCGTTTTCAAGAGACCGACCACCGCCTACATCCACAACATGCTCTATTTTGCCGCCGGCATCATGCTGGCCATTTCATTCCTGGATTTAATCCCCGAGAGCATTCACCTTGGGGGGACGTTTGCCTGCGTGGCCGGAATTTCTTTGGGTGCAACTGCAATGGCCGGGCTTGACCGCCTGTTCCCTCACGTCCACGATTGTGCTGCATGTGGAAAAGAGGAGTGCCAACTGGGGCATACGGCAAACTTTCTGATCCTGGCCATTTTCCTGCACAATTTTCCCGAGGGCATGGCCATCGCCATCGGTGCGGCCACCGACGTTGGCGATTCGCTGGTGATCGCGCTGGCCATTGCCATCCACAATATCCCCGAGGGAATCTGCACCTCGGCACCCCACTACTTTACCTATGGAAATAGACTTAAGTCCTTTCTGATGTCTTCGCTGAGCGCACTGCCCATCGTGGTTGGATACATGGCCGCCCGTTACCTGTTCGTTCAGATTTCCCCACAACTCATGTCCGTGCTGGTAGGCGCCACAGCGGGACTGATGATCTATATCGCTGCGGACGAATTGATGCCGGCCGCCAGAAATGGCAACGGTGGACAAACCATTTTCTTTTTCATTTTCGGCATCATTGCCGTAATGCTGATTGAACTGCTTGCTTGAAAGTTTCAATCATGGCCGTCGACCCCATCGGTTAGGAAATCATCCCCAATCATGAAAACACGCATATCACCAGAAATCACCGTCAAGGAATTGTTGGACCGTCATCCAGAGCTCCTGAAACTTTTCATGGATCTTGGCCTGCTGTGCCTGGGCTGCCCTGCAGAGGCCTTTCACACCCTGACTGACATCGCCCGAGAATACCACCTTGATAGGGATCAATTGCTCCAGCGCGTCGACATGGTGATTGGCAACAAAGCCGCTTCTCAAGAACGGTTGGTTCACAAAACCATGGGCGCTCTACGATGAAAAAAACAAATCAACATTCTTTAATCTAAAGATATGGAGGTCAATCATGAGGGCACGCAAGATCAAAGATCACATGTTCTGGATGGGTTCGGTGGACTGGGACAGCCGTCTGTTCGACTCGTTGATCCCGCTTCCGGACGGAACCAGCTATAACGCCTACCTCATTGAAGGAAGCGAGAAGACCGTTTTGCTGGACACGGTCGATCCCCCCATGGCCATCGAATTCATGGCCCAGCTCGAGGGCATCCCTAAAATTGATTACATCGTCTCCCATCATGCGGAGCAGGACCATTCCGGAACCCTGTTGCAGGTGCTTGAAAAATACCCTGCGGCCAAGCTGATCTCCACCCCCAAAGCCAAGGGGATGCTGATCGATCTGTTGAACCTACCCGAGGAATCTTTCATCACCGTCGAAGACGGGGAGACCCTTTCTCTCGGTGATAAGACCTTGAAGTTCATCCATACACCCTGGGTCCACTGGCCCGAGACCATGGTGACGTACCTTAAAGAAGACAAAATCCTGTTCAGCTGTGATTTTTTCGGTTCCCACATTGCCAGCGCTGATCTTTTCGTTACCGATGAGGGACGCGTTTACGAAGCGGCCAAGCGCTACTTCGCCGAGATCATGATGCCCTTCAGGAGTGTGATCAAAAAGAACCTGGAGAAACTTGCTCCTTACGACATAGAACTGATCGCGCCTGGCCATGGACAATTATATCCGCGCCCGGCGTTGATTATTGATGCCTATCGCGATTGGACCCTGGGAGCCCCTCGAAACACGGTGGTGTTGCCGCACGTATCCATGCACGCGAGCACCCAACGAATGGTCGACCATTTGATCGGCGCCCTGGTGGCTAAAGGGGTCCGGGTCGAGCCGTTTAACCTGGCCGTCACCGATATCGGCAAACTGGCCATGGCTCTGGTTGACGCGGCGACCATCGTTGTCGGCACGCCTACCGTCCTGGCAGGCCCGCATCCCTATGCGGCCTATGCAGCGTTTCTGGCCAATGCCCTGCGGCCCAATACAAAGTTCCTTTCCATTATCGGTTCCTATGGCTGGGGTGGCAAGACCGTTGAAATTCTGGCAGGGATGATTCCTAACCTCAAAGTGGAAGTCATCGATCCCGTCCTGTGCAAGGGCGTCCCCTCGAAAGATGCATTCAAGGCACTGGACGATCTGGCGGCAGCGATTGCCCAAAAACACAAAGAACACGGTTTCACCGAATAACAGGCGCACCATCGGCAAAACCCATTATTATGAACCCAATACTCACAGGAAGGAGAATGCACATGTTTTGTTTTCAATGTCAGGAAACCGCCAAAAACACCGGCTGCACCGTTAAAGGTGTTTGCGGCAAGCCGGAGGAAACCGCCAACCTTCAGGACCTGTTGATTTTCGTGCTCAAGGGAATTTCGGTATACGGTGAAAAGCTCAAGGAGCTGGGTGCTGCTGACCGGTCCAACGATGATTTTCTCGCCCAGGGCCTGTTTGCCACCATCACCAACGCCAATTGGGACGATGCCCGTTTTAGCGCCATGATCACCGACGGCCTCCAGCGACGGGACCAGATCCGGAGCCGGTTTCTGGCTGCTTACAAGGAGAAGAGCGGTAATGATTTTAGCGAAGCGCTGCCCGAAGCCGCCACCTGGACTGACGATCCGTCGGCATTTGCCGAAAAGGCCAAATCCGTTGGCGTTTTGGCCACTGCAAACGAGGATGTGCGCTCCTTGCGCGAATTGCTGGTCATCGGTCTTAAAGGGGTTGCCGCCTATGCCGATCACGCCGCGATCCTGGGATTTCAAAAAGATGACATCAACGATTTCATCATGGAAGCGCTGGCCTCCACCACCAAAAATCTAACGGTGGATGAGATGGTCGCCCTGGTCATGAGGGCTGGGGATACGGCCGTTGCCACCATGGCCCTGCTGGACGAGGCCAACACCACGGCCTACGGCAACCCGGAAATCACCGAAGTGAACATCGGCGTGGGCCAAAACCCGGGGGTCCTGATTACCGGCCATGATATGAAGGACATGGAAGAACTGCTCGAGCAGACCCAAGGCAAGGGCGTGGATGTATATACCCACGGCGAGATGCTGCCGGCCAACTACTATCCGGCCTTTAAACGATACGATCATTTCGTAGGCAACTACGGCGGCTCATGGTGGCACCAGAACACGGAGTTCGAGTCTTTCAACGGCCCCATTTTGCTGACCACCAACTGCCTGGTGCCCCTGAAAAAGAGCAACACTTACCTGGACCGGCTCTTTACCACCGGCGTGGTCGGTTATGACGGTGCCGTGCACATCGCCGACCGGCCTGCCGGCGGCAGCAAGGATTTTTCGGCCCTGATCGAACGCGCCAAAACCTGTCCGCCGCCCATTGAGATCGAGACCGGCACCATCGTCGGCGGTTTCGCCCACCATCAGGTCCTGGCTCTGGCCGACAAGGTGGTGGCAGCTGTGAAATCCGGCGCCATCAAACGCTTCGTGGTCATGGCGGGCTGTGACGGACGTCAGAAAACCCGCACTTATTTCACCGAAGTTGCCGAACGTCTGCCCAAAGACACAGTGATTCTCACCGCCGGGTGCGCCAAGTACCGCTACAACAAACTGAACCTTGGCGATATCGGCGGCATTCCTCGCGTACTGGATGCCGGCCAGTGCAATGATTCTTATTCCCTGGCCGTGATTGCCTTGAAACTCAAAGAGGTGTTCGGCCTGAAGGACATCAACGACCTGCCGATCTCCTACGACATCGCCTGGTACGAACAAAAGGCCGTCGCCGTGTTGCTGGCCCTGCTGGCCCTCGGTGTCAAGGGTATCCGCCTGGGCCCGACACTGCCGGCTTTTCTCTCCCCCCATGTGGCCAAGGTGCTGGTGGAAAAATTCGACATCAAGCCCATCGGCACCGTAGAAGACGACATTGCGGCCATGATGGCCGGGAAGTAATTAATAATCTTCAACAATGACCCATGGCCCGGATGTTGAATTGACTTTTCTCAACTCCGGGTCGAGTAAAAGAAAACGAGGATAGCATGTCCCCAGCAACCGCCACTACTGCCTCAACAACCTGGATGTCTGGCAGCCTAAACATCCGGAGCCGCCGATGAAAGGCCTGAACCGAATGCTTCGTGCGTCGGCACTGGTCGTCGTGCTTATCACCCTGGTCGGCGTGTTCGCTTATGCCGCCCTGCGATCCGGCCCCCTGGCGCCGATCCAGGTAACCGCCGCCACGGTCGAAAACCAGCCCATTTCACCCGGCCTGTTTGGTATTGGTACGCTCGAAGCCCGCTATACCTATCGGATCGGTCCGACGTTTGCCGGTAGGGTCAAACGCGTGGATGTGCAAGTGGGCGACATGGTAAAGGCCGGGTCTTTTCTTGGCGAAATGGATCCCGTGGATCTGGATGAGCGTATTAAGGCCCAGGAGGCAGCGCTCAAACGTGCACAGGCCAACATCTCGACAGCCCGGGCTCAGGTCCAGGATGTCATGGCCACCACGGCCTACGCTAAAAGTCAAGCCCGCCGCTATGAACAACTGTTTCTGGAAAAGGTAGCGACAACGGAACTGGTTGAAGCCAAGCGGCAGGAACTTCAAGTAGCTGAAGCACGGCTTCTGGCAGCCAAAGCCAATCTGGATGCAGTTGTTAACGAGCAGGTCAGCGTGCGTGCGGACCTGGCAGGCTTGTTATTGCAACGCGCTAACCTGCATCTCGTGGCGCCGGTGGATGGCCTGGTTACCACTCGGGACGCCGATCCGGGCACAACCGTCGTCGCCGGCCAGCCAGTGGTGGAATTGATCGATCCGTCGAGCATGTGGATCAACGTGCGTTTCGATCAACTGCAGTCAGCCGGCCTGAGAGCGGACCTGCCGGTTCGTATCGTGCTCCGATCCAAGTCCGGCTCCTCGGTCGCCGGCAAGGTGCTGCGTGTCGAGCCCATGGCCGACGCCGTGACCGAAGAGATTATGGCCAAAGTGGTTTTTGACGCCCTGCCTGATCCATTGCCCCCGATCGGAGAGTTGGCCGAGATCACGGTTGCGCTGCCCCCATTACCAGCGTTGCCCGTTGTCCACAGCCCCAGCATACAACGCGTTGATGGATTGATTGGTGTCTGGCTGATCGAAAACAATGGTTTGCGATTTGCGCCCATCACACCTGGGGCGGCCGATCTCGACGGCAGGATACAAATTATCAAGGGGCTGAATCCGGGTGACCGTGTGGTACGCTATAGCCAGCGTAGGCTGGATGCACACAGCCGCATCAGGGTTGTCGAGCATCTGCCGGGGGTAGTGCGATGATCAGCCTGGCCGGTCGCGATATTTCGCACGCCTGGGGCAAGTTCGTCTTTACCGGGATCGGCCTCGGGCTGCTCATCGGAGTAACCCTGTCGATGGCCGGTATATACCGCGGCATGGTGGACGACGCCAAGGCGCTGCTGGATAACAGCGGGGCCGACCTGTGGGTGGTGCAGCAGGACACCCTTGGCCCCTATGCCGAATCCTCAAGCATCTACGACGATCAGTACCGTGGTATTTTGTCGATGGCCGGCGTTGCGCGGGCTGCCAATGTTACCTATTTTACCATGCAGGTGCGTCAGGCCGACAACGATGTCAGGGCAATGGTTGTCGGCATCGTACCCGGTGGGCCCGGCCAACCGGATTACCTTGTCGCCGGTCGGCATATCACCCGAAGTCATTACGAGGCCGTCGCCGATGTCGCCACAGGCTTCAAGCCCGGAGACCGGGTCCAGATTCGCCGCAATCAATATACGGTGGTGGGATTGACCCGGCGCATGGTCTCTTCCGGCGGTGACCCCATGGTCTTTATTCCATTGAAAGACGCCCAGGAGGCGCAATTTCTGAAGGATAACGATGCAATTGTCCAGCAGCGCAGACGGACTGCGGCCAACCCGGCGTTTGCCCGCCTCTCGGTTCCGGGCCTTCTCGACGCGGTGATCGCTTCGCAAAACACCAATCCCTATGTCAATGCCGTACTGGTGCAACTCAAGCCCGGGTATAGCCCCGATCAGGTGGCCGATACCATCCGTCGCTGGAAACGCTTGCAGGTATTCACCCGGACACAGATGGAAAAAATCCTGGTCGGCAAACTGATCGCCACATCCGCCCGGCAGATCGGCATGTTTCTGGTGATCTTATCAGTGGTCAGTGCCGCCATCGTTGCATTCATCATCTACACCCTCACCTTGGGAAAGATCCGTGAGATTGCCGTCCTCAAGCTGATCGGCACCAAAAATCGCACCATTGCTGGGATGATTCTTCAACAAGCGGTGGCACTGGGGGTGATCGGCTTTGTGGTGGGCAAGATAGCAGCCTTTTTCTGGGCGCCGATCTTTCCCAAATACGTGCTCCTGCTTCCCGGGGATGCCGTGCGGGGTTTTCTGGCGGTAGTGGCGATTTGTATATTGGCCAGTGTGCTGGCCATTCGGGTGGCACTGAAA
>NZ_JBFELV010000090.1:0-14538 GCF_041551955.1 Desulfosarcina sp.
GGCATGGGCGCTGACGCTGGAGGGAAAACTGGTTCAAGGCGGCATGGCCATCGGCCGAGTCGACCCTGCGACCACCGTCCATTTCCATGGAAAAGCGGTGCGGGTCTCACCAGACGGTCTATTTGTGATCGGTTTTTCCCGGGACGCGGAAGCCGCATCGGTGATCGAGCTTCACCGACCCTCCGGCGCGGTTGAAAAGCATCCGTTCACCATCCAAAAACGCACCTACAAAATCCAGCGTGTCGATGGACTGCCGCCGCGAAAGGTCAGCCCTTCTGCCGAAGACCTGGAACGAATTTACCAAGACATCGCCCTGGTTAAAAAAGTCCGCAAAAAAGACGACCCCCGAACCGATTTTTCGAAGCCGTTCATTTGGCCGGTCACCGGACGGATCAGCGGTGTCTACGGCAGCCAGCGGGTCTTGAACGGCAAACCCAAAAGGCCCCATTTCGGCGTGGACATCGCCGCGCCGACGGGTACGCCGGTCAAGGCGCCGGCCGGCGGTGTGGTCAGTATGGCCCACAACGACATGTTCTACTCCGGCGGCACCCTGATCGTCGACCACGGCCACGGACTGTCCACCGTTTATATGCACCTGCACAAAATACTGGTCGAAGCGGGACAGCGGGTCGAACAGGGCGACGTTATTGCCCAGGTGGGGGCGACCGGCCGCGTTACCGGTCCCCACCTGCACTGGGGCATGAACTGGTTTGACACCCGCTTGGATCCTTCGCTGCTGGTGCCGCCCATGCCGGAGGTAAGGGCGGCAGCGCAGTAACTCATCTCCTCGATCGATGGCGAATCAGCCCTTCCTGGGACACCGTGGCCACCAGCCGGCCGGCCTGCGTGAAAATGCGGCCGATGGACAACCCCCTGGCCCTGGAAGCACTGGGGCTCTCCATCGCGTAGAGCAGCCAGTCGTCCATGCGAAAATCCCGGTGAAACCACATAGCGTGATCCAGGCTGGCCATTTGCATGTCCGGTTCCCAGAAGGTGTGCCCGTGGGGATACAGGGAGGTGCCTACCAGATTGAAGTCTGAGGCATAGGCCAGCAGGTAGTGTTGGACAGCCATTTCATCCGGCAGGAGGCCGATGGCTCGGAACCAGACATACTTTACGGGGGTTCTTTTTTCCGGCTTGAACGGATTGATTGGGTTGACGTGGCGGATCTCAATGGGTTTTTCACACAAGATCTTCTCCCGGATGCCCGAAGGGATCTGGTCGGCCAGTTTACGGGCGGTTTCCATCTCCGGTTCCAGCCCGTCGGGTCCTTCCACGTCAGGCATCTCGTCCTGGTGGTCGAAGCCCGGCTCGTCGATCTGGAACGAAGCCGCCATAGAGAAGATGGCCCGGCCTTTCTGAACGGCCACCACCCGCCGGGTGGTGAAACTTTTCCCGTCTCGGATGCAGTCCACGGTGTAGGCAATCGGTTTTTTGGCGTCGCCGGCGCGCATGAAATAACCATGCAGGCTGTGGGCTTGCCGTCCGTCGGGGACGGTTTGGGAGGCGGCGGACAGCGCCTGGCCCAGCACTTGGCCACCGAATACGCTGCCGAAGCCCAGGTCCTGGCTCTGACCGCGAAAAATATTTTCTTCAATTTTTTCCAGTTTCAGCAGTTTCAAGAGCTCTTCGAGAACGTTTCCCTGGACGCAGACGCTCATGATCGGGTCTCCTTTACATCGGGGGGTGACAAATTAAAATGTTCTCGTTATAGTGCGCTCTTGTTCAACCAAACGTCAAAGCGCCTGTCAAGGTCTGCCATCGGGGAGGTCGCCTATGCCGGCACCGAAAAACGCCATGGAAGTGTTTCAGCTTCTGGACAAATCCAATTGCAGGGAGTGTGGTGAGAAGACCTGCCTGGCATTTGCCGGCGCTGTGTTTCAAGGCAAGCGGAAAATCAGTGAATGCCCGAAATTAAGCCCTGATGTCATCGAACGCTTTTCGGGAGATCCCACCGATCTGAACACCCTCGAAGAGAACCGGGAAGCCTTCATGGAGATGATGAAGCAACAGATCTCCCGCATCGATCTCGCAAAGGCCGCCGAGAGAACCGGCGGGCGATCGGAAAACGGCCGCCTGACGCTTAAAATCCTGGGCAAGGATTTCAGCGTCGACCGGCAGGGCAATCTTTATTCGGACATCCACGTCAACCCGTGGGTGGCCGCGCCCTTCTTCGATTACGTGATCAACGGGAAAGGCGTCGACCCCACCGGCCAATGGGTCTCTTTCCGGGAACTGAAAAACGGCAAAGACCGATACCCCTTGTTTCAAAAGCGGTGCGAAGAGGCCATGCAACAGGTGGCGGACAGCTACACCGATCTGTTCGACGACGTGGTCCACCTGTT
This sequence comes from Desulfosarcina sp., assembly GCF_041551955.1. Classification (GTDB taxonomy): domain Bacteria; phylum Desulfobacterota; class Desulfobacteria; order Desulfobacterales; family Desulfosarcinaceae; genus Desulfosarcina. The sequence continues at coordinate 2,346 of NZ_JBFELV010000090.1, forward strand.
CAGCGGCCGACAGGTGGAACGACAGTTCCAATCTGACATCTCCGTGGTGCTCCACCCGCTGCCCAAGGTACCCATGATGATCTGCTACTGGCGCGCGGACGAGGGCCTGGGTTCCAGCCTGAACATTTTCTTCGACGAATCCGCCGACCGGAACCTGGACATCGGCTCCGTTTTCTCATTGGGTGCGGGTCTGACCCAGATGTTTCAAAAGCTGGCCCTCAGGCATGGCTTTTCAGAAGTCTGAAGTCGGATGACGGAGGTCCGAAAAAGACCCTGCAACGACCCAATCCTAAATTTTCTTTGTCAGAATATCCAGCAAAAAAATTGAACCGCGATAGCGAGCGCATTCCTCGTCGCTTGCGGCGGGGAATGTTCAATAGAGAAATTACCTCAAAAAATCGGATTTGGGTTCAAGGTCAAGGCGGGGTCGGGGTTCGACCCGCAGGCGTCCTGAAAGAAGTGCCCTTGGGGTGCATACTTGGGTCTGTCGAGGAGTTAAAACCCGTCACCAACGCAGAGATTGGGCCCAAAGACCTTTTTTGAGAAATTTCTACGCAAAGACCGTCGCCGTCTGCCGGCTATACACCGCCAACCGCCCGTCAGGATCCCAGATGGCGCCGCGTTCGTGGACGTATCCGTTTTCAGCACTGTCCGCCACCGAGTGATAGCCCCACCAGTCATTCTCTGTGCAGGTCTGGCGGTCCAGGTGAACGAACCCCATCTCCCAGGTGACGGTGCTGGCCGGCGCGGGGGCCTTGAGCATGGCGAGCACCGGGGTAGGCCACGCATCGGCCAGGGCGACCAGCCACTCTTCGGTGAGGCAATCGGTAGGCTCGCGAAACTGGATCCACCCACCGATTTCGTGGCCGCCTTTGCCGGAAAAAGGCAACTCGCCCAGCGCCCAACGATAGGCGAAGTGGCGCGTGAAGGCCGGCGTCAACCCATCGATGTACGGCAGTTCGATGGCTCTTGCCGGTTCGATCATTTCCGGCCGCGGCGCTGGATCGATCCGGATGGCGGATTCCCGGTCGCCGCCAAAGCTGCCCAACACCACGCACCGCACCGCCTCCTGCTGAACCAGCTTGGCCTCTACATGGGTGACGGCCTTTCCCGCCCGCAGCACGCGGGTACGGATCGAAAATTCCTTCGGTCCGACCGGTCCGACGAATGAGATCAGCAGGCTCCGCACCTTGCGCGTTGGCGGCACATGACTTCTCATGGCTTTCAAGGCCAGTGCACCTACCAGCCCGCCATACCCGGCCCGGCCCTGCATCCAGTCCTCAGGCAGTTGAAAGCGGGTTGTCCCCGATTTGCAGCCATCCTTAGCTATGATTGTCGAAAACGAGGTGTCTGGCATGATAAAACCCTTCTTTGTTTACGGTTAGCGTGCCTGGGACAGGGCCAGCCGGATGCCGAGGCCGATGAACAGGGCACCGGTGATTTTCCTCAGCACACCTCCGGTCGACCTGTGGCCGCGGAATCGCGCCGACAACCAGGCGGAACCGTAGACCAGGAACAGGCACCAGATGCTGCCGGTGGTAAAAAAGACCAGGCCCAGGATCATAAACGGAACGAATACCAGGTCCGACTGAACCGAGACGAACTGGGGCAGAAACGAGAGAAAGAAAAGCGCCACCTTGGGATTGAGCAGATTGGTGAGCACCCCCTGCTGGAAAATTTTCCATGGGTTTGGCGCCGACGACGGCGCATCGGGCAGTGCTGAACGGTCATGGCGGCTGATGATGAATCCGAAACCGATCCAGACCAGATAGACGGCTCCGGCATACTTGATGATGGAAAAGGCCAGGGACGAGGTGGCCAGGATCGCGGACAACCCCAGGGCTGCCAGCAGGGTGTGGACCAACACGCCGGTCATGATGCCCAGCACGGACATGACCCCGGCCTGCCGTCCCTGGGCTACACTGCGGCCGAGGATATACAGGGTATCCTGGCCGGGGGTGATATTGAGCAGAATGCACGAAATCACAAACAGCGGAAAATCGTGGATGCCGAGCATGGGCAATCCTCTAATGTTCGTCCTGCTGGATAAACACCAGCAGCATCCGTTCCACCAATTTGGCGATGCGTTTCATATGGGCGATGCGCGCTGGTTCTGATCTTCCCGGATATTTTCTGAAACTGATCATGATGCCGCTCAAGGCGGCGAACAGGGTGTGGGAGAGCAGGCGGGTATCGCCCTTGTAGTCGAACTTTTTCAACACCGTCTCGAGAAGATCCATCACCTGCCTGGAAATCTGGTTGAGCTTTTCCGCCGACGCCTCACCGATATTTCCGTGAAGGGCAAAATGGGTGATCATGCGCCAGTGGGCATCGTGTTCGATGTGGTAATCCAGGTAGTCATCCATGAAGGCTTCCAGGGAGGTTGAGCGCTCCGTCAGAACGCGCTTTTTCAGGGCGGCGATAAATTTGCCGGTATCCCTAAAGGCGGTTTCCACGAACAGCGCTTCCTGGTTGGGGAAATAGGTGTAGATGGAGGACTTGGCGATGCCGGCCGCCTTGGCGATCTCATTCATGCTGACCTGATCGTAGGTCCTGGACCCGAATACCGTGCGGGCGGCATCGACGATCAGGTTTTCTCTGATTTCCCGCTCCTGCTGCTTCAATTTGTTCAGCGTATTTCTGCCGGCCATGGATTGAACCCTCCCCGCGGTAAACCGCGGGGAGGGTTCACCGTTTACTGACCTTCCTAAACAGCGTTTGATTTTAAAATACGTGGCTCCTCTGTACCATCCTCAGCCGGGTAAAGCAACTCTCGGTTGACATGTCGACCGTCGTTCGATATTAAGAACAATAGACGTATCTTCGACCCCCTGCTAGGACACGTTGATGGAAGCCATTTTTCAGTTTAAAGATATTTGTGAAGACCCGAAAACCTACGCCCGACGCTGGAAAGAAAAGACCGGCGGCAAGGTGATCGGCACCTTGTGTTCCTATGCTCCGGAAGAGCTGATTCTTGCCGGGGGTGCGTTGGCTTTTCGCATTGTCGGCGGCAGCGGGAGTATCTCAAAAGCGGACGCACACCTGCAAACTTACAGCTGCAGCCTGGTCCGCGGGGCCCTCGACGATGCATTGAATGGAGAACTTGATTTTCTCGACGGCGCCATCTTCCCCCACACCTGCGATTCCATCCAGCGGTTGTCCGACATCTGGCGGATGAACGCCAAAACCGGCTTTCACCTGGATGTGGTGCTGCCGGTCAAGTTGAATACGCAAAGCGCGCGGGACTATATGACAGCGGTGATGAGAAAAGCCAGAACCGACCTGGAAGCAGTACTGGCGAAATCCATCACCGATGAAGACCTGCAAGCGGCCATCGACACGTATAACGGGATCCGGTCGGCCATGCAGCGGCTATACACGCTCCAGAACGACCGTCCCGGCACGATTGCCGGCAGTGACGTTCACACCATCGTTCGGGCATCCATGGTAATGGACCGCTACGATTTTCTCAACCGTCTGGCCCAGGTAGTAGACACGCTGGAGAGGCAGCCTGAACCTGAATCAACCGCCGCCAAACGCATCTTTCTCTCCGGCGGGGTCTGCAACCTGCCCGACGTATACGGCATTATCGAATCGGCGGGCGGTGCCGTGGTGGGGGACGACCTGTGCACCGGTTCCCGGGGATTGACCGGCCCCATAGATACCGGCGATGATCCCATGGATGCCATAGCCGGACGCTATGCCCGGCGGGCCATCTGCCCGGCCAAGCATGCGGGCATCACCAATAGGGGTGACGACCTGGTCCGCCTGGCAAAAGCATCCCGGGCACAGGGGGTCATTCTTGTCTTTTTGAAATTTTGCGACCCGCACGCCTTCGACTACCCCTATCTCAAATCCATGCTGGACGCCGAAGGCATTCCCAGCCTGCTGGTGGAACTGGAAGAGCAGACCGCCTTACAAGGGCAGTTTCAGACCCGGTGTGAGGCGTTTATGGAAATGCTCTAACATGAGCCAATTGGGAAACGGTCTTTTTGCCCGATATCTGCGTTATGCTCAAAATTTTATCCTCGGAATATCAACTATATACCTGCGGTAATATTTTTCGCATGCCTTGATCTCGAACAAAAATCTTCGTTTCCTGACTGGCATTACCCGGGTTATGAAAAACAACAACCCAGGTCACCATACAGTGCCCCATGAAAAATGAAAAAAAGTTACCGACCCCTTGTCGGGCCGCGGGAGACAAGTATGAGCAACCCTGAGAAAACCAACGATCCTGAAAAGGAAAAGCGCAAGATCAAGTCGGTGGGGCGCATGAAGGAGATCATGACCCATTACTACATCGATGCCAAAACCGCCGATCAGACCGGCAAGAAAGTGGCCTGGATCACCAGCGGCGGGCCGGTGGAACCCTTGATCGCCATGGATGTGATCCCGGTATACCCGGAAAATCACGGGGCCATGATCGGTGCCGCCAAGATGGGCGTGGATCTGTGCGAAAAGGCCGAGGCGATGGGCTACGCTGGCGACCTGTGCTCCTACGCCCGGGCCGATATCGCCTGTGCCACCGTCGACGGCGGCCCCATCGGCGGGCTGCCCCGGCCGGACATGCTGGTTTGCTGCAACAACATCTGCGGCACGGTGCTCAAGTGGTACGAGGTCCAGGCCCGGTATTTCAAGGTGCCCCTGTTCATCCTGGATACCCCGTTCAGCCACACGGAATACACCCGGGAAGCCCACGCCTATGTGCGCGCCCAGCTGGACGAGTACATCGTCTTTCTGGAAACCCACTGCGGGAAAAAGTTCGACCACGACCGCCTGGCCGAGGTGGGCCGGCTTTCCATCGCAGGCCAGCGCCTCTGGCAGCAGGTGCTCGACACCACGGTTCACCGGCCGGCGCCCATGAGTGCCTTCGATGCCTTTTTCCACCTGGCCCTGATCGTCACCCTGCGCGGCACCCAGACGGTGGTCGACTACTACACGGAGCTGCTCGACGAGATGAAAAACCGGGTGGCCAGCGGCATCGCCGCCGTACCGGGAGAACGCTACCGGTTGTTGTGGGACAACCTGCCGGTGTGGTACCGTACCCGCTGGCTGTCGGACAAATTCGCCGCCCACGATGCCTGTCTGGTGGCCGACACCTACACCTCGTCATGGTGCGGGACACTCAGATACCTGGATGAGAACGATTTTTTCGGCTCCATGGCCCAAGGGTATGCTCGCGTCTACATCAATATCGGCACCGATCAGATGGCCGACATGGTCCTCGAGATGATCGACAAATACCGCGCCGACGGCCTGGTCATCCACTCCAACCGCAGCTGCAAGCCATACAGCCTGGGCCAGTACGACATCCAGCGCATCGTGCAGAAAAAACGCGGCATCCCCGCCCTGGTGATCGAGGCGGACATGTGCGATGCACGCAATTTTTCGGAAAGTCAGATTGATACGCGGATCGATGCCTTTATGGAGATATTGAAATGATTACGGTTGGAATCGACGTGGGCTCCATCAGCGCCAAGGCGGCCGTGGTCAAAGACGGCGAGTTGCTCGGATCGAGAGTGATCTTGACCGGGTACAACGCCAAAAATGCCGGGGAACGGGTGTTTGCCGATCTGCTGGCGGAGCTTGGCATCGGCAAAGAGGCGGTGGACCGCATCGTGGCCACCGGCTACGGCCGCAACAGCGTCGACGTTGCCGACAAGACCGTGACTGAAATTACCTGCCACGCGGCCGGCGCCCATTTTCAGGACCCGGCCGTGCGCTGCGTCATCGACATCGGTGGCCAGGACAGCAAGGCCATCGCCATGGACGCCACCGGTCGGGTCACCGACTTTGCCATGAATGACAAGTGTGCCGCCGGCACCGGCCGGTTTCTCGAGGTGATGGCCCGGGCGTTGGAGGTGGATCTGGATGCATTCGGGAAGTTGTCCCTGAAAGCGGACCGGCCGTCCGCCATCAGCAGCCTGTGCACCGTTTTTGCCGAGTCTGAAGTGATTTCCCTCATCGCCAGGGGCGAACGCCGGGAGAACATTATTGCCGGCATCCACGAATCCATCGGTTCCCGGGTGATCGCCATGGCCGGCCGGGTGGGTATCACCGATCCGGTGATGATGACCGGCGGGGTGGCCAAGAACATCGGCGTGGTCCGGGCCCTGGAAAAAAAATCCGGCAAATCCATCCGGATTTCAGCCAATGCGCAGGTCAATGGCGCCATTGGTGCCGCCCTGATCGCTGCTGCTATTGCCTGAATACCGCATCGGATGACGTCGTGCTTAAACGATCAAGCGGAGGACGTCTCTGCCTACTACCAGGTATGCGTCGCATGGCTGTTGAAGGGGTTGCGGTAAATTCATCGGGAAGGGAGGCGTTTGAGACCTATGGAAAAAGCATGCAAAGGGTGGGAGATTTTAAACGCGGATGATTTTCGTGACCTCAATCCCGGGGATCGTGTCCTGATGGGACCCGGGCCCAGTGATGTGCCCGCAAGAACGCTGCAGGCCATCGCTGCACCGTGCATCGGGCATCTCGATCCTTATTTTCTGGCGATCATGAACGAAACGCAGGATCTGCTGCGCGCGCTGTTTCAGACCGATAACGAGTTGACCATTCCCGTCTCCGGGACGGGCAGCGCCGGCATGGAGACCTGTTTCGTCAATCTGGTCGAACCAGGCGACGAGGTGGTGGTGTGCGTCAACGGTGTCTTCGGCACGCGCATGGCGGACATCGTCAAGCGTATCGGCGGCAACCTGATCCGGATCGACGCCGAATGGGGGACGGCCGTCGATCCCGAGACGGTGCGGCAGGCCATCAAGGGCAGGGCGCCCAAGGTGATTGCCGTCGTGCATGCCGAAACCTCGACCGGTGTGGGTCAGCCCCTCGACGACCTGGCCCGGATCAGCCACGATGCCGGCGCGCTGTTTCTGGTGGACGCCGTGACGTCACTGGGCGGGATGCCGGTGGCCGTCGACGCCTTGCCGATCGATGCGGTGTACAGCGGCACGCAAAAATGCATTTCCGGTCCTCCGGGTCTTTCGCCGGTGACCTTCGGCCCGGCTGCGGTCGAGGCGATGGAACGGCGAAAAACACCCGTGGTTAGTTGGTACCTGGACCTGAGCATGGTGCGTGACTATTGGGGAACGGAACGAAAGTACCACCACACCGCCCCCATCAACATGATTTACGGGTTGCGCGAAGCGCTGCGCCTGATCGCCGAAGAAGGGCTGGACCAGCGGCACGCAAGGCACCGCCTCAATCATCGGGCGCTGGTCGCGGGCATCGAGGCCATGGGGCTTGCCATGCTCGTTCCCGAGGCTATCCGGCTTCCCATGCTCAACGCGGTGTGGATTCCGCAAGGGGTCGACGACCTATCCGTCCGCAAGGCGCTGCTGAAGGACTACGGGATCGAGATCGGCGGTGGGCTGGGCCAGTTTGCCGACAAGGTCTGGCGCATCGGCCTGATGGGTCAATCCTGCCGCCGCAAGAACGTTTTTCTCCTGCTGGCAGCCCTTGAAACGGTGCTCAGCGCCCAGGGGTACCGCCCGCAACCGGGAGCGCTCATAGCAGCTGCAGCCGTTTACGACGAGGCGTGTTGACCGACACCGGAAATAAGCGGAAGCGGTATGTCCGTTAGGCAATTCAGCTTGCGGTTACCTTCCGTGAGGCGTGTAAAGGCCGGTTCTGAGGGTCATTCTAAATCATATTGCACGAATAAATAAGCGTAGCTATACTCTGGTTTGTTACTATAGATGCTTACCATACTAACCACTCTCGTTTCTGTCCATTCACTCTCCGGCCCTCCATTTACACCCGCTTTGAATTGATAGAAAAATTTATTGAATTGATTGTCACTGGTCTGATCTGCATAGGGAATGTTTTGTTCTAAACGAATTACACACCGATTGTAGGTGGGTATATTCAATGAACCATCCACACTTGCATCATAGGTGCATTGATCACAATCCACTGTCATGTCATAGTCTTTACATACCTTGATGACATGGTAATCTACCCCTGGCTGGGGATCACTTGATAACGAATGGTTAACGGTAGCTATTATTTCAGGTTCCGTTATGTTTTCCGCAAATACTGGGGGCGAAATGATTACTATAAATGAAACTAAATAGCTGATAAGTGAAAACTTTTTCATTAACTTAAGTCTCCTGTGTGGGACCAGAAAATGACATGTTGGCAAACGTATATTCAAACTGTCATTCTAATCATATTGATTTGATCGAACTGATCCGTTTTTAACACCGCGATATTTTTACCACATCAACGGATCGATGCGACGCAAGCATTGTACCATGTAAAATATTTATATATAATTCAAATAGTTGTGTTAAAATAAATGCAAGCCGATTGCATCGGCTTCTCGAATATCTCCCAAAATGGCATGGGGGGTGGTTTAAATTGTAAATAATATTAATTGGATAAGTAAAGAATACCAATTTGGTAGGGGGTGTCATTTTGGAAATATGATTCAGAATGGGTCTTCTACTGAAATTGGGCTATGTAATTGTGGATGGGGAGCTGCTGATACAGCCTGCTCCAAAAACGCCGTGGTTTGGCCAAGCCGTTATTATTCATCACTTCATGAAGCCCATGCAAGGCGGCCAACACAGATCAATTTTCCGGGCTGCGACATGCGGCCGGATCGTCCGCTTTCTCAAACGGTTCAGCGATTCGCCCGGTTTTTCAGGCCAGCGCGTTTCACCGGGTCGGTGAAGGAGCAGGGCACGATGGCGGCGCATTTTCCGCAGACATCGGCCAATCCGTGGCGTTCGTGCAGACGGGCATTTTCCAAAAGCCGATCGTAGCAGGCGTGACGGCGAAACGGATCTTCTCCCAGGGCTTTTCTCGGACAGCGTTGTTCGCATTTGCGGCAGGAACCATCGAACTTGAACAGGCAGCGTTCTCCTTCGCTTCTCGGTGTCGGCGCGATGGCGGCATCGGTGACCACGCTTCCCAGCCGACCGCAGCACCCTTTGTCCGTGATGAGCATGTGGTGGTGTCCGAAACTGCCGATGCCGGCAATATAGGCCACATGTTTGTGGGACCAGTCACTCATGAGCTGTTCTTCGTCAAAATTGTGGGTGGCCGGCAGCCGAGTGCCCCGGAAGCCCCCATGCTCGAGAAGCCGGCTGAGCCGTTCATTGATGCCGGCGATCAGACGGTTGGTCTCGATATAGGCCACGGCCCAGGACTCGGAACTGAACGCGCCCCGATGGTTGGATCGGGGGATGGTTGGATCGAAGGGCAGAAAATAGGCGATCACCGTGCGGGCGCCGGGTAGAAGGTCCCTGGGCAAACCATGGGTCGGGCGGACGGCTGTTTTCAATTCGCCGAAAAGCGGGTCCTCTGCGTCGGCAAATCCCACCAGCGGCCTTTTCCAGCTTGATGCGATCTCCCCATGGCAGCTGGCTTCTTTAACCGCCATCTCAATGGTTTCGATTATTCTATCCCGCATAATTTTTTCTTCAGAATTGATGGACTCGTAAAAAGTCCCCAGACGTGTCATTCCCGCGAAGGCGGGGCACGTAGTGAAGCTTTTTCAGCGCTGTCCATAACTGTCTGAAACTTATAGATCCCCGCCTTCGCGGGGATGACAAAAAAGAGGACATCTCGACTTTTTACGGGTTCATCAATGTTCAACGTTGGATGTTCGATGTTCATTCGTCCATCCTTTGTCATTCAGGCTTTGTCCCTCCCCCCGCTCCCACATGCCAGAACGCGGCCTCTTCCTTCATGATTCGATCCATGATGGCCCGTCGGCTTTCTCCCACCTCCTCCAGGATTGCTTTTCTGGCGCCGGAGACGTCATGGGCTTGCAGCCGATCGATCAGCCGGGCGTGGATTTCTTCGAGGCTTTTTCCCGCGTGGCGGATCACCATGAAGCGGGCGAGCCGGTCGTGCAAGCCCCGCAGGGCCAGGGCCAACTCCTGGTTGCCGGATGCCTGGGCCAGCAGGTAGTGGAACCGGGCATTCTCATCGGTGTAGCGGGTGTAGGCCTGGTCGCCATCCCCGGCGTATCCGGCGTGAACCTTCTTGAGTGCCGTCAGCTGCGCATCGGTGATGGTTTCGGCGGCCCGCTCCACAGCGGCCGTTTCGAGAATCTCCCGCAGTTCCAGCATGTCCCGCAGCGCTTTCAAGGTCGTCTGGGTGATAAAATATCCGGAGCGGGGTTTGATGGTGATCAACCCTTCCTGGTTGAGCATCTGCAGCGCATCGCGCAGCGGTGTCACACTGGTGCCGAAACGGGCTTTGAGGTCGGCTACGGCCATCCGTTCACCGGGTTTGCGGTGCCCCAGAATGATTTCACTTCTCAGGGTGGCATAAATCTGGTTTTTGGATGCGCGCAGGTTGGTTTTTTGAGGCATCGGGGGCTCCATGGTTAAGCGATTGCGTGTGATTTTCGACACAGCCCTTTCTAATGAACCTTAAAAAGTTGCATTTTCGACGGATTCGTAAGAAGCCCGAGATCAAGGCTTGCGAAGCTTGAGGAATGAGGCGTACTGACGGTAAGCTGCAGTGACGAAGGATGAAGCGTAACGCAGATACCGGGCTTCCTACGAATCCGTCCTTTTTAATATCAGCAAACGGAAAAGGTGCAACAAAAAATTGACTTTTAGATCTCCATTTCATAGTAGTTGATACAACCTAAATCAAAATTGATATATCAATGCGAGGTGACAAATGATATCAACGCATGAAAACCGTTTGACCAGTGCCCGCTATTCCCGCATGGGCCGCCAGGAATGCGACCGCATCCACATCGGAACGCTCGAGATACTGGAACGCACCGGTGTGGATGTCCACGATGAAAACGCCCGGGCGATCCTGGTGGCCGGCGGCGCTTCGGCCGACGGCATCCGCATCCGCATTCCCGAATACATGGTGACCCGGGCGCTGGGCTCCGCGCCGCGCCGTCTGACCCTGTACGATCGCCATAAAAAACCGGCCATCCGGGCCGGGGGATACAACACTTACTACGGCGGCGGTTCGGACTGCCTGAACGTGTTGGACCACCACACGGGCCGGCGCCGGACGCCAATGCTCGAGGATGTCGTGGCCGCAGCCAGGGTGATGGATTTTCTTCCTGAAATCGATTTCGTCATGTCTCTTTTCCTGCCCAAGGACGTGGACCAGCGCATCTACGACCGCTACCAGATGGAAGTGATGCTCAACCACACCACCAAGCCCATCGTGTTCGTCTCGCCGGATTTCGAAGGCTGTGTGGCCGCCGTTGAGATGTGCGAAGCCGTGGCCGGGGGGGCCGATGCCTTCCGGCGGTTTCCCTTTACCACTTGCTACATCAACGTCACATCCGGGCTGGTGGCCAACCAGGAGGCCCTGCAAAAGTGCATCTACCTGGCCGAAAAAGGGCTGCCCCAGTTGTGGATCCCCTTGAATGCCGGCGGCGTCAACTCACCGGCCACGATTGCCGGGTGCATGGCCTCCATGAACGCCGGCATCCTCCTGGGTGTGGTGCTCTCCCAGTTGGTCCGCGAAGGTTCGCCCATCGCCGTTCCGGGATGGAACGGCGGCCCCTATAACCTGAAAACCATGGTGGGCAACTACGTGCTGGCCGACGAGCAGGGTGTGCCCACCAGTATGGGCAAACACTACGACCTACCCGTGTTCGGGTTGGGTGGCTCCACCGATGCCAAGGTGCTGGACCACCAGGCCGGCATGGAATGCACCATTAGCCTGACCACCGCCCTGCTTCACGGTGCCAACATCGTCCACGATGTCGGTTTCATGGACTCGGGCCTTCAGGGCTCGCTACAGCTTCAGGTCATGGCCAACGAGACGATTGGATTTTTGCGCGCGGCCACCCGGGGCGTCGTCGTGGATGACGAATCCCTGGCCCTGGATGCCATCGACGAGGTGGGCCCCACGGGTAGCTTCCTGCAGCATCCCCACACCATGCGCCACTACAAGGATCCGTTCTATTCCAAGTTGTTCGACAAGGGGCCTTACTCCCTGTGGGAGAAAAATGGCCGCCTGACCCTTGAAGACAAGGCGGCCAGGGAAGTGGATCGGATTCTGGAAACCCATACTGTCGATCCTTTGCCCGAGGATGTTCAGGCAAAGATTAATGCCATCGTGAAGCGCGAGCAGGAGTGGATCGACGGGAAAAAGGAATAGATTTGTTGCGTTCGCAGGTTCCGGGTTCAGAGTTCAGAGTTCAGAGTTCGGGGTTCAGGGGATTGAGGGATTGAGGGATTGA
>NZ_JBFELV010000091.1:0-14490 GCF_041551955.1 Desulfosarcina sp.
CCCACCGGGTTGCAACCAGGTCCACCGGCCAGGGAGATTTTTCGACCATCAGCCGGGCGGCATGAATGCCCGACGCACCGGTGATGCCGAGGATCAGATGGGGGGGGTCCGCTTTAACCATAAGAGTCGCTCCTTACACTGTCCTGACTCATGCGACCATGGGTGCCAGGGCACCGGCAATGCCGGCGAAGGTGGAAATGGGGAAAAACCGTTTCGGTATGGGTATGGTGGGGACATACATCAGCCCAAAAAACACGGCCGCCGTGGCCAAGAGCACCCAGGCCATCGCGCCGCCGCCCACCGTCTGGACCAGAGCCACCAGGATGCCCCATGCCATCAGGTGAACCCCTGCCGCCACACGGATGGCACCGTCGGCACCCAACCTGGCCGGCAGGCTGTGGATGTGGTTCTGCCGGTCACTCTCCACGTCCATGAGCGCATAGATGATATCCGCCCCGCTGAGCCAGCAGAATACGAACCCGGAGAAAAGGATCACCGCCCCTGAAAAATGCGGGTGGCCGGAAGCCGCCACATAGGCGCCCAGGGGCGCCAGGGCCAGACAAAAACCGATGCCGAAGTGGCAAAAGGGAGTGAAGCGCTTGAGCAGCGAATAACCCAGCAGCGGGACAAGAGGAATGGGAGACAGGGTCAGACACCAGCCGCCCAGCAACCCACAGGCCACCAGGTACAGCAACAGTCCTGCGAAAGCGACGGCCAAGGCCAGGTTTAACGTCATTTTCCCGGCAGGCAACTCCCTGCCGGCGGTGCGCGGATTCAACCGGTCGATGCGTCGATCGAACACCCGGTTCATGGCCATGCCGAAAATACGAGCGCCCACCGCGGCGACGACGATCAACAGCATCACCACCATCGATGGGAAACGGTTCCCCGCCCCCAGCCAGGCACCGGTGAAAATCAGCGGCAGGCTGAAAGCGGTGTGTTCGATCCGGGTGAAGTTCAATATGTTTTGCAGCGTCGATTCAGGTTTCATAGCCGTTGGTTGCTCGGGTTTATGGTTAGCTCACGGGCCAGTGCATCGGCGATGCGACCCGACACCCAGTCCATATGGCTGGCCAGGTCCTGCCGCCCGTTTTCATCCGCGGTGTCACTGATGCCCTTGATCATGGCACACGGAATGCCGTAAAGCTTGGCCACCCGGGCAACGGCAGCGCCTTCCATGTCCGCCAGGTCGCCGATACCAGCCAACTGGACACGTCGGGCCGCGTCAAAAACCGGTCGATCTTGGGTCACCAGCCGCGCCGGTTTGAATTGGCTGAACCAACGGGCATCGCATGCCATGGTTTGCTCTGCCAGGCCGAAACGGTCGCAGTCGCTTTCAACGGCGGTGCAGATTCGGAAAAGGTCACCGACAGACCAGCTGTTGTCCATGGCCAACCGGCCGCAAAGCCCGGCGTTGAACAGTCTCGAAACCCGGTGGACCAGCACCAGGTGGGTGGCCGCCATGGCGGCTGCGACCTTCCCCATGCCGCTGATGATCGCGATGAATGACCTGTGGTTGGCGCCGGTCTTCCGGAACATCAAAAACGGCTGGGCGGTCAGGGGGTCGGCTGACAGCTGCGACAGGAAGGACTCCGCTTCACGCCGGGTGGCAAAAACGATGCCCACCATCAGATGACACCGGCGTCGCGGGCCATCGATTCCAACTGCTCGATCGCCCGACGGCCCAAGTCGGTCTGCGCCAGACTGAAATCATTCACGAAGGTGCGAACGTGGGCCCGCAGCACTGCATCTTCCATCTCCTGGGCGTGCCGCCGGATGTAAGGCAGCGCCTCTTCCGGATCGGCCATGGCCCGCCGGATGCTCGCGTTGACCGCTGCGTCGATCTGCCGGATCAGCCCTTTTCCCAAACCCTTCCTGGCGGCAATCCCGCCCAACGGGATGGGCAGGCCCGTCATCTCCTCCCACCATGCCCCCAGATCCACCACCGGCGTGAACCCGGCGGCTTCGAAGGTAAAACGGCTCTCGTGAATGATCACGCCGCAGTCGGCCCGCCCCGAGGACAATGCGTTAAAAATTTGATCGTAGGTGGTGAACAACCGCTGGTCGGCTTTCGGGGCCCACAAACGCAGCAGCAAGTGGGCGGTCGTCCATCGACCGGGCAGCACCACCCGGCAGCGATGGATCTCGGTTGGCGTCAACTGCTTTCTGGCAATCAGCACCGGACCGCATCCAAACCCCATCGCCGCACCGCTGTCAAGCAGCTGGTATCGATCTTTTACCTCAAGCCAGGCGTAAAAAGAGAGTTTGGTTACGTCCAGCACCGTATCCATGGCCATGCCGTTGAGGGTCTCTATATCGTGAAGGACCGGCTGCAGTCTGTATCCATCAACACCGACGGCACCATGGGCAATGGCGTTGAACATATAGGTGTCGTTGGGACAGGGAGAATAGCCGAATGTCAGTTGTTTGGTCATGTAAACATCCTAACGGTTCAGAAACCCATCAATTTTCTCGACTACGTAGGCTTGCTGGGATTCGGTGAGCTCCCCACAGATGGCCGAAGCCAGGGTCGGATTGGCGGCCTGCTCGGAAACGGGAAAATCATCGGCTTGACAGCCCAGACCCGCAACGCATTCCTGCTCTTGCTGGTGAACGGGAACGATGGTCTTGATCGTAGTCAAGCCATCTTCACCCATGCCTGCCATTGCAGGGTTGCGTTTATCCGGTGAAATAGGGTAGATGTTCGGGTCGATGTCGACAAAGACCAGAGCGGTGATCGCCCGATCGCCCGGCCCGGTCACCGGAGCCATCAGAGACGACACCAGCGCGTCCTTTCCCGAAGCGCACCCTACCGCTTGATCGGTCTGGCAGTAGCCGGCGATTTTTTTCTCCCCCGCCTCCACCCGGGGGCCCAAGATAAAGTATTGGCCCTCGAAAACCTGCCGGGTGACTTCCGGAACCCGATCCTTGATGGTCCGGTATTGGGATTTAAGATCCAGCAGGGGGACATGCATAACCATCGTCCTTTTAATTTACCTCGGAACACATAACCAGGATAAAGCAGAAACAAAAAATTACAAAACACAAATCTCAGACAGGGGCAAAAACCAACTATTGATCGTCATTTGGAATCCTCAATATTGATGGTTGGAATGCCCTTCCACCTAAATCGCATTGTTTGGAATGTTGAATTTGGTTATTGTGATTTATTTGTCATTTGGTTTTTGGCTATTGTTATTTGCTGTCTATCTCAGGATTAAGATATCGAGATAGTCGTACACGATCAGTTCCGGGTAAAGTGACGTCCATTCCCATTATTGCGGCGCCCGTTGAGATCGCTGTTTCTCATGGCGCTGGCAGCGTCGCTGCAGCGGGTCTGCACGGCAGCATAGCCTAAAATGCTGTTGACCTCACGGGTCATGGCCTCACAGCAATGGATGCGCACCGCTTCAGGCAGCGAGACGACGGCTTCTCCATGATCCTTGACGCAGATGTGCACAAAACCTTTACAGGAACCGGGATATCGCTGCAGCGTTTGATGGACCCGTCTCAGGGTTTCCCGATCCGTAATCTCGGGATCCACCATCAAGCGCACCTCCACCGTCCATGTGGCTTCAGCCTGGTCCATGGGAATAATGGCATCGGCTAGGATCTTTACCCCGTTCTCCTCGACCTGGGCCTGGCCCTGCACCAAAACCGGGGTATCCGACGAAAGCAGGTCGGCACAGCCGGCATAGATGGAAGGGAAGATCACTACCTCCACGGTCCCATGCAAGTCCTCCACGGTGGCAAATCCCATCAGTTCATCCTTGCGGGTGCGAATCACCTTGGAACTGCTGATGGTGCCGCCGATGCGCACAGCGCACTTGTCGGCCACTTCCCGGATGCTGAGAGCATCCACATTGGTAAACTTCTCCAGGATCTTCTTGTACCTGTCCAACGGGTGTCCCGTGACGTAAAAACCAAGGGACTCTTTTTCATGTTGGAGTTTATCCCGATGGTCCCACTCGTCGATGTCCGGGATGGAGGGCTGGTTGATGGCCAGGTCCGCTGCGGACCCCGTGTCGAACAGGCTCATCTGGGCGCTGTTCTTTTCGCGCTGAATGCGCTGTCCATAATCCAGGGCCTCTTCCAGCACCGCCATGAGGCGGGCACGGTATATTCCGGTGAAATCCAGGGCTCCACAACGAATCAGGCTCTCCAGCACCCGCTTGTTGACTTTGGTCAAATCGACCCGCTGGAGAAAATCGAAGAGGGAAATAAACTGTCCGTTTTCTTCACGCTCCTTGATGATCAGGTCAACGGCGGCTTCACCCACATTCTTTACCGCCGCCAGACCAAAGCGGATGCGGCCGTCCACAGCGGTGAACACCGTACTGCTCTCGTTGACGTCCGGCGGCAGCACTTCAATGCTGTGGCTGCGGCACTCGTTGATAAACTTGACCACACCGTCGATGGTGTCGATTTCGCTGGTGAGAAGGGCCGCCATGAACTCGACGGGAAAGTGGGCCTTGAGATAGGCGGTCTGGTAGGCAATCAGGGCATAGGCGGCGCTGTGCGATTTATTGAAGCCGTAACCGCCGAATTTTTCGATCAGATCGAACAGCTCAGTCGCAATGGCTTTGTCCACACCGTTTTTTACCGCGCCGCTGATGAACTTCTCCCGGTGTTTGGCCATCAAGGCTTCAATCTTCTTGCCTATCGCCTTGCGCAGGCTGTCCGCATCGGCCATGGAATAACCGGCCAACTCACCGGCCACCTGCATGACCTGCTCCTGGTAGACCATCACCCCGTAGGTTTCCTGAAGGATCGGTTCCAGGCAGGCCACTGGGTAGACCACCTGCTTTCGGCCGTGTTTACGGTCCACGAAATCGTCAACCATACCGCTGTCCAACGGGCCGGGACGATACAGCGCGACCAGTGCGGTGAGATCATCGAAGGATTCCGGATGCAGGCGAACCAGCAGGTTCTTCATTCCGCTGGATTCCAGCTGAAAAACGCCGGTGGTGTCTCCGGCCTGGAGCAGGGCAAACGTTTTTTCGTCGTCGAAGGGCAGGTCCGACAGATCCGGTGCGGTTTTCCCCTGGGCAGTGATGCTTTTCAGCGCGTGGTCGATCACGGTCAGGTTGCGCAACCCCAAAAAATCGAATTTCACCAGGCCGATATCCTCGACCTTTTTCATATCGAACTGGGTGACCACCTCCCCTTTTTTCCCCTTGTACAGGGGCAGGTAATCCACCAGGGGCCTGTCCCCGATCACCACACCGGCCGCATGGGTCGACGCGTGGCGGGAAAGCCCTTCAAGTGCCCTGCTGATATCGATCAATTCTTTGATGCGTGGGTCGGATGCCACCATCTGGGCAAGCTTGGGTTCTTCCTTCAAGGCCTTGTCGATGGTCATCTTCAGGCTGTCGGGGATCAGCTTGGCAATGGTATCCACCTCCGCCAGCGGAAGTCCCAGGGCCCGTCCCACATCCCTGATCACCAGTTTGGCTTTCATCTTGCCGAAGGTGATGATTTGGGCCACATAGTCACCGCCGCCGTATCGTTCGACCACATAGTTGTAGACCCGTTCGCGTCCGTGGATGCAAAAATCCACATCGATGTCAGGCATGCTGATACGCGACGGGTTTAAAAACCGCTCAAAAATCAGGCCGTGTTCAATAGGATCCAGGTCGGTAATGTTCAGGGCAAAGGAGACCAGGCTGCCAGCGGCGGAGCCACGGCCGGGCCCCACCGGGATGCCGTTCTCCTTGGCATACCGGATAAAGTCGGCGACGATGAGAAAATAGCCGGGAAATCCCATCTCTTTAATGGTCTTTAGTTCGTATTCCAGGCGTTCGCGATAGATCGTTTCATCCAGGTCCGCCGTTTTCTTGCGCACCACGGCCATGCGGCGGTCATAGCCGTCGCGCACCTGCTGGTCAAACAGTTCGTCGGCCGTCTTGCCCGATTCGGCATCGAACTGAGGAAAGTGATAGGTCTTGAAGTCGAACTCGATGTAGCAGCGATCGGCAATGGCGACGGTATTGTCAATGGCTCCGGGATAATCGGCGAAATAGCCGTTCATCTCTTCGGGGGACTTGAAATAGAGCTGATTGGAATCGAAAACGAACCGGTCGGTATCGGCCATGGTCTTCTGGGTCTGGACGCACAAGAGAATCTCGTGGGCCTTGGCGTCCTGCTGATTCAGGTAATGGCAATCATTGGTGGCCACCAGCGGAATGCCAAGCTTTCCACTGAGTTCAACCAGGCCCTGGTTGACCTTTTCCTGGGCTGGAATGCCGTTGTTCTGCAATTCCAGAAAATAATTCCCTTCTCCAAAGGTCTGCAGGTAGTACCGTGCCGCTTCCTCGGCCTTGTCCATCTGGTTGGCCAGAATGTACTGGGGGACGTCTCCTTTGAGGCAGGCGGACAGAGCGATGAGGCCTTCGGCGTGGGCGGCGAGCAATGCCTTGTCGATGCGTGGCTTGTAGTAATATCCTTCCATCTGACCGACAGTGGCCAGCTTGCACAGGTTGCGATACCCCTGCTGGTTTTCGGCCAGCAATACCAAGTGCCGGGTGCCATCCCGATCGAGCGGGGTTTTGTCGGCAAGCGTTCGCGGGGCCACATAGCATTCACATCCGATAATGGGTTTGATGCCGGCGGAGGTGGCCTGCTGATAGAAATCCAGCGCACCGAACATGGTGCCATGATCGGTCAGTGCCACCGCCGGCATGCCGAATGCCTTCACTTTCTTGAACAGGTCTGCCAGTCGAATGGCCCCATCCAGCAAACTGTATTGGGTATGAACGTGAAGATGTACGAATTCTGAGGTGGTTTGGTTCATGGTAAGATTGACATATTCTCGTTTAGACGGTGTCCGTTCAGAAAGGATAGATTTTGGCTCAGTCCAAGGCCGCAGCGAGGTCGAAACCGGAGGCACAGCAGCGCTACGTTGAGGATAGCGCTGAGCTTCACCCTGTGCTTAAACGAGTGAGAACGCCGGCCTGGGCCGAAAGATGCCCTTTCTGGATGGACACCCGATTAATTGTCCACCCTATAATTGGGCGCTTCCTTGGTGATGATTACGTCGTGAACGTGGCTTTCACGCATGCCGGCAGCGCTGATCTTCACAAACCGCGCATTCTGGCGAAGTTCTTCGACGGTTCGGCAGCCTACATAACCCATGCCGGCCTTGAGCCCGCCAATGAGCTGGTGGATATTCACGGACAGGGTGCCTCGGTAGGGTACCCGACCGACGATGCCCTCGGGCACCAGCTTGTCGTCGGTCTCCTGTTCGGTCTGATAATAGCGATCCTTGCTGCCCTGTTTCATGGCTTCCAGGGATCCCATGCCGCGATATACCTTGTAGCTTCGGCCCTGGAAGAGGATCGTTTCCCCCGGACTCTCTTCGGCACCGGCGAACAGGCCGCCGACCATGATGGTATGGGCGCCGGCACCGATAGCCTTGGTGATGTCACCGGAAAATTTGATGCCGCCGTCGGCCATCAGGGGGACCCCCGTCTTTTCCGACACCTCTCGGCAGTTCATTATGGCGGAAATCTGAGGCACTCCGATACCCGCCACGATGCGCGTGGTGCAGATGGATCCCGGACCGATGCCGATCTTGACCGCATCCACACCGGCCTCGATCAGCGCTTGCGCACCTTCACCGGTGCCCACATTGCCGGCAATGAGCTGCAATGCGGGGAAGTCACCCTTCAGTCGCTGGACCGCCCGGATAACGTTGCCCGAGTGGCCATGGGAGGTATCGATAACGATGACGTCGGCACCGGCTTTGAGCAGGGCCTCTGTCCTGGGCATCATGTCATCGCCCACACCAATGGCGGCACCCACCCGCAGCCGCCCCATGGCGTCTTTGCAGGCATTGGGATATTTTTTTATCTTCTCGATATCCTTGATGGTAATCATCCCGGTCAACCGCCCGTTTTTATCCACCACCAGCAGTTTCTCGATTCGGTGGGTCTGAAGCATTTTCTTGGACGCCTCCAGGCTGATGCCCTCACTCACCGTCACCAGGTTTTTGCTGGTCATGACGTCGCTGACTTTTTTGGTCATATCGGTTTCGAAACGCAAGTCACGGTTGGTCACGATGCCCACCAGTTGCTCGCCCCGGGTCACCGGAACCCCTGAAATACGGTAATGGGCCATCAGCTTCATGACTTCTTCAATGGGCCGGTCCGGACCGATGGTCAAGGGGTCTACGATCATGCCGCTTTCCGATTTTTTGACCTGGTCCACTTCCATGGCCTGGTGCTTGACACTCATATTCCGGTGAATAAATCCGATCCCGCCTTCACGGGCCATGGTAATGGCCGTCTGTGCTTCGGTCACCGTATCCATGGCCGCACTGACGATGGGAATGTTCAGTGTCAATTCACGGGTCAAACGGGTTCGGGTGTCGACATCCTTGGGAAGGACATCAGAATAGCTGGGCACCAGCAGGACATCATCAAAGGAATAGGCTTCCTCTGCGATCAGGTTGGTCATGGGATCCTCCGCATCCAAATGGAAGTTGGCCGGGTAGGCAGTGGTGATATCGGGTGACGCCCGCCAGCAGCCCGGTCAGTCCTGTAAAAGGCAAATAAAGGCGGAAAAGACGGGTGTCGTAAAGGTTTTGGCTTACAGGCGACAGACCCCTTTCAATGCGGATCAAACATACAGTGGACCGGAAGCCGATTGAGCGGTTAAACTAACAAATGAAGGGGGCTTTATCAATCTTTATTTGGCTGCTTGACACCCCCGGCAGGCCGTAATAAGTTGTGCCCTTTGCTATTCATGAAGTGCGCCGAAATCGGACGCGATCAGCCATGGGACGGGTCTCCATCAGCCATGGGCGTCATCCGCACTCTCTTTGCCGAATGGAGCCTCAACACCGCCATGCTGCTGACCATCAATCCAGACAATCCTCAGCTACGACTGATCAGCCGGGTGGCGGACATATTGAAATCCGGGGGGTTGATCGCCTATCCCACCGATACCTACTACGGCATTGGATGCGATATCCTGAACAAACGGGCCATTGAACGAATCTACCAACTCAAACAGCGCAATAAAAACCAACCCTTCAGCTTCATCTGCGCCGACCTGAAAAACATCAGCCAGTATGCCAAAGTCTCCAATTATGCCTATAAAACCATGAGACGGCTTCTCCCCGGGCCCTATACCTTTATTCTGCCGGGAAGCAAACTGGTCCCCAAGATCATGCTCACCAAACGCAAGACCGCCGGCATTCGCGTCCCTGCCAACAACATCTGTCTCGCCCTGGTGGAGGCACTAGGCAACCCCGTGATCTCAACCAGTGCCACCGCGGCGGACGGTGAGGTCTTTCACGACGCTTCCCTGATCAATGATCACTTCGGATCAAGACTGGATGCGGTGATCGACGGGGGGCCGGTGTCGGGCATGCCCTCCAGCGTGGTCTCCCTGGAGCAGGATGTGCCAGAAATCATACGTAAAGGGTTGGGAGATGTCAGCCTGTTCACTTAAGGCTGTCAAATCGTTTGAGCAGTTGACTGGCCTTTCCCCGGTCCATATCGTCCAGCGCATAGTGAAGGGCCATTTCAGCCAGAACAGATTTGTTGTCGATGGGCACCCCGTCGAGCTTCAACTGATGGAATTTTCGGTTAAACCGGTCCAACAGGGCCTCTGAAAAATAGAAACCGGCCTTTCTTTTGGGCACCGCCGGTTTGAGGGCAGCCAATTTGGATGCCTGGCGTCCGGTGGCCACGGAAACCGGATCCATGCGTTTTTCGTCAAAGAACTCGGGGATGCTCTTGTTGTCTGATGCCGTCATCAATCAGCCTTTCTGCCAGCTTTCGGTAGTCTTGTGCACCCGATGCGCTGTCGGCGAACTCGAATATGCTCTGCCCGACCACCGGCGCCTCGCATAAACGGACGTTGTGGTGGATGGGATTGCAGATCTGTTTGCGGAAAAGACGCCTGAGCCGGTTGTAGATGTCATGGCTCTGACGGGTACGACGGTCGAACATGGTGGGCAGGATATACTTTAGCCGAAGGGATTTATTCAGTTGCTGGACAGAGACCAGATACCCGAAGAAGGTTTTAAGCCCCTCCAAGGCGGGTCCCTGAAGCGCCACCGGGCAAAGCACCTCTTTGGCAGCCATAAGGATGTTCACGCTCAACACATCCCACCCCGGCGCACAGTCGAAGATCAGGTAATCCAGCCCGTTGTTCTTCGGTGCCAGGCTCTGGTGCAAGATGGCATGGCGATGTTCGCGGGGCTGCTCTCCCAACCAGTTTTTAAGCTCCACCAGCTTGATGCCACCGGCCAGCACCCATAGATTCTGGCGGGCCGAGTGAATGGCCTCTTTCTTTAAAATCGTCCTGCCATTCCCGTCGTGACCGGTAATGAACTCATACAGCCCGTGGGGAGGTGATATACCTAAAAACGTCGTGGTCTGCGCCTGGGTGTCGCAATCGACGAGCAGCACCCGCTTGCCTGCCAGGGCCAGCCCGTGGGCAAGGTTCACCGCCGTCGTGGTTTTCCCCACACCTCCCTTTGCCATGGCCACCGCGATGGTTCGCATACGCTTTCCTTTTCGGATCACGGCCCTTCAGGCAGGTAACGGTATTCGGCATAGATGCCGGGGTGAAGAACCCTGGACATCCAGTCGGATATCGAAGCGGTCATCAAGTAGCGAAGCAGTGACAGTTTTTCGTCGCGAGCATAAACCGGAACCACTTCACCATCAATACCGCCCAATTCCCCAGCCCATTCAAGGGCATCTTCAAAATTGCCAAGACGGTCCACCAAACCTCGGGCCTTGGCATCTTCACCGGTAAAAATGCGCCCGTCGGCGACATGTTCCACCCGGTCACGGTCCATATTTCTGCCTTCGGCAATGGCCGTGACAAATTGTTCATGAATATTGCTGGTAATGGCTTGCAGGATTTCACGCTCGTCGTCCCGCATCTCTCGGGTTGGCGAACCGGTGTCTTTGTAAGGCCCACTCTTGATCACCACCGGCACCATTCCAATTTTGTCCAACAGCTGCCGAAAGTTGGTGTATCCCATGATGACCCCGATGCTGCCGGTAATTGTACCCGGGTTGGCCACGATGCCGTCGGTCGCGCAAGCCACATAGTAACCGCCGGAGGCAGCCACGGCACCCATGGAAGCCACCACCTTTTTGGTTTCAACCGTCTTGCGAATCTCCCGGTAAATTTCTTGAGACGGCCCAACGGCACCGCCAGGCGAATCGATGCGTATCACGATGGCCTTGATGTCTTCATCTTTGCGGAACCGGCGAATGTGCTCGATCGTATCCCGCGCATCGGCTATCGCCCCTTCTATTTCAACGACCCCCACCGCCTCCCCGTCGACCCCGCCGGTTCCCCGAGTCATCCAGGCTGCCATGGCCATGACACCCAGCGTAAGGCCGGTGAAAATGGCAAAAGAGACCAATAAGAAAAAAAGGTAGGGATGTCGTCTGGAAAACATGTCAGTTTCCTTCTTTCGGCGCAGGTCTAATCAATATCGAAAAAGCCCAAGCCGGCGAAATCATCGGACCATGAGCGAAGAATAGAGATGGCAAGACGAAAAAGACGGAGCGGACGGCAACGGACGGGTAGACGGCACCTGGCGTTTCAGGACGATGAATGCCGGCGGCCCGTTGAGGCAAACCGCCGGCATTCATGATTGGAGTCAATCGATTTATTGTTCGTCGTTGTTGAGTTTTTCCTGCAGGTTCTCGCGAAGGATCTCGCCAAAACTGGAGGTTACCGGTCCCATGTTGGTGACGTAATCGGTCAACAGTTCCTGATCGTCTTCCATATCGAGACGCTTGATGGAAAGACCGATGCGCCGCTCGTCGCTGTTGATGTTCATGACCTTGGCGGTCATTACCTGGCCCACCTCAAATTGGCCCACCGGGGTTTTGATCTTCTCTTTGCTGATTTCGGAAACATGCACCAACCCTTCGATACCCTCTTCGAGTTCGACGAAAACACCGAAATCCGTCACATTGGTGATAGTGCCCGTGATCTCCTTGCCCGCCTCATAGCGCTCGGCAACCGTATCCCACGGGTCGGCTTGCAGCTGCTTGATACCCAGGGAAAACCGCTCCTGACCCTTGTCGATTTCAAGCACGATGGCCTGAATCACATCACCTTTCTTGTAGATTTCGGAGGGATGCTTGATACGCTTGGTCCAGGAGATGTCAGAAATATGGACCAGGCCGTCGATGCCTTCATCGATTCCGATGAACAGGCCGAAGTCGGTGATGTTCTTTATTTTTCCTTCAATGGTCGTGCCCACGGGATACTTGTCGCTGATCACGTCCCAGGGATTGGGTGCAGCCTGCTTCATTCCTAATGAAATCCGCCGGTTCTCGGGCTTGATATCCAGCACGAGGGCATCCACGATCTCTCCTACGGAGACCACCTTGGAGGGATGGCGGACCTTACGGGTCCAGGACATTTCAGATACGTGAATCAGGCCTTCGATGCCTTCTTCCAACTCGACAAATGCGCCGTAATCGGTCAGACTCACCACCTTGCCGCTGATTCGCGAACCCACGGGATACTTGTCGCTGGCGCTGGCCCATGGATCTTCACTGAGTTGCTTCATGCCCAGAGAAACCCGTTCACGCTCCAGGTCCAAGCTCAGGATCTTGACATCGATCTGGTCGCCCACGCTGAACAACTCGGACGGATGCT
Source organism: Desulfosarcina sp. (assembly GCF_041551955.1). Taxonomy (GTDB): domain Bacteria; phylum Desulfobacterota; class Desulfobacteria; order Desulfobacterales; family Desulfosarcinaceae; genus Desulfosarcina. The sequence continues at coordinate 12,649 of NZ_JBFELV010000091.1, forward strand.
TGACCCGACCCCAGGAGATATCAGTGATGTGCAGCAGTCCGTCCACGCCGCCGAGGTCGACAAAAACACCGTATTCGGTCAGGTTCTTGACGATGCCAGAGACCACTTTGCCTTCGTGAATGGTGGCCAGGGTCTTGGCCCGCTTGCTTTCACGCTCCTCTTCCAGGAGCACCCGCCTGGAAAGAACGATGTTACTGCGCTTGCGGTTGTATTTCAGGATCTTGAATTCGAATTCCTTGCCGACCATTTCATCCAGGTTGCGAATGGGTCGAAGGTCCGCCTGTGACCCGGGCAGAAATGCCTGAAGGCCGATATCCACGGAAAAACCGCCCTTGACGCGGTTGGTGATCGTTCCGGTGATGGTTTCATCGGCTTCGTGACGTTTCTTGATGTCGTCCCAGACCTTGACCTTCTCGGCTTTTTCCTTGGATAGAACGACCACTTCATTCTCGTCGTCCCACCACTCCACCATGACTTCGACGGTGTCGCCCACCTCGGCGCTGACTTCGCCGTCCACTTCAAACTCCCGAATGCGAATCTGGCCTTCGGATTTGTAGCCGATGTCCACCAAGACGTGGTCTTTGTCCACAGAGATGATCTTTCCGTTGACTACCTCACCTTCGGCAAACCGCTTGAAGCTCTCCTCATACAGATCCATGAGTTCAGCCATGCTTTCGCCGGTAACGCTGTCTTTCTCGATCGGTTCTTCGGTTGATTCGTTGTCTAAAAAGTTGTCCATTGACTGATGATTACCCCCTTAGCCGCTTTTTATTTTACTGCAAACGCTTGCTCATGCAGTATAGCCTGAGGACAATACAGAAGCCTCAGGCAAAATGCAATGATTTATTTAACATGGCGGCCACGATCGGCCACTGCGGGGAATTGTCGCGCGACCGAGAACGTAACACGCGATATCAGGCCCGGGGTCAAGCCCCGGGTCAAGGCTGATCGGTGACCCTGCGGACACGGGCCATCATCGCGTCGACTACCTGTCTGGCAGTCACGGCCGTTGAGTCGATGATAACCGCGTCGTCAGCCGGCCTCAACGGTGCAATATCACGGCTGCTGTCGTTTTGATCCCTGCGGCGGATATCCTGCTCGATCTGCGCGAGGGTCTGTCCGCTGCCCTCATCGTACTGCGCAAAGCGTCGGAGCGCGCGCTGCCGGGTCGTGGCATCCAGAAAAAACTTGAGGTCCGCTTCGGGGAATACGACCGTTCCCATATCGCGACCCTCGGCCACCAGCCCCCCTGTCCGTCCCACGTCACGCTGGATGTCCAACAGTGCCTGCCTCACCACGGGGCGGGCCGACACGGCGGATGCCAGCATGCTGATCTCGGGTGAACGAATCCGCTGGGTGATGTCCACACCGTTTAAAACCAATCGGTCCCCCTCGATGCTGAGGCGCACGGTCCTGCAGACATCAGCGAGCCCCCGCTCATCGCCCGGTTGAATACCGGCCGCACGGACAGCAAAGGCGACGGCCCGGTACAAGGCCCCCGTATCAAGGTATCGATACCCCAGTTTCCGGGCCAGCATTTTGCTGACCGTGGTTTTTCCGGCACCAGCGGGTCCGTCGATAGTTATCAGCAGCATCGGTTGATGGGCCATTGGGTGTTACCTGGCGAATCCGCTAGGAGACCTCTTTTGCGTAGAGTACCGTTTCCAGTGCTCGCAGAAAACGTCGGTTTTCGGATTCGAGCCCCACGTTGATGCGGATATAAGTGGGGAATCCGTAAGCGCGCATGGACCTGACGATCACGCCCTGCCGCAGCATGTTTTCAAACACAACATCCGCCGGCTGCCCGACGTCGATGAGAAAGAAGTTGGCCTCGGTTTTAAA
>NZ_JBFELV010000092.1:0-14423 GCF_041551955.1 Desulfosarcina sp.
CTCACCGGCGGGGTCACGTTGGCGTCCTGGGAGTACCAGAAAACGATCATGTGGCTGACCATCAGGGGCACGCCCATGTCGAGCAGGGCCGGGCCGGCCAGGGTGGCCAGAACAATGTAGCTGGCGGTGACCGGCAACCCCATGCCCAGAACCAGTGAAGCCGCACCGATGAGCAGAATGGCCAGGGCTTTGATCCCGTAACTCAGATCCAGCACCAGGCTGGAAAATGTCAATCCCATACCGGTCAGCGTGACCATGCCCACGATAATGCCGGCGGCGGCGCAGGCTACCGAGACCATGATAGCGCTTTTGGCCCCCTTTTCCAGCGCCTTCACAATGCTCTTAAATTCATCCAGGCAAAAGGTCACGGCGGTGGGGCGTTTTTTCCCTGTGCCCATCATTTGCGGCGCTACCGCCCATCGAACGGCATTGGCGGTAAGACTGGCGGCTACAGTGCTGACGACAGCAACGAAACCGGCCATCATGGGCGAGTAGTTGTTCACCAGTACATAGACCAGAATCGCCACGGGAATGATGAAATGCAGCCCCGCTTTGAGGACTTTGCCCACCCGGGGCAGGCTCTCTTTGGGTTGGCCTTCCAGGCCATATTTTTTGGCTTCATAGTGGACGAAGAAAAGCACGGTTACGTAATACATGATCGCCGGCACCAGGGCCACCTTGATGATGGTCAGGTAGCTGGTGTTGGTGAATTCGGCCATGAGAAAAGCCCCGGCGCCCATGATGGGCGGCATGAGCTGGCCGCCGGTGGAGGCGGCCGCTTCGATGGCCCCTGCCACATGGGGTCGGTAGCCGACTTTTTTCATCATCGGAATGGTAAAGGATCCTGTGGCCACCACGTTGCCGACGGCAGAGCCGGATATCGACCCCATGAAACCGGATGCCACCACCGAGGTTTTGGCCGGTCCTCCAGAAAATCGGCCGGTGAGGGCGTAGGCCAATTCGATGAAAAAATTGCCGCCACCGGTGGACTCCAGGAAGGCGCCGAACAGCACAAAAACGAAGACGAAGGTGGCGGCCACACCGATGGGCAGGCCGAAGATGCCTTCGGTGGTCAGCCACAGGGTGGTGGTGATCCGTTCGATGGAATAGCCTTTGTGGATGATCAGTTCGGGCATCCAGGGTCCGAAATAGGCATAGAGCATGGCCATCGTGCAGATGCCGGTCATGATCACCCCGATGACCCGCCGACAGGCTTCCAGCACCAGCAGCGTACCGACGATGCTGACCAGCAGATCCGCCGGCAGCCAGTCCCCCTGGCGCTCGAAGATGTCGGTGAGGTTGATGCAAATGTAGGCCGTACAATAGATGGATGCCGCCGCAAGGAGCCAGTCCAATGCCACCCAGAAATTGAACCGATCCTTGCGGGCACCTGAAAAAGGAGGTTTGAGCAGAAAGGTCAGTGTCAGAATGGCCCCTAAATGAATAGAGCGCTGAACCAGGGCCGTAAGCGCGGCAATCCCGGCTGTGTAGAGTTGATAGAGGCTCAAACTCACCGCCACCGCCATGACGATCTTTGCGGTGATGCTCACCAGCGGTGAGGTCTCGTTGTTGGCTTGGGCTGGATCGCTATCGGCCATGTGGATAGTTGTGCTTTCTTTTCAATTGAATGCCGCTTTTTGGGTCAACTTTTGATTTGATTGCCGATTGACGGTGTTGCATCGTGCGGAAAAAGGTGCCTCCACAGGTAGTGCAACAAAGACACACGCCTTGCAGAAAACTGCACCGCCACATGCGGCGCTCTTGCGCTCAGGTTGGTGCGGCTACCGCGCCAAATGATCGTGTGGTCCACACCGCCGCTGCCAATGCGCAGCACAAAATCACCGGTGGGCATGTGCATGTCTTCGATCACCTCGTAAGGCCCGCGAGTGACCATGCGTCCCACGCCCGGCATTTTGCCCATTCCCGCGCCGAACTTTAAGTACCGCTCTTCTTCAATGAAAATGCGCCCCGACGGGTCCAGGCTGTGCGTCTCCCAGATCGGGGCGTTTTCCACCGAATGATAGTAGTGAACCGTAAAGTGCTCGCCGGGTTCCAAGGGCAGCACCAGAAGGGGGGGCCCCCCTTTGACCGGCGTGATTCGAAGCTCCAGCCCGCCGGGCAGAATCCGCGCAGCGGCGAGCAGAAGCATCGCCAGGCCGATGGCGGCCATGAGGGTCCGCATCATCGACCTGGCCGTCATGCGCATCAGGGCCGCAGATTATCCGGCACGGCGATGCCCTTCTCCTCCAGGTATTTGATCGTCCCCGGGTGAAGTGGGATCTGTGAGTACTTAACCGCATTTTCCGGTGTGGTGTAGGCAGCCGATGGATGGATCTTCTGCAGGTAGTCGTTGTGTTCGAAAAGGGCTTTGACCAGGTTATAGACCATCTCTGTGTCCAGTGAGGCCTGGCAGATCATCACGTTCCACACCCCGATGGTGGATACGGGCTGATCGATGCCGCGATAGACCCCGCCGGCCAGCTCAACGGCCGAATAGGTTTCGTTGGCCGCCAGGATTTGTTGGGTTTGTTCCGGTGTAAAACCAATCATGTTGATCTCGTGGGTGGTGGCCAGGTCCAGGATGCTGCTGGTGCCGGGGCCCACCGACCACACACCGACATCGATGGTGCCGTCTCGCAGGGCATTGGCGTTTTCAGTGAAGGAGAGGCGGCTGTCCTTGTAGCTGTCGGGTGCAATGTCCAGTGCCTTGAGTACCGCTTCAGCCATGAAGTTGGTGCCGCTTCCCGGGCTTCCCGTGCTGATACTGCGGCCTTTAACCTGGGCGATGTCGGTGACACCGCTGCTTTTCAGGCTGACAATCTGCAGCAGGTTCGGGTACATGATGGCCATGGAGAGGATGTCATGCTTTTTGCCGTTGAACTTGCTCAGGCCGTTGAATCCGGCCACGGCCACATCGCCCATGACCTCACCGATGACCGTTTCGCCCTTGTGGGCCAGCTTGACATTTTCCACGCTGGCGCCGGTCACCTCGGCCACAGCCTTGACGTCCTTGACATACTTGGACCAGATTTCTGCCACACCCCCGCCATAGGGATAGTAGATTCCGCCGGTACCCCCGGTGCCGATGCTGATGAAAGTGGTTTTGGCCAGGACCGGCGACGCCATCGAACCGGCGATGAAAAAGAACAGTACTGCGAAGCTGATGCGTTTCATTTCAAAGTCCTCCCATATTATTTTCAGATCCTATTGACTCATGGTCTTGACCATCAGCACGATCGATTTGGGCCCGAGATTCATTCCGCTGACCGGATATTCAAACGATTCGGTTTGCCCGGGTTCGACCAGACCTTTGTTCGTCTTACGCGGGATGAGCCCGCCCACCGCCTTGCCATTGTCCAGAAAAATGTTCACCCGGTAGCGCTGGGGCTGGTCGCTGATATTCTTGACGGCTACATTAAAATGCAGGGTGTCGCTTCCCTCCCATTTTTTCAGGACGCATGAGAAGTCCGCCAGCTCCGCTTCCGGTGCGATGGTTTTTTCTATCTTGCTGTCTGCGGCGCAGGGAAAGACTTCTCCGGGTTTGGGTTGGGGACCGGCGCAGCCCGCAAAAACCAGGCATGCCAGAACTGCAATGATCCCTAAGAACCCTACAAGATGTTGAAATTGCTTCATGGTTCTATCCTCCTTAGCAGGTTGTCGGGTGAAAACCAAAAGCCTATATTCAATGCCCGTGAAGGCATGTTTGCGGTGTTGCAGACAAAGCGTCGGGTGACGTGCGAAGGCAGATCATGCCGGGTCTGGTGAAGAGAGATAAACCCCTGCCGATCGACAACCAAAAGACCACAGGCGCCCATTTTTGTCAACTGTCAGAATCTGTTAGATCATCAGTCTGCCTGCCGCCACGATAGCCATTCCGACAATCATGGCCAGCAGGAGGTTTTTGGTTTTCCAGGCGCACAAGGCGGTGGCCAGGGCGGCAACGCCCCCAAGCATACCGGCGGAAAAAATCCCCGGTGCCACCAGGGCGAGCAGGATGGTTCCGGGCAGGGTTTCCATGAAGCGCTTGAACCCGCCGTTTTTGGGCAGGCGTTCCGCCAGCAAAAGGCCACCCAGGCGCAGGCTGTAGGTGGCCATGGCGGCCCCGGCGATGGCCATGACGATGGACAGGTCCGTCGATAAGGCAAGGGTCATTTTGTTTTCTCCCCCATCGACTCTTGCAGGACATTGTCCGGCAATTGTGGGGGATCCTTTTTTTTCGATGCGAAGACGGTTTGAAGGGCAGGGACCAATGCCCCGCCGATGCCGCCGATGACGATGTACCATTTGCCGGGCAGCCAACGTTCGGCGATCACCGCCAGCAGGGCAGCCGTTACCCACGGTGCGATATCTGACTTTCCCCGCCACATGCTTACGGTAAGGGCGGTAAACACCGCTACGAAGGCAAAGTCCAGGGCAAACCACTCCGGATGGATCACCAAGGCGCCCAGTTGATGGCCCAGCAGGGTGCCCATGGACCAGACGCTGCAAAGACAGATGCCGCCGCCCAATAAAAAACCGGTCGTGGCGCCGCCATGGCGATAGGCCGCCATGGTGACCGCCCAGTTTTCATCGGCGACCAGATGCATGATCGCAGCCTTTCTGATCAGAGATGTTCCCTGGAACAGGGGGTTCAGAGAAGCGCCGATGAGCAGGTAGCGCATGTTGATGATCAGTACGGCCAGGATCATCTCCACCACCGGCAGGGGCGGCGCCCACATCTCCACCATGACGAACTGGGCGGAGCCGGCAAAAACGGTTAGGTTCATCGCCAGCAGCTGGAGCCAGGTGAGTCCTTTCTGGGCGGCCAGCATGCCCAGGACGCTGCCGTATGCGGCCACGCTGGCGCCCACCGGCAGGTTGGCCAATGCGCCCCTTCGCATCTCCTCGATCATTTTGAATTGCTCCCGTTATTGAGTGCCCCTCAGGTTTTCCATTCTTCACCTCACCGCGTTCATCTGTTCCACCACCGGACGATATTGCAACTTTATCCGAATCAGCTGCGGGTACCCCTGGAGCGAGCAGATCGAAAAGGGTATCAGGGCGTTGGCAGTTATCATCAAGAAGATAATCTAAGCTCAGCGGGCCAGGGCGCGTTCAACCATGCCCACGAATTGATCGAACAGCGCCCTGCGGCTGATACCGAAGGCCGCCGCGAAGTTTTTTTCACGTATTCTCAGGATTTTCAGGACCCCGACGATTTGGCCCCAGAGAATCAGCATGAGCTGATGAGCGGTCAGATCGCTCTTCACCCCGCCGCCGGCCATTCCCGTCTCGATGGCTGCGGTCATCAGGCGGGCCATGTCGTCCGACACCTGCTGGCAGCGTTCCCGGTGGCTGTCGGGGGCCGTCGAAGCGGCACGGTTATGGTAATCGAAGTAGCGGCTCTCGTAAGCCATGATCAGGTCCATGTATTGCGGGTGGTCCATGGAAAAATCGAAAAAGGCGACAGCCAGGTCTCGCAGACCGCTGCTGTTCGGTCCAGTTTGCTCGACGGATTGTTTCAGCGCCCCGTGCAGGCCCTCCAGTCCTCTGAGCACCACCGCCAGAAATAGATCTTCTTTGTCTATAAAATAGAGATAAAGGGTGCGCTTGTTGTACCCGGCGGCCTTGGCGATGGTCGGCAGGGTCGCCCCGTCGTAGCCACGTTGGAAGAAGACGGTCTCGGCCATATCCACGATGCGCTGTTTGCGCTGTTCCTGTTCCCAGGCTTTTCGGTCTGCACCTACCATTGCCGATCTTTCCCAGTAAAAAAATCCCGGATATCAGGGATCATATGATTTGACAACAACTGACGGTGAATGATATTTCACCACAGTGTAATTATTAACACCTCATTGAATAACAACTTCCCCGGTTTGCCGTCAAGGGTCAAAATGAACGACCAAAAATGAACGAATCGATAGCGTTGATGCTCTTTTCTTGCGCCACGGTGCTGGTGGCCGGCTATGTGCGCGGATACGGCGGATTCGGATTTTCCATGATCACGGTAGCGGCCCTGTCGCTTTTTTGCGCACCGGCACAGGTGGTGCCGGTGGTGTTGCTTCTGGAGGTGGCCGCCAGTCTCTTCCTGCTGCCAGGCATCTGGCGACTGGTAGCCTGGCCGTTACTGCGCTGGCTGCTGACCGGGGTGGCTGTGGGGACGCCTGTGGGGGTCTGGATGCTTGGAAACGTCTCCCCAGCGCCCATGAAAATAGCCGTTGCGGTGATCATTTTTACTCTAGCCTTGATGCTGCGTCAGGGTTTTGAGGTCAACCGGCGGTTGAAACGGCCGGGGACGATGGCCGCCGGGCTGGTCTCCGGAGTCCTCAACGGTGCGGCGGCCATCGGCGGACCCCCGGCCATTCTTTTTTTCTTCTCATCACCAGTGGGTGCCGCCGTTTCCAGGGCCTCGCTGGTCGCCTTTTTTCTGGTGACGGACATCCTGGCTGGCGGATTCTGTGTCGCCGCCGGCCTCATGACCGTCGGACATGCCAGGCAGGCAGCCATCCTGGCCATTCCTATGGCTGCGGGTTTGTTTTTGGGCAAGCTGGCCTTTATTCGGACGCCTGAGACCGTGTTCAAGAAAAGGGTACTGTTATACCTGATGATGTTGTCTCTGCTGACCCTGGTCCGGTCGGCCAAACCGTTTTTAACCTGATTGAAAAACCGAATTGTCATATATTTCAATTGAACGGAGCGATGCCATGCAGATTGCAAAGAAGGGGATGGCCAAAAAGGCCATATTCGAACGATTGACCGAGTTTCGCGAAAATGACATCAAGTGGCAGGAAGGCCGCACCTACGGATATGTTTTTGATCCGGGAAAAGCGACCATGGAGGTTGGCAAAGCCGCTTACAACGAATTTTTATCGGAAAATGGCCTGGACTTCACCGTGTTTCGAAGCTTGCTGCGGCTGGAGCGTGAGCTGGCCGCCTTCGTGGCCAGCCACCTTCGGGGGGACAGCCAGGTGGTGGGGAATTTCACTTCAGGTGGGACCGAAAGCATCATCCTGGCAGTCAAGGCGGCCCGCGATTGCTACCGCGAAAAGCGACCGGACATTACCGTACCGGAAATGATACTGCCGGCTACGGCCCACGCCGCGTTTCACAAGGCGGCCCATTACCTCGGCGTGAAGGCGGTGACCGTGTCCGTCGACCCGCAATCCTTCCGGGCAGATGTGCAAAAGACAAAGTCTGCCATCACCGGCCGTTCCATCATGATCGTGGGGTCGGCGCCGTCATACGCCCACGGCGTGGTCGACCCCATTGCGGACCTGGCCGCCCTGGCACAGGAGAATGACCTGTGGATGCACACCGATGCCTGCATGGGCGGTTTCCTGCTCCCCTATTTACGCCGCCTGGGCCAACAGGTGCCGGATTTCGATTTCACCGTACCCGGCGTCACCTCCATCTCCGTGGATCTGCACAAGTACGCCTACACGCCCAAGGGGGCGTCGCTGATCCTTTACCGGAACAAGGCGCTGCGCAGGCACCAGATCTATGCCTGTTCCCGCTGGATCGGGTATACCATCGTCAACAATGCCGTGCAGAGCAGCCGGTCCGGCGGGCCCATGGCGGCGGCCTGGGCGGTGCTCAACTATGTGGGTGACGAGGGTTACCTTGAAATCGCCAGGAAAAAGCTGGCGGCCGTCAAGAAGATCACCGACGGCATCGACCGGATCGACGGCCTGCGCCTGCTCACCCGCCCGGACATGTGCCTGATTTCCTTTACCTCGGATGAGGTGAACGTTTTTTACATTATCGATGAAATGAACCAGCGGGGGTGGTATATTCAGCCGTCGCTCTCCTTCGACAACTCACCGGCGCACATCCACCTCTCGGTCAGCGCCTCCAATGTGGGCTGGGAGGAGGAATTGCTGGAAAATCTGGCCGAGTGCGTCCACATCGCGCGAAGCCTTCCCGACGGTGAGTTGACCGGGTTGATCAAAGGCAACCTGAAAGGGGTGGACCTGTCGGCCATTTCCGATACGGAGATCATGGGGTTGTTGGCTGCGGCCGGCGTCACCGACGGGGCCCTGCCCAGTCGCATGGCCGACATCAACGGGGCCCTGGACGCCCTGCCGGCTCAGGTTCGGGAACGGGTGCTGACCGCCTTTGTCAATGATATGTTTTCTCAACCCTAAATAAGGAAAGCGCCATGAATACCCCTTTTCCTTTTGACGGCATGCTGACATTCGCTTTCCTGTCGGTGCTCTTGTTGATGGGTGTCGGCCTACGAGCCAGGGTGGGCTTCTTCCAGCACTTCCTGGTGCCCAGTTGCCTCATCGGTGGTGTGTTGGGGCTGGTGTTCATGTACACGGGGGTGTTGGGCCTTGAAACTGCTACCATCGAGGCCTTTGCCTATCATTTTTTTAACATCTCTTTTATTTCGGTTGGATTGACCCGGGACGACAACGCCAGTGAACGCCAAGCCAACAAGCAGATGATCAAGGGGCCGGCCTGGATGGCGCTGATGCAGGGGCTCACCTTTCCCATGCAGGCGGTTCTGGGCGGATCGATGGTGATCCTGTTGGGGTGGTTCGGCGTTCAGCTTTTTCCCACCTTCGGATTCCTGGTGCCCCTGGGGTTCAACGAGGGGCCGGGACAGGCCCTGTCCATCGGCAAAGTATGGGAGGGCGTCGGCTTTGCCGATGCCGCTACGATTGGGTTGACCTTTGCTGCGGTGGGTTATTTCTTTGCTTTTTTCGTCGGCGTTCCTCTGGTGAACCGGGGCATCCGCCGCGGGCGTGCCACCTATGGACCACGACAGCTTCCCAGGGATTTCATCACCGGCATTCTAAACCGCCAGGGGGCTGCGGAATCAGCCGGCCGGCTGACCATTCATTCGGGAAATGCGGACACCCTGGCTTTTCAATCGGCCCTGGTGGGTGGGGTTTACGGAATTACCTACGGGATCATCCAGTTTCTCGGCAGTTTTTTGCCTGCAGACGTGGCCGGGATGCTCTGGGGGTTCTTCTTTTTTTTCGGCCTGGGCGTTGCCCTGGTGGTCAAATGGGCCATGCAACGGCTGAAAATTCAACGTCTGGCCGATGCCGGTGTGCAGCGCCGGATTACCGGCTTCTCAGTCGATTTTCTGATTGTGGCCACGGTGGCTGCCATTGAACTGAAAATCGTCTGGGATTACCTGTTGCCCATCGGCCTCATCGCGCTGGTCAACGGTATCATGACCACGGTGCTGGTGGTTTATTTTGGCCGGCGCCTTTCCGCCTATAGTCTTGAACGCACGGTGGCCATATACGGGGTCGTCACCGGTACGGTGTCCTGTGGTTTGCTGCTGCTGCGCATTGTGGATCCGGATTTCAAGACCCCGGTGGCTTACGAGATTGCAGTGATGAATGTGTTCTCTCTGCCGGTGGTCGGGGGATGTACGGTTCTGGTCAACGGCCCACTGTGGTGGGGTTGGCCCTTGTGGGTTGCCATACTGGTTTTTGTCGGTATCATGGCTGTCGCCTTGACCTTGATGAAGTTGATGGGTCTGCTCAACGGTGCCACCCCGACCGAACCCGTCAGATCGTCACCGGCATGACGGTTGCCGTTCGGTGGGCCGGTCTAACGCTAAGACGCCCAACGGGCAATCGCTATATGGGACGCTCCTGGATATCGGTCACAAAGCGATTCAGAAGGTCGTAGAGTCGGGAAAGACTTTGGATCTCCACATGCTCCTCCGTGGAATGCTGACTGCTGTTGCCGTCGGCGCCCCACACGATGCCGGAAATGTTGAACTGGGACAGGAAACGTGCGTCGCTGGCTCCGTGGGCGATGCCCATGCGGGTACCCGTGGCCAGGGCCAGCAGCCGTTCCCGATAGGGTGATTCCGGACTGACGAACAGGGGTTCACGCTCTTCCGTGATCACCTTGCCGGATACGGCCGCCTGGATTCGTTGCACCAGGTCATCCACATTGTCATGTTCCGTGTAACGGATATCGAATGTGGCTTCCGCCCTGTCCGGAACCTGATTGACCGAGTCGCCGGCGTGGAATACGGACAGATTCATGGTGCGATGCCAGTGTTCCGGATCCGTCAGCCCCTCGAAAAAGCCTTTGACGACAAGGCAATCCGCCATCAGTCGTTCGATGGCGTTTTCTCCCTGCCAGGGCCTTGCCCCGTGGGCCGTTTTACCGGCGGCAACCACTTTGAGCCGTAAAATACCCTTCTCCTTGACCACGATCTTGTCCACGCGGCCACCGTCCAGGGCAATGCAGAAATCGCATTTGATCCCGCTAAGGGCGCTTCGGGCGCCGTCGTATCCGCCGACCTCTTCGTCGCCGGTGATCAGCACGCCCACGGGCAGATTTTCGTCACCCAGGCCCTGGCGACGATTGGATAGAATGCGGTTTTTCAGAAGCACCATGGACAGGGCCACGGCGTATTTGTCATCGATGGCGCCGCGGCCGTAGAGTCTGCCGTCCTTTTCAATGGGTTCGAATAGCGAGTCGTCGGCGTTGACCACGTCGATATGAGACATCAGCAACAGCGGTGTCTGTCGTCGGCGTGCCGGAAGCGCACGCATTGAAGGAACGCCGTTGTTCTCCACGGCGGTGCAGGTGATGTCGTGACCCTTGAACCATGTTTCGATGAACCGGGCGCACTTGTGGATTTCTTCCGGTCGGGTGTGGGTGGATTTAAAGCGGATCAGATCTTTGGTCAGGTCGACGATTTCCCGCACGGTTGCAGGTGATGTTTCAGCAGCGGTTTCGATGGGTATCCTCCTTGATGGCACTGGCCGTTTTGGTTTACGCATCCCCGCGGCAAGCCGCTTGGAATCTGCTGGCTGTGGTGGTTCCTGTCAATCTAGATCCGTTCATTTTAGCGCACAATCGAGTTGAATGTAAACGGTTGCTTTTACCAGATGTTGCCGACACCTTCCGGCCGCTGGCGGCGCCCAGGTAGATGGCGAAACGGGCGAGGATGACACCGGTCGACGCCATGGTCGACGTGGCCCGGTTAACGAACAATACATCCCAGGTAAAAGACAACGGCGGTTGAAGCACCAGGATCAGTCCGGCAATGGCGGCGGGAATCCGGGGCAGGGGCCGGGTGATCAGCAGCCACCCCATGGTCTGGCAGATCAGGCCCGCTTGTGTAAGAAAAAGTATTACAAGATAATCAGAAATACCCCAATTGAACCTTTTCACCGGGCTTGTTAGTCTGCCACTTATCGGGAGAGATCCCTTTTGTGCTCCGCGGCGCCACAACTACCCTGTCGCCCCGGGTGATACCAAACCATCTGCAGGAGGAACGAATGAGGAACAAATTTTTTACCATTGCTATTGGTGTTTGTGCGGTTCTGATGATGACGATGACTTTTACGGCCGATGTCAATGCCAAAACCATGTACAAATTCGGTGGCGGTCCCGCCGGTGGAACCTTTCAGTTCATGGCCGGTGGTATTTCTACTTACCCGGGCGTGAAGGCCATCAAGGAGTTCAGGGTTCTGGCCGGTGCCTCCGGGGGTTCTACCGAGAACGTAAGAAAAGTCGATACCGGCGCTTATGCGTTTGGCGTCTCCTATTCCGGGGATGTCTTCCTGGCCCGCAACGGACTGATGACCAATGATACCACCAAATATGAAAACGTGTTGGCGGTGGCTTATTTCTATGGTGCACCGGCCCACTTGGTGGTAAAAAAGGGCGGCGGCATCAAAAGCCTGAAAGACCTCGAAGGCAAAAAAGTCGGCGTGGGCAATGCCGGCTCCGGCGCCTTTGCCAACTGTGAACTGCTTTTCAACTATATGGGCGTCTGGGACAAGATCGAACGAAACGCCATGGGATACAATGATGCGGCAGCGGCTTTCGGCAACAACCAGCTGGATGCTTTCTGGCTGTTTGTCGGTTATCCCTCCGGCGCCGTAATCATGGCTGCCCAGCAGAACGACATCGAACTTCTGGATCTGTATACCGAACCCGAAGCAGCCGGATTTTTTGAAAAATATCCCTATTTGTCCAAACTTGACATTCCTGCAGGCACCTACAAGGGCGTAGACGCACCGGTCCCCTCTTATCAGGACTCAGCCCTGTGGACGGCCAACAAGGATGTTCCGGCAGAGGTGGTATACACGCTGCTTTCCAAGATTTACACGCCTGAGGGCCTGGCCCACATGGTCAACGTGAAAAAGACCGCCAAGTCCATGAGCATTGAAGACGGCATCAAGGGTGTGGTGACCCCCCTGCATCCGGGCGCCGAGAAGTTCTGGAAAGAAAAAGGCGTTTTGAAATAATCCTTAACCAACAAGGGGCTGCCGGCACATGCCGGCGGTCCCTTGTTCTGCCACATTCGAAATAACCCTCCATCAACGAGTCAGGGGCCGCCGTGTACGATCAACTCAAGCGATTCGAACAGATCATTTTCGATGTCCTGTCGGTGCTGCTGGTGCTTTTTTACTCCTATGCCGCCGTGGTCCAGCCGGCGTCCACCCAATACCACCGGGGCATCTATGTCATCATCACCTACGTGTTGGTTTTCCTGCTTTACAAATCCAAATCAACCATCATGCGGGTGGTGGACTATATTCTGATCTTGCTTTCCATCATCTGCATCGGCTACTGGATCCTCAATTTCGAGGCGATCAACTACCGGACAGGCGCGGAAAACGTCATGGACAAGACCATCGCGGTGGTCGGTGTGCTCATCGGCATCGAACTGGCCCGGCGGGTGGTGGGCAACGCCTTCGTGATCATCGGCACGGTGATGCTGTTATACGGCGTATACGGGCCCTATGCCCCAGACCTGTTTGCCCATCCGGGCGACACCTTTCCCAACCTGTGCACCACCATCTACTATATGAGCGATGGGGTCTTCGGCATCATGGCCAACGTGCTGGCCACCTACGTGATCCTGTTCGTCCTGTTCGGCGCCTTTTTGGAAAAGAGCGGCGCCCAGCGCTTTTTTATCGATTGGCCGCTGGCCGCTGTGGGGCACAAGATCGGCGGACCGGCCAAGGTGTCGGTGATCGCCTCCGGCTTGTTTGGTTCCATATCCGGCAGTGCCATCGCCAACACGGTCTCCACGGGAGCCTTCACCATCCCCATGATGAAAAAAGCCGGCTTCCGGCCCCATATCGCCGGCGGCATCGAGCCGGCGGCCTCCATCGGCGGCATGTTCATGCCCCCCATCATGGGAGCCGGCGGGTTCATCATGGCCGAATTGACCGGCGTGCCCTACTCGCGCATCATGCTGGTGGGCCTATTTCCGGCCTTCATGTACTTCTTCAGCGTCTTCGTCATGGTGCACTACGAGGCCAAGATGCACAACATCGTGGGTGAACGGTCCGAACACAGCGCCATGGAGATCCTGCGAAAAGAGTGGTTCTTCACCCTGCCCCTGGTCATCATCACCATCTTCATGCTAACCGGTTACTCTCCCGGTTATTCGGCTATCTTGGGGCTAGCCTGCTGTATTATCGTCAGCTATAAGTACAAGGAAAACCGGATCGACTACACCCTGGCCGTGGTCATGGCCTTGGTCCTGGCCACGCAGTTGATATCGCTGCTGTTGAGCAAGACGGTAGGACCCGAGGCCGGCAGGAGCTTCAACCGCATGTTTTCCGAAAGGGAGATGGTGTTCGCCGGTATCGCCCTGTGCGTGATCTGGTATGCGATCAAAAAAGACCAGCGACCGGCGATCAAGCTGGGGCTCAAGCGCTTCGTCGATTCCTCCAGGTCCGGAACGGAAAACAGCCTCAAGATCGGCGCCACCATCGGCGTCATCGGCATCATCATCGGCGTATTGACCTTTACGGGACTGGTGCTGACTTTCGCCGACATTGTCATCGAACTGGCCGCCGGTTCGCTGGTGATGACGATTTTTCTGATCGCGCTGGCGTCCCTCGTCCTCGGCATGGGGGTGCCGGTCACCGCGGCCTACCTGATCACGGCGGTGGTGGCCGTGCCGGCCCTGACCCATCTGGGGGTCAACGAGATCGCCGCCCACATGATTGTCTACTGGCTCTCCCAGGACTCCAACATCACGCCGCCGGTGTGCATCGCCGCTTTTGCGGGAGCGACCATCGCCAAGGCCAACATGTGGCGCACGGCATTCGCCTCTTTCAAGTTCGCCAAGTTTCTCTACCTGGGGCCATTTTTGTTCGGCTACGTGCCGGCCTTCTCGCTGGACGGCAGCGCCATGGACATCGTCAAGGCGTTTACTCTGATTATCTTTGGTACCTGGCTCTACTCTTATATTTTGAGCGGTATCTGGATCAAGCAGCTTATCGGGTTGTTCAAGAAAGCCCCGGCCGCCTGATCGAACCCTGAAAACCGCGCTGGTACACGAACTTCGAAACCTCTTGAAAACCCTCGCCCCAACGGGCGGGGGTTTTCACGTTTAATTCTTGTTTAAATTTGATGGTTCCGTAAAAAGTCACAAGTGGTGTCACTCCCGCGAAGGCGGGGCACGTAGTGAAGCTTTTTCAGCGCTGTCCATA
>NZ_JBFELV010000093.1:0-14276 GCF_041551955.1 Desulfosarcina sp.
ATGGCAGGATCCATGCCTATCCCAGTATCGGTGATGGTAACTTTTACATATTTTCCCGGCTCGACCCCATGGGGCGCCGCCTGATGCTCGTCCAGGAGTTCATTGGCGGTCTCCAGATGAAGGCTCCCGCCGTCGGGCATGGCCTGCCAGGCGTTGATCAGCAGGTTCAACAGCACCTGCTCGATCTGGCCCCGATCTATCTCCACCACCCATGCATTTTCCACACATCGGTGAGTAATCCGGAGTTCTTGCCGGGTCCGGCCGAACATGTCGATGCTGGTTCGCACCAGCGCATTGATGTCGGTGGGTTTGACCTCATATTTTCCCAAGCGGGCAAATCCGAGCAGCTGTTGGGTGAGACGGGCGCCGCTGTGCACACAGTCTCGAATGGTATCGAGCCTGCCGCTGTGGGAGTGAGACGGTCCGATATCCAGCGCCATCATCTCCACATTGCCCTGGATGCCCATGAGCAGGTTGTTAAAATCGTGGGCGATCCCACCGGCGAGGGTGCCGATGGCTTCCATTTTCTGTGCCTGAAGCAGTTGATCGTGAAGGTTTTCTTTTTCCCGGCTCATCTTTTCACGCTCTTGGATCTCCTGCCGCAACTGGGCGTTGGCTTTGAACAGCTCAGCCGTGCGCGCCGCCACCCGTTCTTCCAACAGGTGGTGGGACCGTTGGAGTGCGGCTTCAGCCGCTTTGCGTTTGGTTACATCACGCGCATTAACCACCATGCCTTCCACGGCAGGGTCGCTCAGCAGGTTCTTGCTCGTGGCCTCCAGGGTTCGCCAGGAGCCGTCTTGGTGTTGCAGACGAATCTCCGATGGTGGAGGTGGAGCCGGCTCAATCGCGGCAGACTGGATGCGGCTGCTGAACAATTGAAGGGACTGCTCCTTGTCATCGGGATGGATGAAATCAAAGACCCGCCGACCCACCGCGACATCCGGTGGATATCCGAGAATCCGTTCGACG
Source organism: Desulfosarcina sp. (assembly GCF_041551955.1). Taxonomy (GTDB): domain Bacteria; phylum Desulfobacterota; class Desulfobacteria; order Desulfobacterales; family Desulfosarcinaceae; genus Desulfosarcina. Next base: position 970 of record NZ_JBFELV010000093.1, read on the forward strand.
GAGGGACTCAGATATAAGATGGATCCCTCGGCATCCAAAATGGCGATAACATCCGACATATTCTCGATCAGGGACCGGAAATGTTCTTCCCGCTGTTGGCATTCGGTCAGTGTCTCCTGAAGTTGGCCGGCCGTTTGGTTGAACACCTGTGCCAGACGGCCGAATTCATCCCGTGAGCGGATGGCAATGCGGGTATCGAGGTCGCCCTCGCCGATTTTCTCGGCCCCGACAGTCAACATGCGCAGCGGCTCTGTGAGCCGGCGGGTCAACAGCATCAGCGCCACTGTCATTGCTGAAAATCCGATTAAACCCAAATAGAGCAGATAAGGCTTCATGCGGTTGGCCACACCATACACCTCGCGCTCGGGGTCGCTGGCCAGGATGTACCATTCCCAGGGTTCGAAGTAGTCGACCATCGCCAGGTTCCTGCCCGCCGGCGTCAAATGGGTCAGCCGGCTTCTTCCCGCCTTAAGTGCCTTGAACCAGGTGTTCTGGCTCACATCCCGGCCGATCATGGCGGGATCAGGGTGCATGACCAGGGTGCCGCGTCGGTCAATGGCAAAAATAAAGCCCTGTTCGCCAACCTCGATGGCCGACATGGCCGCACCAGCGTCCATTTTCGCCTTGGCGACACTGGCCGGGATATCCTCCAGGCCATACCGATGGAGCATGTCATCATTGCTGGCAGCAATCTGCATGGCTTCGGAAAGGCGGGTGTCCAGCCAGGTCTCAGCCAATTCCGTGAGCGCCGTACGCGAAAAATGATAGGCGATACCCACGGTGGCGAGAAGCAACAAAAAAACCAGCGGCAGCGTGGTGGTCAAGACTTTGGAATAGGTGTTCATCAGCCATTCCTTCTTTACGGCCAGCAGAATGAAGCTGTCTACGGCTTCAATTTCATTCTCGTTTTCTCGGTAAACTGGGGGTAAAGCGCCATGGTGGAAACCAAGGGGTGTCCGTAATCCACACTGGTTTTGCGGGCGTAGCACTGTTTGGTGAACATGATCGGAAAAGCGGCCATGTCATCCAGAATCCGAATCTGGGCCTGTACCCAAAGCTGAGTCTGTCTTTCCGGATTGATCTCCAGCCGGGCCGCCTCGATCAATGCGTCAACCTTGTCGTAATGAGAGAAATTGGTGTCGGGCTTGGCACCGCGGAGAACAATGGCGTCGGAATGGAAAAACCGGCTTAGATAGGCATCCGCGTTAGGTCGCCAGGCGACATAAATTACCAGGGGCGTCAAGGACCGCCGAATGCGCTTGTGCATGTTCGAATGGGTTTCGACGGCAATTCGGCAGTCGATGCCGATGGGCAACAGCTGCCGTTGCATGACTTCATAGTACGTTCGGTAAAGCCGCTTTTCAGAGGTCACCAAATCCAGTGTAAAACCGTCGGGATAGCCGGCGTCGACCATCAGTCGCCGAGCTTTGGCCAAGTCCTGGTCATAGGCCAGTTGAAGTTGTTCGGCATCCGCTTTCATGAGACCGCCAGGAAGAAACTGGGCCGGTACCGGCGAGTAAACGCTCCCCACGAACTGCTTGCTCATAGTGTCTAAAAACGCCTCCCGGTTTAATGCCCATGCGATGGCACGGCGTACGCGGATATCGTCCAAGGGTTTCATGCGGGTGTTGAAATAGAGGGTGGCCACCTCTCCGACACCATGGGTGTCGACCGCGATGCCCGGTTGGCGGGCCATCTTTTCGGGCCAGCCCTTCTCCCCGGAGCCCATGATCACATCCACGCGACCGTTTTTTAAGGCGGCTTCACGCCGGTCGATTTCAGGAATAAAATGGAATTCAATGCCATCGAGGAGCGGGCGTCCGCGAAAGTAGCCGTCGTGGGCCCTTAAGAGCAATTTTTCACCGGATTGGTACTGGCTGAAGATAAAGGGTCCGGTTCCCACTGGGTGCCGCTTGAACCGTTCGTACCCCATGGCTTCGATGGCTCGTTTGCTGACGATAAAACCGCCGGCATAGTTGGTCAGCTTTGGCAGGAAAAGAATCGAGGAAACCGGTTTTTCAACGATGATGCGAACCGTATATCGGTCAACCGGAACGACGGTCATGCCCTCGTATTCCCCGGCGTAAGCGCAAAATTCACGACGCGCTGATTTTTTAAGCGAAAAGGCCACATCTTCAGCGGTCAACTCATAGGCCGCGGTTTGCGGACCGGGATGAAACAAGATGCCTTTACGCAGCTTGACGGTCCACACCTGCTGGCCACCGATCATTTCAAACCCGGGAATCTGTTGGGCCAGATCCGGTTCTATTTTCGGCGCGTTTCCCGGCTGATAACGCAGCAGCCCGTTGAAGACCATGTCCGCCAGGGCCCGATCCTGGGAACCGGCGGCAAAATGGGGATCCAGGTTGCCCATCTCACTGACATGGATCCCGAAGCGGAGTATGCTGGGGGGGGTGTCCGAAGAGACATCTGTGGATGCCGGCGTATCCGCCTGGGCCAGTGGCACAAGAAGCAGCAGAACAGACAGCAAGATGAACGTCAGCAGCGGGGTCTTCAAGACAGCTTCTCCACAGCATGAGGTTGATCCCAGGAAGCCTTCAATGATTGCTTCATTGTCCCACGTGGTTGAGGATTAGAGATTATGCCGGGTGCGGTCCAGGCTCCGGTATTGTATGGCTTCGGTAATATGGTGGACCTGGATGCCGCCACTGGCATCCAGATCGGCAATCGTCCGGGAAATCTTTAATATTCGGTTGAACGCTCTGGCCGACAACCCCAGGCGGTCGATGGCCGATTCCAGGAGGTTGTGGGCATCATCACCGATTCGACAGTGGGCACGGATGTGGCGGCTGGCCATCTGGGCATTGCTGTATATCTTGGTGCGCTTGAAACGCTGCATCTGAATCTGGCGGGCCGCTACCACGCGCTGCCGGATGGCACCGGAAGGTTCGGTTTGTGCCCCCACCATTAAGTCTTTGTAAGCAACGGCGGGAACCTCTACATGGATGTCGATGCGATCCAGCAGCGGACCGGAAATTTTAGACCGGTAGCGCTGGATCTGGTGGGCCGTGCAACGGCAGGCGTGACGCGGGTCGGCAAAATAACCGCATGGACAGGGATTCATGGCAGCGATGAGCATAAAGCTGGACGGATATGTCAAGGTGGACGCCGCACGGGAAATCGTCACCTGAAGATCCTCCAGCGGCTGTCGCAACACCTCAAGCACATTCTTCTTGTACTCGGGCAATTCATCCAGAAAGAGAACCCCGTTGTGGGCCAGGCTCACTTCCCCAGGTCTGGGAATGTGGCCGCCGCCGATGAGACCGGCATCCGAAATGGTATGATGGGGGGAACGGAAGGGCCTTCGGGTGACCAGGGGCTGTTTCCGGTTCAACATCCCCACGACACTGAAAATTTTTGTGGTTTCGATGGCCTCTTCAAAGGACAGGGGCGGCAGGATCGTGGGAATCCGTCGGGCCAGCATCGTCTTGCCCGATCCGGGAGGCCCCACCATAATGATATTGTGGCCGCCGGCGGCAGCGATTTCCAACGCCCGCTTGGCATGCTCCTGACCCATCACTTCGGCGAAATCCGTGCCGGAACGATCAGGATCATCGAATATCGCCTTCAGGTCGGTCTTTTGCGGAAGAATGGAACCGAACCCCCTGAGGAAGTCCACAACCTGACCCAGGCTGCGAACCGGATAAACACAAAGCTTCGAGACCACGGATGCTTCCTTGCCGTTGTCTGCCGGGACCACGATGCCTCGGTATCCTGCCTGTTGAGCCGCGATGGCCATGGGCAGGGAACCATTGACCGGCTTGACGCGGCCGTCCAGGGACAGCTCACCCAAAAACAGGTAATCTGAGAGGGCCTTTGCAGGAAGAATGCCGGTGGCGGAAAGAATCCCCAATGCCATGGGCAGATCGAAGCCTGTCCCTTCCTTTTTAATGTTTGCCGGTGCCAGATTGACCGTAATGCGATCCGCCGGAAAGGTATAGCCTGAGTTGGTGATGGCAGATTTGACCCGTTCACGGCTCTCCTTGACCGCCGCTTCCGGGAGACCCACCGTCGTGAAGGTTGGCAGCCCCTGGGCGATATCCACTTCCACTTCCACCACATAGGCATCGATGCCGATGACGGCACTGCTTAAAACCCTGGCCAGCAAAGGCTACCTCCATTGAAAGCAATTGATTACTTGATGAAAAATTAGCGCAGCCGTGAATATACCAAGCCTTATGGTTTAGAACAACGGTTTTGTACAGTCGTCAAATCTGACGGAATAATATTTAATGGTTGTCAAAATAAAAGCGGGTGATTAAGATTGCCGGTAAGCTTGCACTGCCAGTTGAAGACGATTGGTGGTAAGGGTGGGTTGGGTTGATAAAAGGATAGATAGTTATGAAACACCACCAGCAAACCATCAGCACGCCGGCGAGCTGCTCCGGTGTCGGCGTTCATTCGGGCAAAACGGTCGGCCTCACCATCAAGCCTGCACCGGTCAACCACGGCATCCGGTTCGTCCGCACAGATCTTCCCGGCCACCCCGGGGTTACCGCCCACTTCAATAACGTCGTGGACACCAGCCTGGCCACCGTCATCGGTGCCGAAGGCTGTATCGTATCCACGGTTGAGCATTTAATGGCCGGATTCACCGGCATGTCCATTGACAACGCCATTGTCGAAGTAAACGCCTATGAACTGCCCATTATGGACGGCAGCGCTGGCCCCTTTACCCAATTGATCAAATCAGCTGGAATTCTTGGCCAAGAGGGGAACAAATGCTTTTTTAAAGTCAACGAGCCCATCTCCCTCTCAGAGAACGGCAAGTCCGTGACGGTCTATCCGGCCGACGAATTCAGAATTACCTGTACCATCGCCTACGATCACCCGCTCATCGGCACCCAGACATGCGACTTTGTCATCGACAGCAAAACTTTTGAACAAGAGATCTGTGCGGCCCGGACCTTCGGTTTTCTTCACGAAGTGGAAATGATGAAGCGCTATGGCCTGGCCCGGGGCGGCTCCTTGGACAACGCCGTGGTCATCGACGGCAACCGAGTGCTCAACGATGGCGGGTTGCGCTATCCGGACGAGTTTGTTCGCCACAAAGTACTGGATTGCATCGGTGATTTTTCACTCATCGGCATGCCCATCATGGGACATGTCGTAGCCAACAAATCCGGTCACGCCTTCAACCATGCCTTCCTGGAAAAATTCTTCAAGGAGAAAGGATCCTGGGAAACCTGCACCCTAACCACCCGCCCGGGATGAAACGGTCCCTCGTCTGCACACCCGCCGCAAAACACCTTGCCATTTTACAGCAGTTCCGGTATGTTTTTTTTCGTATTGTTTTCCTCTATTTAGGTAGCCGCCTGAGAATTCGGATGCCGGTTCAAAATCAAGGGAAAGCATCGTTTAACCCCCAGGCATATTTAGGTATGTGGAAGCGGTGAAACGAGAAATCAACGCGTAGATGGAACCGAAAGAAATTGTTGAGACCACATAGAGTTAACCTCGATATTATGGCGGCACATCCATGAACCGCTCCGGTCAACGCGCAGCTGCCTTTATGGTGCTGGTTTTCCTGCTGATGTCCGTCTGTGGATTGGCCATTGCCAAGGATGCCACGCTCACCAACATCATCGTCACCAACACCAGGGATGATCTGTTGGTGTACCTGTCGGTGGACGGTGCCTTTACAAAAAAAATGGAGGATGCCGTCAAAAATGGCGTGCCTACATCATTCTCCTTCTTCGTCCAGCTTTACCGAACCCGAAGCCTGTGGATAGACAAAGAAATGGCGGATCTGACCATCACCCACACCATCAAATACAACAGTCTAAAAAAAGAATTTGCCGTATCCCGTTCATGGGACAGCAACAGCCCCGTGGTCCTTCAATCCTTCGATGCAGCCAAAAAACTCATGACCGAGATCGACAGCCTCAAGGTGATCCCGCTGGGGTTGCTGGAAAAGGGCAAACAGTATCAAATCCAGGCAAAAGCAAAACTCAGCCGGGTAACCTTGCCCTATTACCTGCACAATGTCCTTTTTTTTCTCTCCCTCTGGGATTTTGAAACCGACTGGTATACCATCGATTTTATCTATTAACCGTTTTTTGCATATGCCCTCATGATATTCGGCAAACGCAGCCCCACGCCAAAACCGATTCTATCGGTAGAAGAACGCAACCGCCGGAAACGGGAGGCGGTGCTCTCGGTAATCATCATCGTGGCCGTAGCAGTACTCACCCTGGTGGAAAACCGGGTGATCACCTTCGGCGCGGATATCCCCGTTTCCAACACCATCTTGATGTTCATCCTGATCAATATCAACATGCTGCTGTTGATCCTATTGATCTTTCTGGTGTTTCGAAACCTGGTGAAGCTGCTCTACGCCCGGCGCCGAAAAGTCATGGGTGCCCGGCTAAGATCCCGGTTGGTCATGGCCTTTGTGGCCCTGTCCCTGCTGCCCACCATCATTCTTTTTTTCTTTTCGATCAACTTTATCACCAACAGCATCGAATTCTGGTTCACCGTTCCCGTGGAACAGGCCTTGGAGAAATCCCTTCTGGTGGGCCAGCAGTTTTATCGTGAAAACGAAATCCGCCAGCGCTTTTTCCTGGAACGGATCTCCTACCAGCTCCAGCGCAAAGCCTTGACCGAACCGGAAAGGCTCAAAGAGCTCAATCATTACCTTCAGGTGGTGCAGCGCGAGTTCGATCTTGACGCAGTGGAAGTCTATTCGGCAAATTACAACCGCCTGACCTACGCCCTGGGGAAAGATCTGGAAAATATCCCCATGGAGGCGGCCCCCCCCGGTGCCTTTGTCCAAGACACAGGGGAAAGGGACGTGCGCACCCGTACCGAAACGCTGAACGACGGTGAATTGCTCCGAACGATCGGAACCGTACCCTTCGGGGTCGCTCCTGAGACGGCCACCGCCCATGTGGTGCTGGGACTTTTTATTCCGCCGGACCTGGCCGAGAATCTTGAATCCATATCCAGAGGAATCGACGAATACCAGCAGATCAAACTGCTGAAAAAACCCATCCAGATCACCTACTATATCACCCTTTCGATCGTGGCCCTGCTGGTGATCTTCTGCGCGGTGTGGTTTGGCTTCTACCTGGCCAAAACCATCACCATTCCGATCATGGAACTGGCCGCAGGCACCCGGCGGGTGGCTGAAGGGGATCTCACCGTCTCCATCGACAGCAATGCGGCGGACGATGAAATTGGCAGCCTGGTGGATGCCTTCAACAAGATGACGCGAGATCTGAGATCTGGCCGCCAGATGCTGGAATTGTCCGCCCGAAAACTCACCGAACAGAACCAGGAAATCGAGGCGCGGCGCCAGTACATGGAGATCGTACTGAAAAATGTCTCCGCCGGTGTCATCACGCTGGATGCCAACGGAATCATCACCACCTTCAACAAGTCGGCGGAACGGATGCTCAGTCTCGAGGCCGGAAACATTTTGGACAAGCACTACGGAGAGTTGCTGGTCACCGAGCACCTCCAGTTCGCTGAAGATATCATGGATCGAGTCACCTCGGTGCGGGACCAGACCCTGGAAATTCCCTTGCGGGCCACGGTAAACAGACAACCACGGACCTTTCTCGTATATGTCAACGCGTTGAAAGATGAAAAAGGAAGCCCCATGGGCATCGTCATGGTGTTCGATGACCTTACGGAGCTGGAAAAAGCACAGCGAATGGCCGCCTGGCGGGAGGTGGCCCGGCGTATCGCCCACGAGGTGAAAAACCCGCTCACCCCCATCAGTTTGTCCGCCCAACGACTCAAACGGCGGTATTCGGAGCGTATCAACGAACCGGTGTTCGACGAGTGCACCCGCATGATCATCGACCATGTCGAACTGATCCGAAACCTGGTCAATGAGTTCTCCACATTTGCCCGCTTTCCTACTGCCGATCCCAAGCCCTGCCAGATGTCACCCATCATCGAGGAGACCGTTTCCCTATACCGCGAGGGCCATCCGGATATCGACTTCAATATCCGAATCGGTGAAGACATCCCCCGGATGAACCTTGACCGCCAGCAGCTAAAACAAGCCATGATCAACCTGGTTGACAACGCCGTAGCCGCTGTTCGCAACCAGGGTAACATTGCCATCACAGCGGCCTATGATCCTATTTTGAAGTTGGTCCGCCTGGAAGTGGCCGACGACGGCACCGGCATCGCCGACAGCGACAAAATCCGGCTGTTCGAACCCAACTTTTCCACCAAGAAGGCCGGCATGGGCTTGGGGCTGACCATCGTCAACTCCATTGTCACCGACCACAACGGTATGATACGGGTACAGGACAACCTGCCCAAAGGGGCGAAATTTGTTATCGAGCTGCCGGTTTGAAAGGAGACACCCTGATGTTCCCCTCCATATTAATCGTCGACGACGAGCCTTCGATTCTACAGTCCCTCAGCGGCTTGCTCACCGACGAGGGATTCGAGGTAATCACCGCCAACAATGGCTATGAAGCCCTGAAGGTGATCGATACCGAAGCACCGGACCTGGTGCTGCTGGACATCTGGATGCCCGGGATCGATGGCATGGAAACATTGAAAGAGATTAAAAAAACCAGCGCAGCGCTGCCGGTGATCGTCATCACCGGCCATGGCAATGTGGAAACCGCCGTCAAAGCCACCAAACTGGGGGCCTTCGACCTCATCGAAAAACCCTTGAATATCGACAAGGTCATCGTTGCCATCAATAACGCCCTCAACTTCCGCCGGCTGGAGGAAGAAAACCGCTACCTGCGGAAAAAAACCATCGAGAAGCACTCCATCAGCGGCGGCAGTGAACCGGTGCAGGCGCTGAAGATGCAGATTGCCAACGTTGCCCCCACCGAATCGTGGGTGCTCATCAAAGGGGAGAATGGCACCGGCAAGGAACTGGTGGCAAGAACCATCCACCAATTGAGCCCGCGAGCCGAATTCCCGATGATCGATGTCAACTGTGCCGCCATTCCTGAAACGCTCATTGAAAGTGAACTATTCGGACATGAAAAAGGTGCCGTTGCCGGCTCAAGCACCAAAAAACGGGGCAAGTTCGAGTTGGCCAACACCGGCACCATTTTTCTGGACGAGATTGGTGACATGAGCCTGGTGACCCAAGCCAAAATCCTGCGCGTCCTCGATGAGAAAAAATTTCAACGGGTGGGTGGCGGCCGGGTATTGACAACGGATGTCCGGGTGATTGCGGCTACCAATAAGGATCTGGAGGCGGAGATCGATAATGGAAGTTTCAGGGAAGATCTGTATTACCGCCTAAATGTGGTCCCTATCGATGTTCCGCCATTGCGGGACCGGGCCAAAGACATTCCTGCCCTGACTGATATTTTTCTAGCCGAGGCCGCCGCCGCCAACCGTGAGAAGCGCAAAACGATTGCTGCCAATGCACTGGACATCCTGACGAAATACACCTGGCCGGGCAACGTCCGAGAACTGAAAAACCTCATCGAACGATTGGCCATCATGGTTCAAAAAGACACCATTACCATCAAAGATCTGCCCGCCAACCTACTGGACCCGAAAACCGCTGCAAGCGAGCTTTTTGCCATCGAAGGCATGGATCAGGCCCGCATTGCTTTCGAGGCCGAATATGTCCGCAAAAAACTGGCCGTCCACGACAATGATGTGGGAAAAACGGCAAAGGCCATCGGTGTGAAGCCCAAATATATACGTTCGCTGATGACGGGAAAGAAAGGATGAGGGTGATCAGCGGGGCATTGAAAGGCCGACGGTTGATGGCTCCTGCCGGCATGGCTACCCGGCCTACGGCCGACCGGATCAAAGAGTCCGTGTTCAATATCCTGGCCGGCGGGGTCCAGGCCAAAAAGGTGCTGGATCTGTTTGCCGGTACCGGCGCCCTGGGTATAGAGGCGTTGAGCCGGGGCGCAGCATCCGCCGTCTTCGTGGACCAGGCCAAGGCGGCTCTTTCGGCCATCCGGCGCAACCTCCGTGAACTGAGGCTGGAAGATCGGTCCCGCGTGATCCAGTGGAACATCCTGAGAAATCTCAACTGCCTGGTACCGGAGCGAGATTCCTTCGACCTGGTCTTCATGGATCCACCCTATGAAACCAATGCCATATCCTCCGCCTTGGCTGGACTTTCGTCCTGCGGGGCCCTGACCACCGGCGCCCGTGTGGTCATCGAGCACAGCAGCCGGGAGCCCATCGCCCAACCCATGGGCGGGCTGGTCTTGATTGACCAGCGCCGATTCGGGAAAACCCTTGTTTCTTTTATAGATTACATGCTATAGACCGTTCCCGACAAACGTTCATTCCCATTCGATCCCCTATACCCTTTTCAACCGCTGGGAGTCTTCATGCAACGTATCGCCATCTATCCCGGATCCTTCGATCCGGTTACCAACGGGCACATCGACATTGCTAAACGGGGCTTGAAGCTGTTCGACCGAATCATCATCGCCATTCTGCTCAACCCCGGCAAGCAATCGCTGTTCACCGTGGCGGAACGCCTGGAAATGCTGGATGAATCCATGTCAGGCATCGACAATGTCGAATTTGACACCTTCGATGGCCTGCTGGTGGACTACGCCCAGAAACGGGAAGCAAACGCTGTTCTGCGGGGAATGCGGGCCGTGTCCGATTTCGAGTATGAATTCCAGCTGGCGCTGATGAACAGAAAGCTCAACCGGGAAGTCGAAACGGTCTTTCTGATGACCGGCCTGCGGTGGATCTTTACCAGCTCATCCATCATCAAGGAGGCGGCCCGCTTCGGTGGCGACGTCTCGGACATGGTGCCACCCGGCGTCAATCAACGCATCAAAACCAAATTCGGCTTTTAAGCCATGGACCTGTGGCAGCTTCAAATTTTCTGCAAGGTGGTGGACCTGAAGAGCTTTTCGCGGGCAGGCCGGGCCGTGCACCTCTCCCAGCCCACCGTATCCAGCCATATCAAGGATCTGGAAGATCACTTCAGTTGCCGCCTCATCGACCGCCTGTCCAAGGAGGCCCTGCCAACCCATGCCGGACGCCTGCTCTACCGTTACGCCAAACGGATGATCACCCTTCGCGATGAGGCGGACAGCGCCATGGCTGAGTTCATGGGTCAGGTCAAAGGCAGCCTCCATCTGGGCGGCAGTTCGATCCCCGGCGCTTTCGTGTTGCCGGCGATCATCGGCGCCTTTACCGCACAATTCCCGGAAGTCAACATCAACCTCACCATTGCCGATACCCGCCGAATCATCGATGCGATACTATGCGGGGACCTGGAAATGGGTGTGGTGGGGGCCGTGTCCACCAACAAGAGCATTTTGCAGACTCAGTTGATTGATGATGAAATGTGCCTGGTAGTGGCGACCGATCACCGTTGGTCAGGAAAAAAAAAGGTGACGACAGAACAGCTGTTTACCGAGCCCTTTATCATCCGCGAACCCGGATCGGGCACCCTCAAATCCATCCAGACCAGCTTTTCCGAGGCAGGTCTGAATTTCAACGGGTTGAACGTGGTGGCACGCATCGGCAGCACCGAGGCGATCCGTCAGGGAATCAAGAACCGCATGGGGGTATCTATTCTCTCGGCCATCGCGGTGGCCGACGATGTGGCGGCGGGAAAATTGAAAACGCTGACCATCGATGGCCTGAATCTCAAAAGGGCCTTCTACCTCACTCACCACGCTCAGCGAAGCAGCTCTCCCTTGTGCCAGGCCTTCATCACATTCATCAGCAGCCAGATCCCGACAAAAAAAGACTGACGGCGTCAGGTGGTTGGTCGTGACGGATGGAAGCGTTGAAGCACGGCTCTGCCGTATCGATCGAGGGACGCCATCCTTGGCGCGTGGTCTTAACGCAGGGTCAGGACGCCGCTGCCTGCTGCCTGAGAGGCCACATGAAGTCTGACGCTGGCACCGTTTAAAACCGTCTTTACCGCCTGTCTGGCTTTTTCCGGCGTATTGTTCTCCTGGCTCAAATGAGCCAGAACCACATGGGCCAGGCGGTCATGCTGAAGCGCTTCCAGCAGCAGGGCGGTGTCGTCATTGGACAGATGGCCGCTGCGGCCGCGGATGCGCTGTTTCAGAGGCCACGGGTAGGGACCGTCGATCAACATCTGGGGATCGTGGTTGGCTTCGAGAATCAGGATGTCACAGGCCTGCAAGTGTGTCTTCACTACGCCGGTGGCAATTCCCAGATCTGTGGCCACACCGACTTTGGCCCCCTGGCATGAAATCGTGAAACCTGCCGGGTCTTCGGCGTCGTGAGAGATGGAAAATGGGTGGATGGCCAGGCTGCCGATGGAAAACGCGTGGCCGCATGAAAACGGGAATAACGCGTAAAGCTTGCCCAACGCGGTTCCCGATGCCTGCCGGGTTCGATCATTGATGTATACCGTCAGCCCAAACCGCCGGGAAAGAACGCCCACGCCATGAATGTGATCGGCATGCTCGTGGGAAACGAGGATGGCATCCAGGCTGGTGGGATCCAATCCTTTGCGTGCCATCCGCCGCTGAATTTCTACCCCGGAAAGACCGGCATCGATTAAAATGGCAGTGCGACCATCGGAGATGTAAGTGGCATTTCCCCGGCTGCCGCTGGCCAACACGCTGACCGACAAACGGCAGTCCTCGCCTTGGCCCGACCCCCGTTTTTCATGCAATCGTTTCATGGTCATCGCCCCGTATGCCCGAATCCGCCGACGCTGCGATCGGTGTCGTTGAGTTGTTCGACGACGTTGATCCGGACCCGGCAGACCTGCTGGACCACCATCTGGGCGATGCGGTCTCCCCGTTTGATTGTCACCGGCTCCGGGCCCAGGTTGATCAGGGCGATCTTGACTTCTCCCCGATAGTCGGCGTCTATGGTTCCCGGTGCATTGATAATGCTGATGCCGTGTTTGACCGCCAACCCGCTGCGGGGTCGGATCTGGGCTTCGAAGCCGTCGGGCAGGGCCATGGCAAACCCGGTGGGCACCAGGCTGATACGACCCGGAGCCAGCACCAGGTCTTCATTCAGCGCAGCGCAGATGTCCATGCCGGAACTCTGGACAGTCATGTAGCGGGGCAGTGGGATATCCTTATCATTAACAGGGTCCAACCTGAGAAAATCAATTGATGGCGAAGGGTGCATATGAAATTTGATGCTTGTGATTTGTTGTTACTCGATTTTCCGGGTTAAATGAAATTAAAAACCGGTTTGCCAGGCCCTATTTTTTCCAAAACACTAAATCTCTTCCCTTGTCAGGCTTTCAACCCCTTGTACCAATAAGATCGCCTGACTTTTGCCAATAAAACTAAAACCGTCTGCGAGTAAACTTGTTAACTTTTGCCAATAAAACTAAAACCGTCTGCGAGTAAATTCACTAA
>NZ_JBFELV010000094.1:0-14247 GCF_041551955.1 Desulfosarcina sp.
CGATGTCTCGCTCGTTTCAGGGCCCGTGGCACTCGCCGACCCGTACGGAGTCCAGGTGACGCGAGTTCGGAGCGCGACCCAGATGCGGGACGCAGTCGTGCTGGAATGCCAGGACGCGGACCCGCTCCAGGCCGTCGATCCGGTTCCTGATACGGACACCGACGACCAGGTGAAAAGCCCTGCCATGAAGAACCTGTATGGTCTGGTTAAAAAGGTGGCCCGAAGCAGCGTCAACGTCCTGATTCTCGGGGAAAGCGGGGTGGGAAAAGAGCGCATCGCCAATCGGATCCATCAGCTGGGCCACCGCCGGAAAAAACCGTTTGTCGTGGTCGATTGCGGAGCCACACCCGCCGGCCTTCTGGAAAGTGAACTCTTTGGCCACGTCAAGGGGTCCTTCACCCACGCCGTCAGCGACAAGAAGGGACTCATCGAAACGGCGGATACCGGCACGCTGTTCCTTGATGAAATCGGTAACATCTCCCATGAAATGCAGATCCGATTGCTCCGGTTTATCGAAGACCGGACCATCCGGCGAATCGGCGGACTCAAGGGAACCCCCGTGGATTGCCGAATCATTGCGGCCACCAATGCCGATCTGGGTGAAGCCATCAAGTCCGGTCGCTTCCGGGAAGACCTGTTTTTCCGCCTCAGGGTGGTGACCTTGACCATACCCCCGCTGCGGGAGCGAAAGGCGGATATCCCTCTGTTGGTCGACCACTTCACCCGACAGTATTGCAGCCAGCATGATGTGGAGATGGTTCGCGTCCTCGAAGAGACGATGAACTGGATTTGTGACTACGCGTGGCCAGGCAATGTTCGGGAATTGAAAAACGCCATCGAGGGGGGCATCGTCATGTGCCGGGACCACGTGCTTCGGCCGGAGGATTTTCATGTGGCAGGCGTAACGGAACCCTGTGCCGAAAATTCGGCCAGTGACGATTGCCTCTCTCTGGAAGCGAGCGAAAAAAACACCATCCTCCGGGCCCTGGAACAGACCGGCGGGATTCAAAAAGAGGCCGCCAAGGTGTTGGGCATCAGCCGGCGGGCCATCCACTACAAGATCAAGAAATATGGCATCGACGCTGGACGTATCAAGGCCAGGCACTGACCCCCACACCCCCCTTCCCTGTAACCGAATCCCCCACCTCGTCTCATTAGTTTTGGGATAAAAAACCAATGGACATCCCCCATATAAACACATATGAAAGGTAAAAAGATGAAGGAAATTTTGATCTTGCTGGCGGTCGTGGGCGTCTGGATCCTACTTCAGACCTATATTCTGCCGAAACTGGGTATCTCTACGTGAATGCGGGATGCCTGTCAGGTGACAGACAAGAAAACCAATGCCGAGCCCGTCGGAGAAACCGAAAAACGACGATAAGGATACCGAACTGGTCCGGGCGATCAACGGCGGTCGTCAGGATCTTTTTTATGAATTGGTCAATCGCTACGAGAAAAGCCTTTACAACTTTGGCCTGAGAATGTGTGACAACCCCAGCGACGCCGAAGACATGGTGCAGGACACCTTCTTGAATGTCTTTAAATACCTCGAGGGGTTTCGCTATGAAACCAAATTCAGAAACTGGCTGTACCGGGTCGCCACCAGTGCCTGCCTTAAAAAAAAGCGCCGGTCCAAGTATGCACCCGATAGAGAACTCTCTTTGGACGAATTTCTTCCGGCAGACGAATCGGCTGTATCGATGGACCTGCCTGGATGGGCATCCCAGCCTCTGGATCAGGTGCTTGACGGAGAACTGGCCGGCGTTATCCGACAGGCGCTGCTGGACCTTCCAGAAAAGTATCGGCTGGTAGCGGTTTTGCGGGACGTGGAAGGGTTCACCACCCAGGAAACGGCTGATATACTGGACCTGACCCCCACCAACATCAAGGTGCGCCTACACCGGGCGAGGCTTTTCCTCAGAGAAGCACTGAAATATTATTATGAAACAGAATGACCCGCACCCTTCCCACGAAAACTGCCTGACGTTGTTCGAACGGCTTTCCGAGTATATCGACAGGGAACTTGACGCACCCACCTGCAAGGAGATTGAAGCACATATCAAGGCGTGCAAGCCCTGCCAGGTCTGCCTGGAGACCCTGAAACAAACGGTGGCGTTGTGCGGAAACCTTGAACGCCGTCAGGTACCGGAGACCTTTTCCTTGAAATTGAAGAACGCCATCTTCGACCTGGTGAACAAAAAAGTCGACTGAATGCACCGCGTTTCATCTTCCCTCCTCATGGGTTGCCGATTCTTTTCTTTATCTTCCACGCCGGACGCACCTGGCGTCCACTCGATCATTCCCACCCAAACGATGGTGACCGTATAGGATAACTCTCCTTCGGTGCAATCTCAAAAGGCCTCGAACCGGCGGATATCGAAAATACTGACCATGGATAGGGCAAACGGTGCGCCGGAAGGCCCTGGCAGTGAATTTTTTTTCACAGTTAATTAGACGGTTGTGAAATTCACACCATAGCTTTTCCGATGAAATCCGATGGTTGACAGGGGTGAAAAAATACTGGAAGGAAAATATACAAATTCATAACTATTTGATATTATACATCTATATCTCATTCGGACGATTTATACCGATAGTTTTCTTTCGTTGGCACCTTCATTGCTCTGTCAAGAGAGAGTATTAAAACGAGCTACGTATTCCTGAACAGATGAGATATTTCAATGGGACTGGCAGTCGCTGCGCGCATCGCTTCAGAATTCACTGGCAGGTTTCAACTTACTGTTTTTCCTATTATTTTGAAACGACTCATCCTCGTCCGCCATGATCCATCCATCGCTCTGCCCGATCTATCCCGACTCATCCGAATGGATCCGGCCTTATGCTTTCTGGCCATTCGCCTCGACCGGTCCATGGCCTCGAGAGCCAAGGCTGCGGATTCCTCCGACATTGACGACGTGGTCAGCCGTATCGGGTTGGCCGGAATCGATGCCATTACAACCCAAGTCATAGCCGATCAGGCACTAAACGGCATCCACCATCGTCAGGGTTTGGCGCTTGAATGGTTGTGGCGGCATTGCCTCACCACAGCCTTGCTGGCACAAGGGCTGGCGCTGGCACTGGACTATCGTCCCGTGGAGGATGCCTATACCGCCGGCCTGCTTCACGACATCGGCAAACTGGCCCTATTCGCCAGGACACCGGCAGCGTGCGCCCCCATGCTGGCCGACGCTGTTGAGGCGCTCCCGTTGCTCAAAGCAGAGGAACAGGTTGCCGGGGCAGACCATGGCCGAATTGGGGCGCAATTGATCCACCGCTACACCGAGGCATGGTTTGCGGCAGATGCGGCCATGTACCACACGGCCACCACGGCGGCGGTTGTCAATGCCCTCCCACTGGTCCAAATGGTGTGGTCCGCCAACCGATTGGCCGTCGAGCCGCATCCGACATCCGAAACATATCAAACGGTTGCCCGCCTTTTGGGCCTGGATAGCCAGCAACTGAACCATCTTTCACACGCAGCCCAGGAGAAGGCCCTGATGGTGGCCAAGGAACTGGGCGACATCCCTGATCTGTCGGAAACAGACTGGACCACCGATACGATCACCATTCCCCTATGCCAGGTGATCAAAGCCAAAACCGTCCTGTCCAGCATTTATCAGCAATTACTGACGGCATCCAGCCGTGGTTCGATCATGCGGGTACTGCGGCAAAGTCTCAGCGTCTTTATGGGTATCGACGCTTTGATTCTGGTTGACTATGATTCCAACAGCAACTTTCTGATCGGACGCTTCGCCGCGGGGAGCATCTTACCAATGGACGTCGATCGGCTGCGCATCCCCCTGACCGCATCGGACTGCCTGCCAGCCATCAGCCATGTGAGTGGTGAAACGGTGAATTCTTTTTCAGCCGCCCACAGGAGGAAACTGACGATCATCGACCAACAACTCATTGCCTACATGAAGAAGGATGGCATCCTCTGCATGCCGTTTCGATCGGGCAGCGACGGTGGCAGGGCGATGCTGCTCCTGGGAATCGATGCCGGCGATTGGACATGGGTCGAGCAGCAGACAACGCTGTTGGCGGCCATCGTGGCTGCCGTGGCCGAGGCACTGGAACGAGAACGTCAACGCGACGAGCAAAGCGCCAGCCGAGCGGCAGATCGCGATGCCTCCACCATGTCAAAAACACGAAAAATCGTTCATGAAATCAACAACCCGTTGAGCATCATCAAAAACTATCTCAAGGTCCTGAACCTGCGCCTCGATGATCAATCATCGGCCAAGAATGAGCTCCGCATTATCAACGAGGAGATCAGTCGTGTAACCGGGCTGATAAAATCACTGACATCACCGTCAGAACGGATTCCCGTAAGCCTTGACACCGTTGACGTGAATGCAACGATCGCCGACCTACTGGGGCTGTTCCGTGAAAGCCTGCCCGGCAATGCGAATATCGTCCTAAAACAAAACCTGGATGCGCACATTCCCGCCATCGCATCGGATCGGAACCGGCTGAAGCAGGCATTGATTAACCTGCTGAAAAATGCGATAGAATCAATGCCCGATGGCGGAACCATTCAAGTGATCAGCCGCATGCTGGAAGCGCCTTCCCGGCCCGTCGGCAACACAGAAACAGCACGCCATATCAAGATCAGCGTCTGTGACGACGGCCCGGGTATTGACGAATCGATCAAAAATGACCTATTTAAGGTTAATGTGACTTCGAAGACGGGTCACGAGGGGCTGGGGCTATCCATCGTCCAGGAGGCGGTGGCCCACCTCAAAGGCAACCTGCTGTGCGAAAGCACGCCAGGCAGGGGGACCTGTTTTCACATCGAACTGCCCACCGGCGACAATGAATCGGATAACAGAACTGCACTGGACTCAGCTACTTAGGAGCGCTTCATGGAGAACCGCCCGCGAATACTGATCTGCGACGATGAGCCATTGATGACCGAGAGCCTCAAGGCGGTCCTGGACAACGGCAGCTACCAGATTCTAACCACCAACAGCTCCCGCCATGCCCTGACCCTCATCCATGCCGAGTCCCCCGACCTGGTCATCCTGGATGTCATGATGCCGGAGATGACCGGCTTTGAGTTGCTCGACGCCGTTGACCGTACGTCCTGCGACGCCGCTTTCATCATCGTCACGGGAGAGGCCTCCGTCGATTCGGCCATCAAGGCCATCCGCAAAGGGGTCGGCGATTATCTGAAAAAACCCTTCGAACCCGACGAACTGATCATCCGGGTGGAGAACGTGCTGAAACAGCGGCAGATGAAAAAGGATAACGGGTGCGTCCGGGCCGAAAAAATTCAGCTTGAAAACCAGCTGCGCCAGTCCCAGAAAATGGAAGCCATCGGCACCCTGGCCGGCGGCATCGCCCACGACTTCAACAACGTGCTGAGCATCATTTTAGGCAACGCGGAACTGGCCCTGGCCGACCTGCCCAGCGAAAGCCCCCCCCACCTGAACCTGGAACGGATTCTCACAGCCAGCCTGAGGGCACGGGAAATGATTCAGCAGCTGCTCAGCTTCAGCCGCAAGGAGGAATCCGGCCGCAAGCCACTCCGTCTCAACAGCGTCATCACGGAGTCACTCAAGCTGATGCGGGCCTCCCTGCCCACCAACATCTCCATCGAACGCAACATCTGCACAACCGAATGCATCACCGTCGCCGACGCCACCCAGATTCACCAGATCATGCTCAACCTATGCACCAATGCGGCCCATGCCATGGAACCCGACGGCGGCGTGCTGACCATCCGGCTGGACCCGGTGACGGTAGAGAGCGCCGCCGCCGAATCGGGACTTTCCCCGGGCCGCTACGCCAGGCTGGTGGTCGCCGACACCGGCCACGGCATCGAAAAGGATATCATCGATCGGATTTTCGACCCTTATTTCACCACGAAGGAAACCGGCAAGGGCACGGGCATGGGCCTTTCGGTCGTTCATGGCATCATCAAGGGCTACGGCGGCACCATAAGGGCCTTCAGCGGGCCGGGCCGGTTCACGGAATTTCACCTCTACCTGCCGAAGGTGGACGCGGTCATCGACGCGGAACCCGCTATTTTCAACCAGCAGCACCTGACCGGCGGCAATGAGCATATCCTGATCGTGGATGATGAAGAGATGCTCGTAGACATGATGCGCCAGGTGCTCGAGCAGCTGGGGTACACGGTCAGCGCATATACCGACAGCGCCGAGGCGCTCAAGGCGTTTCTCGACTGCCCCCGGCTCTACGACCTGCTGATCACAGACATGACCATGCCCGGAATGACGGGCACCGGCCTGGCCAAAGCGGTGAAGGCTGTGCGCAAAAATCTTCCCATTATTCTGTGCACCGGGTTCAACGAGCAGATCAGTCAGGAGAATGCACAGTCCCTGGGGATCCAGTCCTTGATCATGAAGCCGGTGGGCATGCAGAAGCTGGCCGAAACCATCCGCAGCGTGCTGATGCCAGCATCAACGGAGCGTCGTAAAAATCCGCGATTTGGTGTTCCTGCGGGCACCTTCGTGATCTCCCGCACCTACCCTTACGAGCGGTTCAGCCTGGTGGACATCGGGGTGTCCGGACTGGCTTATGGCCACGACATGGAATCGGTGCCGGACGATCCATCCGACCGGCTTGCCATTATGACACCCGACGGTGAAATATTCGTCAACGGCCTCCGATGCAAAAACGTTTCCGATATTCCCGCCGACAGCAGCATCCCCGGCTTCCCCCTCCCCGAAGCGGGTCAGGCCCGCCGCGGCGTGTGCTTCGAGGGCCTCACCATGCTTCAAACGGAACTGATCGATCGGTTTATCCGAAACCACGCCACAGAACGTTTAAACTAATCCTGCCGGCTGATCGCATACCCGTTCAACGGCCGCGAGGCAGTGCCCATGGCGACCACCACCCTGCGGACACCATCGTCATCGGGCCTCTTCAAAGTACTGAACCTGATAGACCTGCACCTCCAGACCCCCTTTCCGCCACTGATCGGCAGGCAGGCCGGCTTTGGCGCACAGGTGGGAAAGGAACGGTTCCGCCTGGGGCAGCTGATCCCACACCTGGGGTAAAAAAGTGGCGCTGGCCAATCCACTTTTGATGATCACCCCATCGACACCGGGCCTCAACCTGGCCACCAGATCATCTGCATCGGTGTAATCCAGCGCGACCGGTTCGGAAAGTACGCTCACTTCGATATGCACGGCTCCCAACTCCTTTCTGCCAAGGGGGGAAAACCGCGGATCATGGAGGGCCGCATTCAGGGCATTGTTGCAGACCCCTTCCAGAATGGGCACGCTGGCCGACAGACTGCCGATGCACCCCCGCAGCTGATCGTCGATTTTCAAGGTAACGAATGTGCCGCAGCGAGCCTGAAGCGCTCGATCTGAAAGGAGCGCCTCCAGTTGTTGCGTATCGGCCGCTGTGACCGTTTCCCCGAAATGGTCAGCCAGGGTCTGCCGCGCCAGAGCGACCAGGGCGGCCCCCTGTTCAGAGGTGAGCGGTCGACGGTTATCGGTTGGGTGTTGCATAGGCTCCTTTCCCCACCCGATGATCAGGCCCCAACCACAACACCCGGTTGAACCGGTCACGGGAAATGGCCAGGGCAGCTTGGGTCGCGGAATAGGTGAATCCGGCGTGAGGCATCAACAAAGCGCGAACCCGGTTTTGTGGACGATGAGCGGTGCTAGAATTCTGTTGTGATGGTAACCAATGACGGTGAAAAAAGAGATGGCTGCAATGAGCCGAAGTGGTCATGCTCAAATATATGGCCACTTCGTTAGACCTACAATGGGGCAAAACAACGTGTCAAGGAATTTGCCGCAGGCCGGAAACCCCTTCAGCCGGTAGTGCGGGAATCGACCGGCATGGATTGACCTTCATCGGCGTCGACATCATGCTGCCGCCAGTATCCAAGCAACCCACTATTATCCGGATCAATACCGAAGTAGTATCCGGGCGGTGCAAGAACCTTCATGAGCGGCAGTATCCGCGTTCGGAAGAGGTTCTCTTTGAACTCGCTACCGGCCGGCGTTCGACCCAGGTATACCATGTCGTACAGGGCCGATTCAATCCGGGCGGTCTCTTTGCGCATCTCATGCCCCAGATCGATGGAATAGAGAAACCCCAGGCAGTTGTCGATCAGGACGCCGATATCCCGGTCCATTCTGCTGATCAATTTGACATGGTTGGCGATAAATTTTCTCACGACGGCATCTCCGGCCATGCTCGGGGCTGATGGTCTGTCCTGGACCAATTATTGCGGAAGCTGCTGAAGAGGGTATCGGCAGGATCAACAAAATGCTTTAGCTGCATTCGGGAGTAGCGGCATGGAATTATCGGACTCCCTACCCATGGTCCATCACCAGCACCTTGGCGCCCCGGATTCGCTTGTTTTTCAATTCAAGGAGCGCCCGATTGGCCCCTTCGAGATTGAACGTCTCCACCTCTGGAATGATGGGGATGCGGTCGGCCAGTTCCAGAAACCGGGAAACATCTGACCGGGCCACGTTGGCGACGCTTTTAATTTCCTTTTCATGCCATAGATGAGAAGAATAGTCCAGCCGTAGAAGGACATCCCGGTCGGCCGCTTCCTTGCGAATGGCATTGATGACCAGACGGCCGCCCGGTGAGAGATTATTCAAGGCCTCCACCACCGGCGTCCAGGCCGGCGTGGTGTCGATGATCCGATCCAGGGGGTGCGGTGCCGTGTCGTTGGTATGCCCGGCCCACACGGCCCCTAAAGAGCGTGCAAATGCCTGCTCGTCGCGGCTTCTGGCAAACACATAAACGCGCACGCCAGGGAACCGATGCCGCACCATCTTAAGCACCAAATGGGCCGAAGCGCCGAATCCGGTCAGCCCGAGACGGTGCCCGTCCCGCAGGTTGCAAAGGACCATGGACCGGTACCCGATGGCTCCGGCACAAAGCAGCGGTGCCGCCTGGGCATCTGAAAAACCATCGGGAATCGGGTAGGCAAATGCCTCATGCACCGTCATATACTCGGCATAGCCGCCATTGACATCCCGCCCGGTGGCGGTAAATTCAGGACAAAGGTTCTCCCGGCCATCCAGACAGTATTGACAACGGCCGCAGGTTCGGTTGATCCAGGCGACCCCCACCCGCTGCCCCGTTGAAAACCGAACGGCACCCGTACCGCTTTCTCGCACCCGCCCCACCACCTGATGCCCGGGAATCACGGGAAACCGCGGCGGGGGGGTTCGCCCCTCGATTTCATCCAGTTCCGTGTGGCATACCCCGCAGGCCCCCACGCGGATCAGAATCTCCTGATCGCCCGGCACCGGGATGGGGACCGTCTGCGGCACCAGGGGAGCGTCGGTCTTGCTCAGATCGTGAATACGCGCCAGCATCATGGCATTCATCTGGTTCACGTGTCGGTCCGTCTCCGATCCGATCCGGTCCGCCGGTCATTCTGATAGGACAGGCTGACCACCACCCCATCCCGGACACTTTTGCGCCGATCCGTTCGGTTGCGGCGCTTTTCCGTGAAATTTAGTTTTTTACCGGGAACCCGCGTCGGTCGTTTTTTTGGTTCCTCGTTTCTCACGAAGGCGCTGTTGATTAAGACGATATCCATGGTTGAGCCTCCTTGATAGGGCATATCGGCAGCGATGGGAACCACTTTAACGAATAATTAATCAAAGAGGGCGCCGACGCTCTCCCCGGTGTGGATGCGCCGGATGGCTTCGGCAAATAACGGGGCCACCGAGAGGGTATGGATCTTATCGGCATGTTTTTCCCGGGGAAGGTGCACCGTATCGGTGACGGCCACGGATTCGATGGGGCTGTCCACCAACCGGCTTACCGCGGGACCACACAACACACCGTGGGTCGCCCCCACGTGAATGCTTTTCACACCGGCAGCCGCTAGCGTTTTCACCGACGCGGCCAGGGTCCCGCCTGTGGAAATCTCGTCTTCAAAGATGATTACATCACGGGCCTTTACGTCGCCCACCACCAGTCCCTGAACGACTTCGGTATCGGCCACACGCCGCTTGTCGATGATGGCCATGGGCAGGTGAATGCGTTCGGCAAACCGGCCGGCGCGTTTGGCGCCGCCGGCATCCGTGGCCACCACCACGGCGTTGTCCAGGTCCAGCCGGCGGTGAAAATGGTCCACGAAATAGGGAATGGCGGTAAGGTGGTCCACCGGGATGCTGAAAAAACCGTGCACCGCGTCTGAGTGAAGATCCATGGTAAGGACGCGGTCGGCCCCGGCGGTCCTGATCAGGTCGGCCATCAGGCGGCCCGTGATGGATATACGCGGGGCGTCTTTCTTGTCTGAGCGGGCATAGGAAAAATAGGGAATCACCGCCGTGATGCGCCGGGCCGAGGCACTTCTCAAGGCATCCAGAATGATAAACAATTCGATGATGGTGTCACCCACCGGCGCGGTGAACGACTGGACGACGAATATATCTTTTTCACGCACGTTCTCACGGATTTGGACAAATAGGTTGTCGTTGGAAAAGCGGGACACAGACAGGCGACTGAGGCCGATGCCCAGTGTGTCGCAGATGCGGGTGGCCAGCTGGGGGTTGGCGCCGCCGCTGAATATTTTAAGGTCGGAGGGCATGGTCTCTTCTCCCAGTTGAATGATGAAGGGTTAAGGATCGTTTACCATCCGGGGCCGGCAGCCACAGCAATCTTTACCCCACAGGATGGGTGACGTTCCGGTGGGGTGTCAACGCGTTTTAACCGGACCGACCCCGACCAGGTAAAGCAACGCCCCGTCGGCCGCCAGACCCAGCAGATCAGCCGCCTCCCGGTCGTAAATGGCACCGATCCCACAGGCCCCCCAGCCTGAAGCCGTGGCCGCCAGGTACGCCTGCTGGCCTATCCGCCCGGCCTCGATCATGGCATAGCGGTAGCCCCGCGGCCCCCAACGTCGATCGAGGGCAGCCAGGTCGGTCATGAACAGCAAATGGAGGGCGGCATGCTTCAGCCACATCTGATCCAGGCAGGCAGCTGCCATGGATTCGGTAAGCCTGCCGTCCGACACGCGGCCCAAACGTTTCGCGTCCGGATCCAGCAGATAATAACCAGGCGGAATCGGCATCCCTGCGCCAACCAGAAACCCAAGGCTGATGGCGGATCGGCACGCCGTTGGCATACGTGAAGCGGCCCCCATATGGCGGACCATCAGGTCCAGGAAAGCCGTGAATCCACCCAGGGGCTCGGACGATTCAATAAAGTTTCGGCGGGAACGACGCTGCTGCAGCACACGAGCATAATCTGCCGGCCCCGGATGATCCGGCGCATCTATATCGATCCACGACGACGGCTGTTTTGCCAGCACGTGCTGCGCCGGGAGGGTCCCAGCAAAGGGGCTGCTGAGCCCATTTCCGGACCGATGGATGGAAAGGATTTCCCCATAGGCGACCTCTTGCCCAGACACCCTGGATGCCTTAAGAATATCAGCGGAAAGGGGTTTCAAGGGGTTGGCCTCGCCAGACTTTTTCGCCACCGTGCTACCCTTATGCAGATGCACGCATGCCAGGCAGACTTCCCGCTGCGGATCTAATCCCAGCAGGGTCGCGGCAGCCTCATCATCGAAATCAAGATGGATCGAACAGCAAAGGTCCAGCGCACCCAGGGCCAGCCGCAGGTTCTCCAACTGGTGGCCGGCATCCAGAAGCACATAGCGGTAAGCGCGATTGCGGTATTTCCACGCACTGCGGAAAAAAAGGCCGGTGATATAAAAGGTAGCTGAAACGGTGTGGTCCACCGGCGGAATTTCAGGCACCCATCCGTGGCGCAAGGTGGTCAGGCAGAAATCGAAAAGGTCGTAGTGGTAGACGCCCGGATCTATCCCATCCAGGTGGTGAGCGGCCAGGTAAATTTCAAACGGGTACAGCGCACCGGCCGAGGCCACGCTGCGATAATAAAAAGGTGTTCCCGCCTGCACGGCACGGGCGGTAATATCGTGGGTCAGCCTGAATGCCGTTGAAATCACCTGACGGTCCAGGGGTTCTAAGCAGTTCGATTCAGTGCCCAGACAGCGGTTCATCAGGTCGAAATAATCGATCGCCGGCAGCTTCGCCCGGCGATCCAGTGGCACCCGGGGCAGACCCGGGTAGCGCTTGACCGGCATCGGTTGATGCGCCCAATCCAGGGTGTGGGGCGTCAGTCGGTGGCGACGGTAGCTGGTGATCCGATGATAATCGGCGGCGGTTAGTATCTGTTGCGTCATGATCAACCCACCAGGTCCGCCAGGGCACTGTCGACCTCTGCGAAACGGAAAGAAAATCCATCGGCAATCAATCGGTCGGGACGCACCCGCTGGCTGGCCAGAAGCACCCCGGCGGCCTCCCCCATCATCAGCCGCAGGGCCAGTGAGGGGGCGGGTACCACGGCCGGCCGGCCAAGGGCGGCGCCCAGCGCCCGGGCGAAATTCTTTTGGCGGACCACCCCCGGCGCGCAAAAATTATAGGGACCGTGCGCATCTTTACGATCGAGGAGAAATTGAATCGCAGCGAGAAGGTCGGCCATGTGAATCCAGGAAAACCACTGTCGGCCGCTTCCCAACGGGCCGCCGGCAAACATGCGAAAGACCGGCAGCATCTGGGCCAGGGCCCCGCCGCCGGATCCCAGCACCACACCGAAACGCATAATGGCCACCCGGACGCCCTGCTTTTCTGCAACCCGTGCAGCTTCTTCCCAATCCACCGACAAACGGGCCAGAAAATCCGTTCCCGGGGTCGACTCCTCGGCGAGCGGCTGGTCACCCCGGCTTCCGTAGTAGCCGACAGCCGACGTACTGATCAGGACCTTGTCCTTGCCCTTCATGGCGCTGACGACATTGCGCGTGGTGAGAATGCGGCTGTCGACGATCTGCGCTTTATAGGCCTGGGACCAGCGTTTGAGAATGGTGCGTCCGGCCAGATTGATCACCGCATCGGCCTGGCCCACCGCCGCCTGCCAGGCTCCGGAAAGGGTAGTGTCTGCACAGATCCATGTGAAGTTCGCAGCCGATTGAAGTGGATGGGAGCCGGACGTTCCCAACCCGGTCACCACGTGTCCACCGTCGAGCAGCAGGCGGGTCAATGCTGTTCCCACGAATCCCGATGCACCGGTAATGGCAATCTTCATTTTAGCTCCGTTGAGTGGTTGACAATTACTTGTTCATAAAACGATAGAGAAACCGCTCAATTTCAAGTCTCGGCAAGGCACCGGCAGCCGTATCAATCAGCTTTCCATCTCGGAAAAACAGAAGCGTCGGCAGGCTCATGACACTATACCGGCTGGCGGTCATCGGATTCTGGTCGACGTTGAGCTTGGCGACTTTCAATCGACCCGCATAGCTCTTTGCCAGGTCCTCCAGAATGGGAGCCATGGCGCCGCAAGGTGCACACCAGGCAGCCCAGCAATCCAACAGTACGGGCAGGGGGCTGGCAATCACCTCGTCGGTAAACGTGCGATCGGTCACCATCACCGGCCGGTTATGGATGCGAATAGGTGGAAATGATTGCTTGCAGCGTCCGCATCGGGGTCCATCTTGCAGCCTCGCCACGGGGATCCGGTTGCGGGTGCCGCAGTTTCGGCACCGTATCAGCACACGCTCGTTTGCCATCGACGCTCCTTAATTCGATATCACCCGCTGGCACGCTCGTGGTCACAGCGACCCTCGTCCTCCATGCCCCGGGAATGATCCGCCGTAAAGCCGGCCCTGCATGACCGCCTAACTGGTCAGACACGCCATGGCTTTTTCGTAATCCGGTTCCTCGGAAATCTCATCCACCAGCTGGGTGTATACCACCTTGCCTTTCCCGTCGATGACCACCACCGCCCGCGCCATGAGACCGGTCAGCGGACCGGCGGCAATCCGTATGCCGTAGGCATCGCCGAAACCGGGGCTGCGAAAGGTAGATGCGGAGACCACGTGATCCAGCCCTTCGGCTCCGCAGAAACGCGCATGGGCAAAGGGAAGATCGGCCGATATGCAAAGCACTACCGCATTTTCGGTGTTGCCGATTTCAGCGTTGAATTTTCTCACCGACATAGCGCAAGTTGGTGTATCGATGCTCGGAAAGATGTTGAGAACGACGGTTTTCCCTGCATAGTCCTTCAGCGAAACATCGGACAAGTCGCTGCCGGTCAAGGTAAAACCTGGGGCATCCGTCCCTCGCTGGGGAAGATCGCCGGACAATGGAACGGGTGATCCTTTAAATGCGGTTTGAGCCATTTTGCCCTCCTTGGAAAGTATGGGTAAGTATCGGTGATTTGCTGCCTGCATCCTAAATCAATAAACATGCCAAGGTTAAAAACACACGC
>NZ_JBFELV010000095.1:0-14155 GCF_041551955.1 Desulfosarcina sp.
CCGCGCCTATACCGTCGCCTGGATGTGGAACAGGTGGCCGAACGGGTGGTGGATCTTTTTCTGGCCTTTGACACGGAACTGAAAAAAATAGTGGCTCCGCTGGGCCGGTCCACGGCGCTGCCCATCGGCATGTCAGACGCCCTGGGCATCAGCGATTACCATGCCGCCCAACGGCTTGATATCAAGTACGTGGTGTAAACTGGGTGGTCGGCTGTAGCGGTTTAGACAGAAAAAACCGGCCGCAAAGCCGATTGTTTCTATAGCTTGCCGCCTATAGGCCAGCAACTTAGACACTTTTTTACATCCACCGGAGCAGATCGATGACGGAAAACAGACAGCCCCTAAATATATTGGGAAAACGTGACGGCGAGCGCCTGACCTCGCGGGTTCTGGAAGAACAGATTCAACAGGCCGTGCGGGCGGGCCATCGCCAATTGGTCGTTCACGCCTTTGGCCAGCACGGCATCGGCGGCCGGCTCTGGCGGTCGGATGGCGAGCCCGTGCATATCACCATCGACGGCCATGCCGGCCAGCGGCTGGGATCCCTGGGATATCCGGGTACGTTCATCGAAGTGCTGGGGCCGGCCTCGGACGATGTGGGCTGGCTCAATGCCGGTGCCACGATTACCGTTCACGGCCACGCATCCAACGGCGCGGCCAATGGGATGGCCCAGGGAAATGTGTACATTGCCGGCAACATCGGCGCCCGGGGCATGACCATGACCAAGTTCAACCCACGCTTTGAACCGCCCCAGCTCTGGGTGCTGGGTTCCGCGGGGGACTATTTCGCCGAGTTCATGGCCGGTGGCGTGGCCGTGATCTGCGGCCATGAGCCCCAGAACCCTGAAAATGTGTTGGGCTACCGTCCCATGGTGGGCATGGTGGGCGGTCGTGTGTTGTTTCGCGGTCCGCATCAGGGTTTCAGTCATGCCGATGCCAAGATGATGCCCATCGATGACGATTCCTGGAAGTGGCTGACCGAGGGGCTCCAACGGTTTCTGACGGCCATCGACCGATCGGAATTGGTCGAGCGCCTGACGGTCCGTGATGAATGGCAATTGATCGCCGCCCGCTCGCCCCAGGAGAAGAAGGGCGTCGAACGGCAATCCATGGCCGACTTCAGGAAAAACGTCTGGGATGCCAAACTGGGCCAAGGCGGCATCGTCGGCGATCTCACCGACCTTGACCGCAGCGCCATACCGCTGATTACCCACGGTGACCTGCGGCGCTTCGTCCCCGTGTGGGAAAACCGCAAATTCAAGGCGCCTTGTGAAGCCACCTGCCCATCAGGGATACCGGTGCAGGAGCGCTGGCGGCTGGTGCGTGAGGGGCGCGTGGATGAAGCGGTGGACCTGGCGCTGGCCTTCACCCCTTTTCCGGCTTCCGTGTGCGGCTACCTGTGTCCGCACCCGTGCATGACCGCCTGTACCAAGGGCTCGGCCTTTATGACGCCGGTTGATGTGTCTCAACTGGGCCGGGCCAGCATCAAGGCCAGCATGCCTGAGCTGCCGGCGCTTTCCGGTAAACGCATCGCCGTGGTCGGCGGCGGGCCTGCCGGCATTTCCACGGCCTGGCAGCTTCGGCGGTTGGGCCACGAGGCGGTGGTGTTCGACAACGCCCCCACGCTGGGCGGTAAAATCGCGTCGGTGATCCCCGACAGCCGGATTCCCAGCGACGTGGCGGCCAAAGAACTGGCACGGGCGGCCGAGGTGATCCCCCATGTTCACCTCCATCAGCAGCTGAACCAGCGCGATATGGCCCAACTCATTGCCGATTACGATTTTGTGGTCGTGGCCGCCGGCGCACAAAAACCGAGGACGCTGCCCATTCCGGGAAAGGAGCGGTTAATCACGGCCATGGATTTTCTATCCGATGCCAAGCATAACCGGGTCAAACCGGGCGATCGGGTGGTGATCATCGGCGCGGGCAACGTGGGCTGCGACGTGGCCACCGAGGCGTCGCGCCTGGGCGCCAGGCAGATTACCCTGCTGGATGTCCAGGAGCCGGCCAGCTTCGGCAAGGAGCGTGAAGACGCCGAGGCGGCGGGCGCCGTGTTCCGTTGGCCGGTGTTTACCCGCCAAATCACCGACCGCGGCGTGGAGCTGGAAAGCGGGGAGTTGATCCCCGCCGACACCGTGGTCGTCTCCATCGGCGATGCGCCGGATCTGGAATTCCTGCCGGGTGACGTGGCGACGGAGCGTGGCTTCGTGGCCGTCAACGAAGATTACCAGACATCCAACCCCAAGGTGTATGCCATCGGTGACGCCGTGCGGCCAGGACTGCTCACTGACGCCATTGGTGCCGGGCGGCGGGCGGCCGAAACCATCTCGGAGATTCTGGCCGGCAAGCGGCCGGGTGCGGACCGGAAGATGGTTATCGACATCAACCGCATTTCCCTGGAATACCTGGACCCCCGGATCGTCCAGTATGAAGATATGGACCAGTGCGGTTCCCAGTGCTCCTCCTGCGGCACCTGCCGGGACTGCGGCATTTGTGTGGCCATGTGTCCGGAGGCGGCCATCAGCCGCGAGGCCTCAGGGGATGTCACCTTCGAATATGTGGTGGACCCTGACCGCTGCATTGGCTGCGGGTTCTGTGCCGGAGCCTGCCCATGCGGGATTTGGGACCTGGTGGAAAACACACCGATAGGATAGCGGTCCCGCATAACGCCCGATATCTGCGGTACGCTCGACATTTTATCCTCGGAATAGACTTTATGTGCACCTCAAGGGCACTTTCTTCGGGGCGCCTGTGGTAAAATTTCTCGAGAGCCTTGATCTCGGGCGTTATCCGAAACCGCCAGAAACACCTCTCGTGAATGAATGGGCCTTGATGGTTTTTTAAGAAAAAAGGCAGGCCTGCGGATCTGCCTTTTTTAGGGGGTTGATTTGCCGATCAGATGTGATAATTGACCACAGAACCTTAAGAGGTGTTGATCAATTTTAGGCACAGCGGCGGGCCAACCCGCGAAAAAACCAAACCGTATGCAAGCATTGTTAGCACTTGAAGACGGCCGCACGTTCCCCTGCCGATCCTTTACCGGTCCGGGGGAAGCCAGCGGCGAGGTGGTGTTCAACACCAGCATGACCGGCTATCAGGAGGTGCTCACCGACCCGTCCTACAGCGGCCAGATGGTCACCATGACCTATCCGCTGGTCGGCAACTACGGCGTCAACGACGAGGATGTGGAGTCCGCACGGATCCAGGTGGCCGCTTTTCTGGTCAAGGAGTACCAGTCGTTTCCCAGCAACTTCAGATCCACGCAATCCCTTGCCGACTACCTTGCCGGCCAGGGGGTGCTGGGTGTCGAGGGACTGGATACCCGTGCCCTGACCCGCCACATCCGCAATGGCGGCGCCATGCGTGCCATTGTTTCCACGACCGATTTGGATTCCGGATCCCTGACACGGCGCGCCAAGGCTATAGCCAGCATGGTGGGGATGGACCTTGCCAGGAAAGTCTCCACTGCACATCCCTACCGCTGGACCGGCGGCAAGCCCGAAGCGCTGGCAGATGGCTTGGCATTGAATGCCGACGTCTGGCAGCATCGGGGAGATCGTCCATCGGTGGTGGCCGTTGATTTTGGCCTCAAGTACAATATTGCCCGATGCCTGGAACGCGTCGGATTCGAGGTGGTGGTCGTGCCGGCCGCGACCGAGGCGTCGGCCATTATGGCCATGGCGCCCGACGGCCTCTTTCTCTCCAATGGCCCCGGCGATCCGGAGCCGGTCGTCTACGGCGTCCAGACGGTCAAGGATCTGCTGGGTCGGTTGCCCATCTTCGGCATCTGTCTGGGCAACCAGATCCTGGGCCTGGCTCTGGGTGGGCGCACTTACAAATTGAAATTCGGCCACCGCGGCACCAATCAGCCGGTCAAGAATCTGGCCACCGGCAAGGTGGAGATCACCTCCCAAAACCATGGATTCGCCGTGGATATCGATAGCCTGGGCGCCGATACCGTCGAGGTCTCCCACATCAACCTGAACGACAACACCGTAGAGGGTATCCGGCACCGCCGGCTGCCGGCCTTTTCAGTCCAATACCATCCGGAGGCGTCGCCGGGGCCGCACGATGCGGCTTACCTGTTCGACCAGTTTAGGGCCATGATGAAAACGAAATGACGAATCCGTAAGAATCCCGATATCTGGGTTGCGCTTCGTTCCTCGTGACTGCGGCGTGTCGCCTATGGGCTGCCTGCGGCACCCGCGATAGCGGTATTCTCGGGACTCGCAAGCCTCGATCTCGGACTGCTCGCGGATTCGTCGAGGGTGCAACCAGTTGCCGGAAAACTGACGACGAGTCCTTTATTTACACACATTTAAATTATTTGGAGCCAAATCCACGCTGCTGAATTCTGGATTTGGACTTCTGACTTCGGTCTCGAACACACATGCCCAAACGCACGGACCTCCATAAAATCCTGATCATCGGCGCCGGCCCCATTATCATCGGCCAGGCCTGCGAGTTCGACTACTCCGGTACCCAGGCGTGCAAAGCCCTCAAAGAAGAAGGCTACGAGGTGGTGCTGGTGAATTCCAACCCGGCCACCATCATGACCGATCCGGAAACGGCCGATCGCACCTACATCGAACCGGTCACCCCGGAGGCTGTGGCCAAGATCATCGAAAAGGAGCGCCCCGATGCCCTGCTGCCCACCCTGGGCGGACAGACCGGGCTGAACACCGCCGTGGAAGTAGCCCGGCAAGGGGTTCTGGAACGCTTCAACGTGGAACTCATCGGCGCCTCCCTGGACGCCATCGAAAAGGCCGAATCCCGGGATCGCTTCCGTGAGGCCATGCACCGCATCGGCCTGCGTATTCCCCACAGCGGGATCGCCAACAGCATGGAAGCGGCCCGTACCATCGCCGACGACATCGGATTTCCACTGATCATCCGGCCCAGCTATACCCTGGGCGGTACCGGCGGCGGCGTGGCCTACAACCCCGAGGACCTGGAGGACATTGCCAAGTCAGGGCTTGACGCCAGTCTGACCCACCAGGTCATGCTGGAAGAGTCGGTGCTGGGGTGGAAGGAATACGAGCTCGAGGTAATGCGGGATCACGCCGACAACGTGGTGATCATCTGTTCCATCGAAAATTTCGACCCCATGGGTGTGCACACCGGCGATTCCATCACCGTGGCCCCGGCCCAGACCCTTACGGACCGGGAGTACCAGACGATGCGGGACGCCTCCCTGGCCATCATGCGCGAAATCGGGGTGGATACCGGTGGCTCCAATGTCCAGTTTGCCGTCAATCCGCAAAACGGGGATATGATCGTCGTGGAGATGAATCCCCGGGTGTCGCGCAGCAGCGCGCTGGCCTCCAAGGCCACGGGTTTTCCCATCGCTAAAATCGCCGCCAAACTGGCTGTAGGATACACCCTGGACGAAATCCCCAATGACATTACCGGCGAGACCCTGGCTTCTTTCGAGCCCACCTTGGACTATTGTGTGGTTAAAATCCCCCGGTGGACCTTCGAAAAATTTCCGGAGACCCAAGATCTCCTGACCACCGCTATGAAGTCGGTGGGTGAAACCATGGCCATCGGCCGGACCTTCAAAGAGGCTTTTCAAAAGGGCTTGCGGTCGCTGGAAATCGGTCGTTTCGGTTTCGGTGCCGATGGCAAGGATCTGCCCGAGGCGGACGGTGCGCCACCCACTCTGGACGAGATCGAACAGAAGCTGGTCATCCCCAACTCCCAGCGGGTGTTCTACCTGCGTTACGCCCTTATGGCAG
Source organism: Desulfosarcina sp. (assembly GCF_041551955.1). GTDB lineage: Bacteria > Desulfobacterota > Desulfobacteria > Desulfobacterales > Desulfosarcinaceae > Desulfosarcina. The sequence continues at coordinate 5,739 of NZ_JBFELV010000095.1, forward strand.
GCATGTCCATCGATACGATTTATCAGATGACCGCTATCGATCCCTGGTTTCTCTTCCAGCTGGAGCAGATTTTCCGAATGGAGCAGGAGCTGTTGACCGCCGCCGAGACGGCATGCCGTTCCGGCAGTCCGGCAGAGGACGGTTTAATGGCCCTCACCTCCGATCGATTGACCCGGGCCAAGGCCTTCGGGTTTTCCGACGTCCAAATCGCCCATCTCATCGGCAGTACGGAAACTAAGGTGGAACGGACACGCAAGGGCTTGGGCATCCGGCCCGTATATAAGCTGGTGGACACCTGCGCAGCGGAATTCCGGGCCGCCACCCCATATTACTATTCCACCTACGAAACCGAATGCGAAGCCCGGGTGTCGGATCGTAAAAAAGTGATGATTCTGGGCGGCGGACCCAACCGCATCGGTCAAGGCATCGAGTTCGACTACTGCTGCGTGCACGCCTCCTTTGCCCTGCGGGAGATGGGTGTGGAGAGCATCATGGTCAACAGCAACCCGGAAACGGTGAGCACCGACTACGATACATCGGACAAGCTCTATTTCGAACCGCTGACCCGCGAGGATGTGCTGCACATCGTGGAGAAGGAAAAGCCGGCCGGCATCATCGTCCAGTTCGGCGGCCAGACCCCGTTGAATCTCTCCACGCCGCTGCATGCCGCCGGCGTTCCCATCCTGGGCACCCAGCCGGAGAGCATAGACCGGGCCGAAGACCGCGAGCTGTTTCAAGCCATGCTGAAAAAGCTGGGCCTCATGCAGCCGGCCAACGGCACGGCCCTGTCCATCGCCGAGGCGCTGAGGATTGCCGACACCATCGGCTATCCGGTGATCGTGCGCCCCTCTTTCGTCCTGGGCGGGCGGGCCATGAAGATTGTTTACGACCCCAAAGACATGGAGACGTTTACCCGCCTGGCCATCTTGGCTTCCCCGGGCCACCCGGTGCTCATCGACAAGTTTCTGGAAGCGGCCATGGAGGTAGATGTTGACGCCATCTGTGACGGTTCCACCACCATTATCGGCGGTATCATGGAACACATCGAGGCGGCCGGGGTCCACAGCGGCGACTCGGCCTGCGTGTTGCCCCCCCACAGCATCGGCAGCGACATGATTGCTCAAATCACCGTGGCCACCAAGGCCATGGCCGCCGAACTGAAGGTGGTGGGACTGATGAACGTCCAGTACGCCATCAAAGACGATTTGCTCTATGTGATCGAGGTCAACCCCCGGGCTTCCCGGACCATTCCCTTCGTTAGCAAGGCCACCGGCATTCCCCTGGCCAAGCTGGCTACCAAGGTCATGCTGGGCAAAACCCTTGGGGAACTGGGGCTCACCGAAGAGGTGGTCCCCCGGCACCAGTCGGTGAAAGAGGCGGTGCTTCCTTTTGATCGCTTTCCGAATGTGGATACCCTGTTGGGGCCGGAGATGAAATCCACCGGAGAGGTCATGGGCATCGGGACCGACTTCGGCCTGGCCTATGCCAAGGCGCAGCTGGGGGCGGGTCAGCGCCTGCCCCTGTCCGGAACGGTTTTCATCAGTGTGGGCGATGAAGACAAGGCGGCCATTCTGGCAGTCGCCAGGCAATTTTCCCATATGCAGTTCGATATCCTGGCCACCGACGGCACATGGTCCCATCTTTGTGCCAATGGCATCCCGGCCGAACGGATCAACAAAGTGTCCCAGGGCCAACCCCATGCCGCCGATGCAATCAAGAACGGCCGGATACAGCTGATCATCAACACCGGCACTGGTGACGAACCGCGCCGCGACGGCTATACCATCCGCCGGGCAGCCCTCAAATTCAAAGTGCCCTACGCCACCACCGCCGCCGGCGCGCTGGCGGTATGCCGGGCGGTCGGCGCCTTGAGGGAAAAACCTTTTGAAGTCAAGGCTATTCAAGATTACCATGGGTAGCGGGCCATCCGGTCGCCCACTATAACCCCAGCCCTGCAAGGCAAGCATTCATGAAAGCATCACAGAACATCAGCCGGGAATTCATTGGCGATGACAAACCCCGCGAAGCCTGCGGCCTTTTCGGGGCGTTCAATCACCCGGATGCGGCGAAAATGTGTTATTTCGGGCTCTATGCCCTCCAGCACCGCGGCCAGGAGAGCGCCGGCATCGCCGTTGCCGAGGCTGGCGCCATCGATGAATACAAAGGCATGGGGCTGGTTCCCGACGTTTTCGACATGGACATCCTGGAAGGCCTTAGCGGCCCCAGCGCCATCGGACACGTGCGCTACTCCACCACGGGCAGCTCGGTGGTGGCCAACGCCCAACCCCTTGTGGCGCGCCACCGCCAGCGGGCCTATGCCGTGGCCCACAACGGCAACCTGGTCAATGCACATCATTTGAAAGCGGAACTGGAGGATACCGGCTCCATCTTCCAGACCACCATGGACAGCGAGGTGTTTCTGCACCTGTTCGTCCGCAACCTGAATCTGGGCTTCGAGGAGGCGCTCAAAGCCTCGGTTTCCCGGATGAAAGGGGCCTTCTCCATGGTGGTGCTCACCAGCCGGGGCGAAATTATCGGCATCAAGGACCCCCACGGCTTTCGCCCCTTGTGCTTGGGAAAACTCAACGGCACGTGGGTGCTGGCATCGGAGACCTGCGCCCTGGATCTGGTGCAGGCGGAATTCGTCCGGGAGCTGGATCCGGGTGAGATCGTCATTATCAGCAGCGAGGGGGTCAAAAGCATCCATACCAAAACCCCCAAGCGTCGGTCATTCTGCATTTTCGAGTTCATCTACTTCGCCCGACCGGACAGCACCTTTTTCGGCCACAACGTCTACCTCACGAGAAAGGCCCACGGCCGGCGCCTGGCTGAAGAATCCCCGGTGGACGCGGACCTGGTCATGCCCTTTCCTGACTCGGGAACGTATGCAGCCCTGGGCTATTCGGAAGCCTGCGGCATCCCCTTCGAGACAGGCATGATCCGTAATCACTACGTCGGGAGAACCTTCATCCAACCCACCCAGAGCATGCGAGATTTCGGGGTTCGAGTAAAACTCAATCCTATCAAGGAACTGCTCAAGGGCAAGGACATCATCATCATCGAGGATTCGATCATTCGAGGTACGACGGTCAAGACCCGGGTCAAGGCCCTGCGAGAGCTGGGCGTCAAACGGGTTCACCTTCGGGTTAGCGGGCCGGCCCATCGGTTTCCCTGCCATTACGGCATCGATTTTTCCACCAAGGGGGAACTGATTGCGGCCAGAATGAGCGTGGAGGAACTGCGCACGCACTTAGGACTGGACACCTTGAACTACCTGAGCCTGGAGGGATTGCTTTCATCCACCGGCATCGAAAACCCGGAGGACCATTTCTGCAAGGCCTGTTTCGACGGGTGCTATCCGGTCCAGTTTGATGAGAACCTGTCCAAACATTGCATGGAGATGAAATAAAGACTCATCGTTTGAGATCTGGGTTTTGACAGTTGGTTCGTGTTCCGTTAATGATGACGATGAGGCTTGCCTTTCTTTTGCCGTCACATTAGAATATGTTGCATAGGATCATCAACGAATTGTAGCCGCACCGGGGGATTTCATGATCGAGTCCAAATACCTGAAGGAAAATATTGAAAATATTCAGCGACTCATGTCCATCTCGGCGCTGAAGCATTTCGAGACCCGCAATCTGGGAAAACTGCTTCGCCTCAGCAAAATCCGCCAGTACGAAGACGGTGAAACCATTATTCAGGAAGGCGACATGGATCCCTGGCTCTACTTTTTGCTGTCCGGAAAAATCCGGATCACCAAAGAAGGCGAAGAGATCAGTAACATCAGCAAAAAAGGGGAGATCTTCGGTGAAATGCGCATCATCGACGACCAGACGCGCAGCGCAACGGTGCTGTCCGACGGCAAGACCATCTGTCTGGCCGTAGACACCTCGGCCGGCAACCGACTCTCCACTTCCGAGCAAAAAGACGAGCGTCTGGACTTTTTGCTCCTGCTCTACCGGATTTTCGCCGAATATATGACCTACCGCCTGCGTCTGACCAACGAAGAGCTGATCCGGGCCAAAAAAGAGGTCCGGCGCCTGGGCGGTGCAGCCAGTCCGAATGCGGATGCGGACGACGACGCCGACCTTGAAAACTTCATGAAATCGATGTAGGGCGGGCCGTGACCCGATGCGAAAAACCGTTTCTTTTACCCGTCATTCAGCCAACATCTTCTTCCATCTGCTTACCCGCTGTAACCTTCGCTGCCGCCATTGCTACATCAATCCCGATCAACACGGTAGAAATACGCTTGACATCGATACCATCGACCGGTGGCTGACGCTGTTTGCCCGTCGACATCCATCATCCAACGTGATCTTTCTGGGGGGTGAACCCACCTTGCACCCGGACCTGTCCGCCGCCGTCAAACGGTCCAGGCAGCTGGGTTACGCATCGGTGACCATCGACACCAACGGTTACCTTTTTCATGACATTCTGAACCGGGTGACACCCGAGGAGGTGGATTTCTTCAGCTTCAGCCTGGACGGACTCAGCCCAACGGTCAACGACCCCCTGCGCGGCGACGGCAGTTTCAAGCAGTGCACCCACGGCGTGGTGGCAGCCAAAGCGCGTGGTTTTTCCGTCAGCCTGATCTATACGGTGAGTCAGGCCAACATCGATCATCTGCATCGCATGCCGCGCCTGCTGGAAAGACTGGGCGTGGACCGTTTTTTCATCCAGGTCATCGGCGTTCGGGGGCAGTGGACCCAAGATGCCAAGCGCGTGGAGAGCCTTGCCCAGGTGGATCGGGACACCTGGCTGAAAGTGATCCCGCCGGTGGCCGAAGCCGTCGCCCGGCGGGGAATTGCCGTCACTTTTCCCAAGGTGTTTCTGGGCTCAGACGAGCCCTTCGAATGCGCGGGGTTGGTGGCGGACAACTACTTTATCTTTCCCAATGGTCGGGTTTATCGGTGTCCCCTATGCGAGGATTATGCCCTGCACAGCCTTGAAATTCGTAATGACCGACTGGTGGAGGCCCCCAAGGTCAACGAGTCGGACCTGTTTCCGCTATTGATCCCCGAAGGATGTGTCATGAACCGCATCATCCAGCCGCGCAACCTTCCACAAGCGGATGGCCTCGGTTACAAGATCGCCTGTTGTATGCTGAAAGAAGAAATCACACCCTGATGATCGGCGGTTCCGTAAAACGCCCGATATCTGCGTCACGCTTCATCCCTCGTCACTGCGGAGTAAATCCTGTCCGCCTCGTTCCTCGGGAGTCGCAAGTCTTGATCTCGGGCGTTTTACGAAACCGCCTGAATGTAGGATGCCTCCATCCGTTTTCGATCGTTTTTGATCTGTTCGAGGACGCGTGACAGGTTGCGCTTTTCGGCGGGCTGGTGGTCAAGGAGGCGGGTCTGAGCCGGGCAAAGGTACCATGTGCAGACAAAGGGGCGCTGGAGGCGATCCAGCCGACAGCCGACAGGGCTTTCATAGCGGCAGTGGTCAACCTCTCGGCCGAGCAGCTGCCGATGGGGCACTGGGATGCCGTCCAGGTGGAGGAAGAGCAGGTCCTTGAAATCGGCCCACACCCATGCCCGCCGGCAGCAGGTGTTGATGCAGTCGGGACAGGTTTCCCGGCACAAGCGATCCATCAGGGGGAAAATCGATTCAAGGCGGCGTCGCATCCGGTGGGCCTGCCGGTGGGCTTCAGCAAGCACCGATGGGTTTTGCCGCATAGTGTGCGCCAGGCAGGTATTGGCCTCCTGCCACAGGGCGCGCGCATGCCAGGGAGGCGGTGAACATCGGAAATCCATAACTGATTCATAGCCGGTTTAGTTCGGATTTTCAAATCCCCGGCCTTATTTATTGCCTTGACGGATGCACACGGATATGAAAAGGCCAAATTTGACGGATTCGTAAAAACCCCGATATCCGCGTTACGCTGCAGCCTTCGTCACTGCGGCGTACCGTAACTACTCATCATTGCTTACGGATTCGCAAGCCTTGATCTCGGGCTTCATACGAATCCGCCGGGAATTCGACTTTTTACGCGTTCATCAAATTTGGAACCTATTTCGAAACGCTATAAAAAAACGGATATATCATCCGTGCCGGAACCAGGAGTATTATAACCATGAGACTCGGCATCATCGGCTTACCCCAGTCGGGCAAAACCACTGTTTTCGAAGCGTTGACCCGCAGCGTCGCCGCTGACGGCAACCGCCAGGAAAGCCGTATCGGTACGATCACCGTTCCGGACAAGCGGGTGGAGATCTTAAGCGAGATGTACCATCCACGCAAAACCATCTTCACTCAGGTAGAGTATTTCCTGCCTGGCAAGGGGGATCACGGTGGGGCCGCCAAGAAGGACCAGAGTATCTGGACCCAGGTGCGCGACTGCGACGCCTTGATTCATGTGGTGCGCCATTTCAGCGGCTACGGCGTCGATTCGCCCACGCCCAGGCAAGACGCGGCGGCCATCGACCAGGAATTGATCATATCCGACCTGGTCGTGGTCGAAAAACGTCTGGAGCGCCTGGCCCTTGACGAACGTCGGGGGAAAAAACCCAACCCCGAGGAGATTGCGCTGCTGGAACGCTGCAAGGCCTATCTGGACAGTGAAACTCCTCTTCGTCGGTTTCCCGAACTCGCCACGGCCAAACTGCTGCGCGGTTTTGCCTTTCTTTCCGCCAAACCCATGCTGATCCTCTTTAACAACGAGGATGAGAACGATGCGCTTCCCGGCGCTGACGCCCTGCCCGAAGGGGAGGCGTGTATGGTGATCCGGGCCAAACTGGAACAGGAACTGGCCCAGATGTCCGACGACGAGGCACAGGAGTTTCTGACCGAGTTCAACATCACCGCGTCGGCCACGGACCGGGTCATCGTTCGCTCCTACGACTTGATGGGGCTGATCTCTTTTTTCACCGTGGGTGAAGACGAAGTGCGGGCCTGGACCATCGCGCGGGGCACCGAGGCGGTGGATGCGGCCGAGGTGATTCACTCGGATATAAAAAAGGGGTTCATCCGAGCCGAGGTGCTGGCCTACGACGACCTCATGGATGCCGGAACTTATGCCGAGGCCCGCAGAAAAGGGACGGTCCGGCTGGAGGGCAAGACGTACAAGGTCGGTGACGGAGACATCATCAATTTCCGCTTCAACGTTTGACGCGCCTCAGCCAGATTACAGGTAAGGCGGCCGGCCGCCGGAATAGATCAGCTTGCTGTAGGTGCGGTCCCTTGCCCGCGCGGGCTGCAACTTGACAAACTGGCGTACGTAGCCGGGGATATCTCCCGTATTCAGATAGATTTTAAAGTCGTTTTCAATCCTGTCCCTGGAGAAGGGCCACACACCGCCGGCCTCCTGAAAGAGGGCATGCACACTGCAGCCGTTGGAAAATGCCACATCCGACAGATCTCCGTCTTCGCCGGTGACATCCAGTGGTGCCAGGCGACGTTCCAAGATGATCTTGAGGGCTCCGTAAAGCGCCGCCAGGCAGATAAATATGACCATCGTCGTCATGACAACCGATCCTTTCACAATGGGGTTAAGCATTCCATGCAGAAAAGATCGGTCTGAAGGGGGCGGTTGTCAAGCCATGCCGACGGGCCTCGGTTGTGTGCGGAGCCTGTGCCCATCAGGCTTGTGCCCCCCATCGATGCGATGATCAGAACCAGGAGCGATGGCTCCAGATGTCCGCTTCCAAGCTCTTCTTGTCTTCTTGGAGTTTCAGGTACATAGAAGCGTTCTGGATGGCCAGGCCCCCCTGGTGGGCCAGCGCCTCTACCATCAGCATCAGATCCGCCGGGAATTCACGCTGGACATCGCTGTATAGACGCATTACGCCGATGACCTTGTCCCGGGCCAGAATGGGGGCCACGATCATTGAGACGATGCCTTCGCTTTTCATGGCATCTTTGAAGCGGATGCGCTTGTCCGTGGTGGCGTCGCTGATCACCATGGTCTCCCCTTTCAGGGCGCGTGCCGCGGTTTCCGTGGTGGTGATGGCGCCCCTTTCCAGAAATTCCGGGCTGAGACCATGGCTGGCCATCAGTTTCAGGGAACCGGTGTCTTCGTCCATCAATCGGATGAGCGCCCCCTTCATGCCCAGGGTGTCGCAGATGTTCTCCGTCAGGTTGCTGAGCACCTTCTGGATGTCCAGAGAGGAGTTGATGTTGGAAGCCAACTCCAAAAACAGCATGGCGTTTTTTTGCATGCGCCGGAGAAGGCGGTTGTGTTCGATGGCGATCCCCCCCTGTTCGGCCAATGCGCGCAAAAATTCGATCTCGTTGGGTTTGAACTCGCGCCGGGTGCCGGTATACAATGACAGCACTCCGATGGCTCGGTCATTCACCGTCACCGGAACCGTCAGCAGCGAGGCAATGCCCTCAGCCTTCTTCGCCGCATGATTTTCCAAGCGCGGATCGGACGTGGCATCGGGAAAGGCTAAGTACCCCTCCTTTTCCAG
>NZ_JBFELV010000096.1:0-14090 GCF_041551955.1 Desulfosarcina sp.
AAAAGCGCTCGACACGATCCACCCTTTTTCACATCCACCCACACCCCTGTTTTCGATTTTAAAAAGAAGGAACTAGCATGAGAATAGGACTGCTTATCCCGGTCGTCTTGCTCGTGGGCCTGGGCCTTGCCGCCTGCGCCACCAGAGCGCGCAAGCAATGGGTCCACCTTGAGCGAAGCGCCGCGGAAATGACACTGGACAGGTCAACTTGTGAGCTCCAGGCCGAAACCGGCGCCCGCAACATGCTGGGCGCTATCGAGGAGAACAAGAAAGCGAAACTGTTCCGCCAGTGCATGCAGGACCGGGGTTACCGACTGGAAGCGTTGGAAACGCAACCTTGACGGCTTCGTAAAAAAACTTTTTACGGCGAAGGGTTGATGAAGTCGTAAAAAGTCTCATTGTAGATGGATTCGTAAAGGGTTACTTCATCAAAAGATCTCCACCTTCCGGCCCGCTGCCGTCCACCAGCGAACAGGCGGCCAGATCCTGGCCGAAATGCAGGTCCACCCGAAGGGTACCCTTGGGCGCTCCCGGGATCCAGCCGGCCGGAATTCCCGACGGCGCCGTGACCAGCTTGCCGCCGGCAACGACCTTGAGCCGATCACCCGTTTTAAGCCCTGAATCCTTGCCGGCGTTGATATACCAGACCTGCTCCTCACGCGAAAAGGCCCTGCAGAACCAAGGCATTATACCGCTGCGTGTGACCGCCTGATCAAATGCGTTGCGGACTACGGAGTCGGCAAAGCGTGCGCGATCGTCCTCGTTTGTCAGCTGCATGGTTACTTCCAGGGGCGGATAGCGATGCAGGATGCCGGCGTCCACAAGGTTGACGATGGCCATCGCCGGGCCGGGAAAGGTTTCCGGCAGCTGGAACGTTTCAATCAATACCAGCATGCGCACACCGGGATAGACCGCCAACACCCGGGACACTTGGGCCAGATCGTTGGGGTTGAGTTCTTTTTGCTGGGAAAGCGACTCTCCGATTTCCCCGGGAGAGACCGGCACAATGGGAAACCGCGCCGAGGTGGTGTACGCAGCAGTGGTCAACAGGCGTGCACCGTCGTCCTGCACCTGGCGCTGATCGATCAACAGGCCCACCTTGATTTTCATCTGCTGCACGGCGGGGGCCACCGCCGGTGCAGCGGTGATCACCGCCGGAGCAGCCGCCACCTGGCCGCCGGCGGCCTGCTGCTCCAGCTTGGTCACGCGGCTTCCCAAATCAGCCTGCGCCTTCTCGACCTTTTCGCTCCTGGCGGAAATGTCCCCAACATCAATCGACGGCTCCTGCTTTCTTTCCCGGAAATAATCCCCCGATATCAGGAACGGCTGATCCACGGTCATTTGGCGCACTTGTTCATTGGAGTATGGATTATCAGCCGACTTTTCGGTGCTGGTGATGTCAGGCGCACCGGCACATCCGACGATCATCGTCATCGCGGCCCAAAAATAGATCCAACCCCTCTGCCGCGACACTTTCATAAAACCTTTCATAGGTGGTTCTTCCCCGCGTACACGTATTCGAAAATACGAAAACGTAATATTTCACCACCGAGAGCACAGAGAAAGGATTGAAAAATTTATCCTCTGTGAACTCTGTGCTCCCTGTGGTTTAGCTATTATTCATCAAAAGGGGCAATTGAATTTTTGCAATACCGCACTGTGCCTGCGTACGATTAAAAATTAATAATTAACTCTGCCGCCAGCCGGTAGGCCGTATCATCACTTTTGGCCCCGAGCGCCTCGGTGACATCTTCCAGCACGCTACCCGGGAAGAACATGGAGAACTGCCCTTTGAGGTAGGAATGTTTCGAGGTTGCCAGAGTGACCTCGTTATCCCATTCGGTGCCGACATAACCGGAGCTGACCTTGGTTATAAAAGGTTGGCCGGTGGCAAAATTAATCGGCGTCACCAGGTTCTGAACAAAAATATCTTCGTTCCAGCGAAAATAGTTGACGTTGGTTTTGTAAATCAGAAACGGTTTGGGCGCAATCGTAAGCCCCCCGCTGATCATGGTCATCCCCGGGTTGTCGCCGCGGCCGCCGCCGAACCCGGCAAAATTTTGGAGTCCGCCCGTGAAAACCGGTGTCCCGTTGCCGTAGAGTTCAGGGATATAGCCGTAGAGTATGGAGCCGAGGGCAAGGTTAGTATCCCCGATGATGGTGTTCTCACCGCCAAAACGCTGGGAAAACCGCTGGGCATTCACGTTGCCGTTGTAGCCGCCAAGTTCGTCATCGTTGGGATCATCGTCACCCGAGGTGTAGATGATTCCAAGATGGGGCTTGAGGGGAAATCCGGTCAAAATCCCTTTGAGCTCATATGAGATATCAGCCGCCAGGGCATAGGCGTTGATATCGTAGTCTTCCTCTTTGCCCAATGCACCCAGACCGGTATTGTCAGCCGAACCGAACTGGTAGGTCCCCTCGACAAACAGTTCAAAGGCGCCAAAGTTGCCGAGGTAATAGCCGCCGGCATGATGGGAGTCGACTTCCGGGACTTCTCCCGTTGCGATGCCCACAGCGCCCTCGGTCAGGAAAGCGGTAAAGTCATTCACGCCGACATTGCGGATGCGGTCGAAGGTGTAAAAACCCTGGAGTTTTTGGCCGTCAGTGGGGGTCCAGTTGAGGTAACCAGCATATAGATCCCGGTCCGCGTCCTTGGCGTCCTCAAAGTCCGTAGCACTCAGCTGAAAATCGTTTTCCGACAGTTTGAAATAACCCAGGCTGTAGTTGACGGTGTCGGAACCCCCGGTCAACCAGAAACCGGGGTTGTCATCCCCGTAAACCAGTCCGGCGGCTTCGATGACGTCGACATGCCAGATGTCCCAGCCGGCATGCAGGCGTGTATTCAAGGGCAGGGCGTAGGAAATGTGAAGGCGCTCGAGGCCGAAATTGCTGCTGGTCGTATCGCGCCCGCCACGATTGTCGACCGTCTGGGTGTCCAGGGGTGTATCGAACTCCAGGGCCGCGTAAAAGCTCCACTGGCGGTCCTTGGGCATGGCGTTGAAATAAATTTTACTCTCGGTGCGGATGTAGCTGTCTTTGACGGCGCCGCTTTCATTGTTGTGAATCCGGAAAAACTCGCTGCCTAAATTAGGCCCAGTCCCAAAGTTTAGATAACCGTCTGTTTTATCGCTCATGCCGAAATCCCAATCGGATTCCGACGTGGGAATGATCCTCACCGTGGCCCCGAAACTCATCAGGATGTCCTTTTCGGTGCTGACCTGCACGCTGCCGGGGCCGACGATGGTTTCCTTGGTGATGTCGTCGGCCAGTTTGAGTTGTTTTTTCATGTCTTCTTCGGCGGCCGCAGCGATCCCCATAGAGAACACCAGCATGCCGACAGCCAGTAGTGCCACCAACCTGATACCTTTTTTCATTCGTCTTCTCCTCCCCAAAAGTTGACGTTGAATGGTGACAGGGTCGGCCGCTTTCCCGCTCTCTTCCTGGATCCGCCGCCCGAATACTTCATGCTCACCTCCTTATCGGGTCAGATTCCGGCCGCCGCGGCACTGTCGGGAATCGAATTTCCCCGGCAAGCAAAAAACCGACGACCGGTGCGACGAAGAAACAGGGGTCAGAGTTTATCAGTGATAACATGGTTCGCGGAGGGACGGCACTTCCCCAAGATTAGAACATACTGTATTTTCAGTAACAAACATTTACCGGTTACACAAGCGTCAATTGTCTGGGCCTATAGGAGCAACTTGAAGCTGATGATGACCATTTCCGGATTGCACCCATCGACGACTGGACCCTAAATCCCCAGGCAACTCCCATGAAATGCATGCCTGCAGCAGTTGCCGTCCTCAGATCAACGGCACGATCACCCCACCAAAAGTAATCTGGTAGGCAAAAGACTCGTGGCGCTCGGAATAGAACAGAATCGATGTACCGCCATTGGCGGTATGCCGACCATGTTAACCTTAAAGTTGCCTAAACAATATGGGGAAAGATAATGAATTTTTGAGATCAGTATATAGAAGCCACCGGTTAACCCGTAGCCCGCGATATCTTCATTTATTTACTATCGAGTTCTTTTTCTATCGGCAGGCAGACATCCCCTATTTTACGGCCGTGATAGTTCTTGCCACTCAGGCAGCTATGCGCTGTATATCCCCCACCTTCCAGCCTCTGCACCCACCCTACTCTGGCATCGACAAACAACAGTTCGGTGAGTCCCTGCTGGCTATTTAGTATCGCACTCAATTTCGATTTCATCTTCCGCTCTCTTTTTACCTTTTATTGGCAGGCATTCAGCCCCAGCAGGATAAGGCTGGCTGTGATAGCTATGGTCATAAGAAGCATTTTCTGTTTAGATTCGTAGGCTGTTTTCATCTTTATCTCCTTGCCATTGCCCGATGGCTTGGTATTAATGGGGCGCTTGGCTCAACCGATGATATTTGACAGCAATCAGCTTGCCAACTTTCCATTAAACACACGAATCAACATAACCTGCTATAAAAACTACTATAAATTATATTTCCTATCGTATCGGCCTAAGCAAGGATGGTGGAAAAGTGCGGCAAAACTACAAAATAGTGCGTCATACCGCGCAATCGCCGGTGCAGGTGATCGGGTGAAAGGCAATACGCCTTAAGGTCGGTTGGTGGTCGTTGCCTGGGAACGGATGGGCAGGTTGGGTCCAGTGACACCCGGGAATCCGGGCAGGGATGCAAGTCGTGTGTACGCCCTATTCATATGCTGCTGAGACTATGCCGGTCGGGTCGGAATTACTTGCCGTGCAGGACCTTGAGTTTGGCATCGATCAGTTGCTTGTGGGAAAGGCCAAGAAGTTTGGAGAGCTTGTTCATCAGGTAATGTTCGTATTTGTCCATTTTGCCGTCGACATACACAATCTGCCACAAGCGTTCGATCAGTTTTTCTTTTTTGGGGATGCTGTAGCGCTCATTGATGACCCGGGCGAACTGCCACAAATCGACACTCGCTTCCAGCTCACGATCCGCCTCATTGAGCAGGGCGTCGGCATCCTCGCCGGAAAGGCCGTATTTATCGGTCAGTATGGAGATCACCGTCGCCGTTTCCTGTTCCGTGAAGGTTTCATCGATGCGTCCCATCTCCAGAAAAAGCGCGCCAATGGCCACGATCACATCCCGTTCGTCATCCTGGTCGGCAGGGTTCCGGCCGTTGTCGGCGGCGGTGCTGAAAAAGCGCTTGAACAGGTCGATCATCGGTTATCCTCCTGGGTTGAGGGGTATGCCGTTCAATATATGGGCAAAAATTCGACAATCAAGGTTTGACCCTTCGGTCCGGATCAGCAAACCAGGGCGCTTCCCCCGCAGCAGTGCGCATCCCGCTCTTTGGCCACGTCGGGGCTTGCCAGATAGTCGTCGTAGTTCATGACCCGGTCAATGGCGCCATCCAGGGTGAGTTCAACAATACGGTTGGCCACGGTGGAGACGAACTGGTGATCGTGGGAAGCGAAGAGAACCACCTCGGGAAAGGCGATCAGTCCTTCGTTGAGAGCGGTGATGGCCTCCAGGTCCAGGTGGTTGGTGGGCTCGTCCAGCACAAGCACATTGGATCCGCTGAGCATCATGCGCGAAAGCATGCAGCGCACCTTCTCCCCGCCGGAAAGAACACCGGTGTTTTTCATGGCCTCTTCTCCGGAAAAGAGCATGTGGCCGAGGAACCCGCGGGCAAAACTCACCCCCTCTTCCGGCGCGTAGTGCAGCAGCCACTGGACCAGGGACATCTCGGTCTCGAAAAACCGCCTGTTCTCCTTGGGGAAGTAGGAGGTGGTGACGGTCTGGCCCCATCGGAAGCTGCCGGCGTCCGGCGCCATCTCCCCTGCCAGGATCTGAAAGAGGACGGTTTTGGCCAGGCTGTTGTTTCCGACAAAGGCGATCTTGTCCCCGCCGTTCACTACCATGCTGAGGTTGTTGAGGACCTTCTCTCCATCGATGGTTTTGCTGAGGTTGTCGATCTCCAGGATCACGCTCCCGCAGGGGCGTTCCGGCCTGAAGGCGATCCAGGGGTATTTCCGCGACGATACCGGTATATCATCCAGGGTGAGCTTATCCAGGAGTTTTTTCCGGGAGGTGGCCTGCCTGGCCTTGGAGGCGTTGGAGCTGAAACGCTGGATGAACGCGGTCAGCTCTTTGGCCTTTTCAGTGGCTTTCTTGTTTTCGTTCTGCTTCTGTTTCTGGATCAGGCGGCTCGCCTGGCACCAGAAGTCGTAGTTGCCCACGAAAACCCGGATCCGGTCGTAGTCGATGTCGGCAATGTGGGTGCAGACCTGGTTGAGGAAGTGGCGGTCGTGGGATACCACGATCACGGTATTCTCGGAACGCGCCAGGAAATCTTCCAACCAGGCGATGGACTTGTGATCCAGGTGGTTGGTGGGCTCGTCAAGGAGCAGGATATCGGGGTTGCCGAAGAGGGCCTGGGCCAGAAGCACGCGGACCTTGTCCCCCCCTTCCAGTTCTTTCATTTTCAGCTGGCGTGTCTCTTCCGCAATGCCCAGGCCCTTGAGGAGCACCGCCGCCTGGGACTCGGCCTCGTAGCCGTCCATCTCGGCGAACGCCGCCTCCAGTTCACCGGACCGGATGCCGTCCGCTTCGGTGAAATCCGCTTTGGCGTAGATGGCGTTTCGTTCCATCATGATGGCATGGAGGCGGTCGTGCCCCATGATCACCGTGTCGATGATGGTTTTCTCATCGAAGGCGAAATGGTCCTGCTGCAGCACGGCAATGCGCTCGCCGGGCCCTGTGCTCACCGTACCCTTGTCGGGCTCTATCTCCCCGGCAAGGATCTTCAGAAAGGTCGATTTTCCGGTGCCGTTGGCGCCGATCAGGCCGTAGCAGTTGCCGGGAGTGAACTTGATATCGACGTCTTTAAACAAAACGCGCTTGCCGTAGGCGAGCGCGATGTTGGATGCGCTGATCATAATGGGTTCCCCATGGGTTAAACAAAAAAAACCACGGGCCGTTCCAACCCGTGGTTCGTGCGACGCGTGCTTATAGCGCATCGCACCTGAGCCATCAACCCTTTTTTTTGCGTTTCAGGTCTCAGGCTTTTTCATACCGGCCAAAGGCTATAACCGCCCACCGTCAAACTCAGAAAAAGGCAGGCTGCCGGGATTGATCGAATACGAAAGAGACCTGCGCCGGCATGTTGGACGGGTTACTTTTTGGGGAATCCGATGCTGATTTTTTCGGTTCCATCTTTCATTCTGATTTTAACGTTGAGTTCAATGCTGCTGTCGCGAATGCCCAGGGCCAAAGCCGTCTTGCCTTTATCCGTGTCGATGTGCGTCATTTCCCTGAAGGTTTCGAAGATCTTGAGCCCCGCATCATGGCCCGGAGACGGCAGTTCGCCGGTTCTGTATTCGGCAAGGACAGTGACCTTGCCGTCATCCCCGCGATGGATGGATATCTCTTTGGCGTTGTTGTTGACACCGTGCAGCGCTGCCAGGGCAACCCACTTTATTGCGGCGGCGGCGGTGTCGGAATCGTTTTTTAGTTTGGACATCTCCTTGAGTGGATCATTGGTTGCGTAACAATCGCACATCTCCTGCACTTTCTTGTGCATACTGCCTTGATCTTTCATGGCGGGCCTCCTGTTGTTGGACGGTTGACGGGATGACAACACTGATGTGACTTTAATTACCCTTGAAAAATTACCATCTGTTGGCACCTCGTCAACGACAGCAGGACGAAAGAAGTTGCTTCATCGGGTTGCAGGCACGCTAAAGGGCGTCAGATCAAACTCATTTTTTATTCATGCATTATTCGTCATTTTTGACGATATATAGCGTTATATGATTTTTATTCGTCATTTATGACGATTTTAAAAATGAATTGCAATTCGTCATTTTTGACGATATATAGGAATATATGATTCTATTTCGCCAAAAGCGACGACTATGACAGAATTTAAAGAAATGGGAGACAACGCGGTTCTTGAAGAGCTCGGCAGACGCCTGGGGCAACGGCGGATTGCGCTGGGGCTGACCCAGGCGAAACTGGCCCTTGAAGCCGGCGTGTCCAAAAGAACGATAGAACGGATAGAGTCCGGGGCGGTCACGCAAACACGCAACCTCATTCGAATTCTGCGGGTGCTTGACCTCCTGCCGGGTCTCGGCCACTTGGTTCCTGAAGCCGGTCCCAGACCCATGGACCTACTCAAACTTAAAGGAAAAGCACGCAAGCGCGCCGCATCGAACCGTTCGGCAAATCCGTCCGAGGATGACTGGTCCTGGGGTGATGACGCATGAGCACGGTTGCCGAGGTCCGGCTCTGGGGGCGCACGATCGGTGCTGTTGCTCTCGAAGACGGTCGGGAGGCAGCCGTTTTTGAATTTGACCCTGCCTTTGCGAAAAGCGGAATCGAGATCGCGCCGCTGACCATGCCGCTTTCCGATCAAGTTTACACCTTCCCTGAATTATCTCGAAGGACCTTTCAGGGCCTACCGGGACTGCTGGCGGATTCACTGCCCGATAGATTCGGCAATGCGCTCATCGATGCCTGGCTGGCCATCCGCGGACGGGCGCCCGAGTCCTTCAATGCAGTTGAAAGATTATGCTATATCGGCAAACGGGGCATGGGCGCCCTGGAGTTTGAACCGTCCATCGGACCCAAAACACGCAAGACCAGCCGCATTCAGGTTGATCAACTGGTTGCGCTGGCATCGGAAATACTGGCGCACCGCAGCCATCTCAAAGTCTCGTTTTCAGCCAAAAGCAGGGAACGGGCCCTCAAGGATATTCTGCAGGTCGGTACCTCGGCGGGGGGCGCCAGGGCCAAGGCGGTGATTGCCTGGAATCCGTCGACCGATGAGGTGCGCTCCGGTCAGATCACCGCGGAGGAGGGGTTTGAATACTGGCTGCTCAAATTTGATGGGGTTGCGGGCAACCGGGATAAGGAACTGGAGGATCCCAAAGGCTACGGGGTAATCGAATATGCCTACTTCCGGATGGCAACCGACGCCGGCATCACCATGAACCCGTGCCGTCTGTTCGAAGAAAACGACCGGCGGCATTTCATGACCCGGCGCTTTGACCGGCACGACAACGGGGAGAAGATCCATCTGCAATCGCTGTGCGCGCTGGCCCACTACGACTTCAATATGGCCGGTGCCTATTCCTACGAGCAGGCGCTGCGCACCATCAGGCAGCTCGGGCTGCCCATGCTTGCGGTTGAAGAACAGTTTCGCCGGATGGCCTTCAACATCATTGCACGCAACCAGGACGATCATGTGAAAAATATCGCTTTTCTGATGGATAAATCCGGTCGGTGGTCGCTTTCGCCGGCTTTTGACTTGACCTACAGTTTCAATGCGTCCGGCCAATGGACCGCCAGCCACCAGATGACGATGAACGGTAAGCGCGACAACTTTACCAAAGAAGACTTCAAGGCATGCGCCCGTGCGGCGTCGATGAAGCGGGGACGCGCCGAAACCATTGTCAACGAAGTGATGGAAACCGTATCGCGCTGGCGGGACTATGCGGATGAAGCCGGAGTGTTGCCCGCATGGCGTGATCATATCCAGGATACGTTGCGCGTGAAAGGTTTTTAGACCGGATTTTCAGGCCTATCGGCCTGTGGTTAACTTCGGTCGATGCGTGACTGCAGGCGGATGAAATTGCCGCCCAACACCGCAGCCAGTTTCGCCGGATCCAGCTGTAGACTGTGCACTTTCCGCAGTTCCGAATTCGGGTCGCCGAACGGGAAATCCGATCCGAACAGCAACCGCCGATGACCGTAAACGCTTAGATATTCACGAATCTCACTCCGGTCGGCCAGCGCAGTATCCGCCCACACGTTTTCCTGCGCCCACAAACCGGCCTCGGCGATGGATCGAAATCCGCCGTTGAGCATACCCAGGTGAGGAATGATCACCCTGATCCCGTCTGCCAGTTCCCGGATAAACCGCACGGTATGGTCGAATTCCTCCTCCAGAACCACCGGCAGCCCTCTGCGCCGGATCTCGTCCAGGGCGGACCGGCACCGGGGGTCATGGTAGCGGTACACCGGCTCATCGGCATGACGGTGCCACTTGATGCCGCAGTGGGCCGCCGAAAGCTGATCCACAGCAAAGTCATTCCAGATGAAAAAATAGGGATAGACGGTATGTCC
Source organism: Desulfosarcina sp. (assembly GCF_041551955.1). Lineage (GTDB taxonomy): Bacteria > Desulfobacterota > Desulfobacteria > Desulfobacterales > Desulfosarcinaceae > Desulfosarcina. Next base: position 10,098 of record NZ_JBFELV010000096.1, read on the forward strand.
AACGGGTTTCAGCGAGAGAAGATAAGCATTGCTCTGCATGCGGCGACGGCGCCAGGCAGGCGTATCCACAAAGCTTGGGTCATAGCGGTCGTAGATCTCCATAACCGGTGAGAAAATGGCCACCCCGCCGATGTCCGTTGCCGCCGCTTGCCGCGCATACACCTCGAATGACTGCGGCGAACTGCGGTCAAGGATGCCGCAGTGGACATGGGCGTCGATTACCGGCAGAGGGGTGTTCATCATGTGTGTCATCATCGTTGATTTATTGTTGTTCCTATACGTTTCACCAATAGCTTGCAGGGAATTCGTCAAATAACGTGCTATGGGGTCCCTGACGCCATTGTCCTTTTTGTATCAGGCACGGGCACATTTTCTTTTTTCCGCTCGGTCTCGGTCGGTGCGCCCTTATTCTTTGATTCTGTTCAACTCATGAAACAGGGCTTGAAATTCTTGGGCAACCTTATGGTTGGGATCAAGGTTGACGAGCGGAGTGGCCTTTTGGTGTGATTCTCTGATTTTAACCGAATGAGAAAGATAGGTGTCGAGAATCGGCAGCCCTTCTTCGATCATCGCAGACACCAGCGCTTTGGGCAGGTTGGCGCGCTGCTGAAAGTGATTGACCACGATGCCTTCCACTTGAAGCCCTGGATTATGGTCTTGCTGCAGTTCATGCACGCGTTCAAGAAGCTGATACAGGGCGCGGCGCGAAAAATCGTCGCAGTCAAAGGGGATCAAGCAGCGATCGGCGGCAATGAGTGCGGATAAAGTGAAAAAATTGAAGGCCGGTGGTGTGTCGATGTAGACCGCATCGTAGCCGTCCAATTGGTCCAGTGCATCTTTGAGTTTACGAATTTTATAGCGCGACTCCAACCGATACATCAACTCACCGAGTTCCGCATGGGAAGGTAAAAGCGCCAGGTCGTCAAAGGGGGTTGATGTAACATATTCTTCTACCCGTTTGGGAAAAAAGCTAAAGCTGAGGGTCTCCTGATAATAATCCACCAGCGTCAACTCGAGTGAGTCAGCTTTTTGGCCCAGCAGATACTGAGAGGAATTCGCCTGGGGGTCCAGATCGACCAGTAATGTTTTCTGTCCGGAAGCGGCGCTCAAGGCCGCTAAATTACATGCAATGGTCGATTTGCCGACACCGCCTTTTTGATTGAAAATTACCCTTCGCATATGCCCATCCTTTAGCTTTATCGTGTGAACATGAGTCCCGCTATGGAAAAACAGACGGGTTGTCAACGGTATGGAACCGATAGCGTTCCGGTGTCGAAAAAGGCCAGTACCGGTGTTTCCCGCAGCGGCTATACCATACCCCCAAAGCCTTGACACAGGCGGGTGGCCGGAACTCACCATCGATTGGCCAAAGTGTTCACCTCCTGTGACCCTTCAGAGATGTAGTTTCGATCAACCGATAAATCAATGCATAAAAAGGTCTGTGCATAATAATTCCGGCGAAGGCTTTTGTTTTGCTCATTTGCTTAATACTGCATTTTCTGATATGCAAAACCGGTTTTTACGAAAATCGGTAACCCCGGGATGTATAGCGGTTGGATTGGGTATAGGGGGATCGACGATCATCGATGATAGACATCAGTCGGATACCCGCCACCGAACCGGTGCGAATCATTATCGGCGCGGGTGATCAGCGCTGGCCCGGTTGGATTGCCACACACAAAGAAACGCTGGATCTGCTGCGGCCTGACGATTGGGAGCTCAGTTTCGGCATCCGCCTGGTGGATGCATTGTTATGCGAGCATGTGTGGGAGCACCTGACCGAAGCCGAAGGACGGTCTGCTGCCAGATTGTGCTACCGGTGGCTCCAACCGGGCGGATATCTGCGTTGCGCAGTTCCGGATGCCAATTTCCCGGATACCTCCTATCAGCGCATTGCCCGAATCGGCGGGCCGGGTCCAAAAGGCCACCCTGCCGCGGATCATAAAATCGTTTATGACTATCGACGCTTGGTGGATGTCTTCGTTCAGGCGGGTTTTTCCGTTGACCTGTTGGAGTATTGCGACGAACAGGGCGGTTTCATTACCACCAGTGGTCGGTGGACCAGGGTCCCATCTACCGGTCGCTGCGCCTGGACCATCGCAACCAAGGTGACAAATTGGCATTCGTATCCCTGATCATCGATGCCAGAAAGCCAGGCTGACAGACGTTGGACCATCCGGCTCCGGATGTGGTAGAACCGCTCCCGATCCGGCATCCGGGGCCCATGGCCAAGAAATAAATAGGCATGCAAATTCTCGCCAAGTCCCTCAACCCGTTTTTCAAAGGAGGCGCTAAAAATGGCCCAAATGACCCACCGAATGCAGGAATTGTTCAACACGGTCCGCACCGCGATACTTTCCACCGCCACCGCAGATGGAACGCCAAACGCCGTGCCGGTCGGCGCCAAGAAAATCATCGACAGCGAAACCATTCTCATCTCCGACCAGTTCTTCAACAAAACCCTGGCCAACATGCAAGCCAATCCCCAGGTGGCGGTAACCTTCTGGGAAGGTCATGAAGGCTATCAAATCAAAGGCAACGTCACCATCGAAACCAGCGGCCAGCGATACGAAGAAACGGCCCGATGGATCCAGGAATTGAGCGAGAAGGCAGGTTTTCCCCTCAAGTCCAAAGGAGCGGTCATCCTTCACATTAAAGAGATTTTCGGCGTCTCGCCCGGACCGGGAGCCGGCAAGCAACTGGCATGATATCCATTCGCAACCAGTGGATAAAATCCACATTGACAAAACAGAAAATCATTCGCAACCTGTATTGTCCTCCATGATCTCCTGGCAACGGTAATGGCGCGCTGAAACAAGGGAAAGGGAACCACCCATGCCTCAAGGTAAAAAACACAATCGCCGCATCGTATTGGCACAGCGTCCGCAAGGCGCGCCGGCACCCGAAAACTTCCGTCTGGAGAAAGCGCCCGTGCCTGAACCGGCTGAAGGCCAGGTGCTGCTGCGCACCGAGTATCTCTCCCTCGACCCCTACATGCGGGGCAGAATGAGCGATGCGCCATCTTATGCGCAGCCGGTCAAGGTTGGCGAAGTGATGGTGGGTGGCACGGTTTGCCGAGTGGAAGCATCCCGGCATCCTGATTACAGGAAGGGAGAGTGGGTCCTTGCCTACAGTGGCTGGCAGGACTATGCGCTATCCGATGGCACCGGCCTGACTCGATTAGGGCAACACCCCCAACATGCCTCTTATGCATTGGGCATATTGGGCATGCCGGGGTTTACTGCCTACATGGGGCTGTTGGATATCGGCCGTCCCAAACAGGGAGAGACCTTGGTTGTCGCTGCGGCCACCGGGCCGGTGGGTGCGACGGTAGGTCAGATCGGAAAATTGAAAGGCTGTCGGGTTGTCGGCGTAGCCGGCGGCAGCGAAAAGTGCAGCTACGCAAAAGAGGTCCTCGGTTTTGATGCCTGCCTGGATCACAAAGCCGCGGATTTTGCCCAACAACTTGGCCGGGCCTGCGGCAAGGGGATTGACATCTATTTCGAGAGCGTAGGCGGCAAGGTCTTTGATGCGGCCCTACCGCTGCTCAATACAAAAGCCAGAATTCCGGTGTGCGGGCTTATTTCTCATTACAATGCGACGCAGCTTCCCGATGGACCGGATCGCCTGTCCCTTCTCATGCGTACCATTTTAGTCAAACGGTTAAAAGTTCAGGGATTTATTATTTTTGACGATTACGGCCACCGCTACGAGGAATTTGCCAAAGACATGTCTGGCTGGCTGAGTGCAGGTCTGATAAAATACCGTGAACATTTGGTCGAGGGGTTGGATAATGCTCCGAATGCGTTTATCGGCATGTTAGTCGGCCAAAACTTTGGGAAATTAGTCGTCCGGGTGAATGATGAACACTGATCAAAAAAGGAAAAGCCTATGTATGCAGCCTGCCGCCTGACCAGATCAAAGAATACCGGGGGACATTGACAGAACCGGGAAAAGACAGCCCGTTCAGAAATCGTTCCATAGAAGAGAATC
>NZ_JBFELV010000097.1:0-14089 GCF_041551955.1 Desulfosarcina sp.
CCAAGATGTTGATCTGATAGACCGCCGCACCAAAAATGGTGGGAAGCATGAGGATGCCGACCTTTTTCATCGCCGGATGCCACAGTCCGGAACGTGCCCAGAACCGGACGCCATGTTTCGCCAGATAAGGCAGCTGCAGGGCCAGTTGCAGCACTCCGCCCAACAGCACCCCGCCGGCCAGCCCAATGGCTTGAATCGTTTCGGAATCCGAAAACCGGGAAACGGCAAAAACGGCGCCGATCATGGCCAGGTTCAACAGGACCGGCGCGATGGCCGGGGCCGCGAAATGGCCCAGCACATTGAGAATCCCCATACACAAGGCCACCAGTCCGATCAGGGCTACATAGGGAAACATGACACGCGTCAGTGTGACGGTCAGGTCCATCTTCTCCGGCAAGTCGGAAAACCCGGGGGCGACCGCCTGAATGAGGATTGGCGCGGCGACCACGCCAATGATCGATACGACCGACAGGCAGACCAGCAGCAGTTTCAAGGCGCTCACGGCCAGGCGAAGTCCATCCTCGCGCCCCCCCCTGAGCAGGGTGTCCGTGAAAACGGGCACAAAGGCGATGCTCAACGACCCCTCCCCGAACAGGCGGCGCAGCAGGTTGGGAATCCTAAAGGCGGCAATAAAGGCATCCGCCGTCATTCCGGCACCAAAAAAAGAGGCCAATACCATGTCCCGGACATAGCCGAAGAGACGACTGAGCAAGGTCGCCCCCCCCACCACCCCGGCGGCGCGGGTGACATTGCGGTTCTCACGGATTACCTCGTGTCCGGCCTCTGAATTCATAGGCTCCTGATCTGAAGTGGAAGGCACAATAACCCTTGACTTGCCACATTTTTTTGGATATCAGGAAGTTTTGTATTTTCCCAATTAATTTCCGAAAGGAGTAACAGAAGGTGGCCAACCATAAATCAGCATTGAAGCGCGCCGGCCAGAATGAGCGTCGGCGCCTGCGCAACAAAGCCGTTCAAACTCGGGTAAAAAACGTGGTCAAGGATGTGCGCCTTGCCGTGGCGCAAGGTACGGAAAATGCCGTAGAGCAGCTTAACGCAGCCAAATCCGCCATCGACAAAGCAGCAAAAAAAGGGGTGCTCCACAAAAAAACCGCCTCTCGCAAGGTTTCCCGTCTCAACCGCCAGGTCAACGCTCAGCAAGCCTGACCCGTGCCGGCACCCAGCGGCAGACGTAAGCGGCCGCCGATGGTTTTTGCCCAATGCGTTCCAAGCGTGGCGGTGCGGGCGCTCAATCATCAGAAGTCATCCGTCAGCCGGTCGAAGGCGGATTCTGCCAGTTTTCTGGACACGACGGCAATGGCATCGGATTTGTTCCGATCCGTTGCCGTTTTATTCCCATCCACAACCGAATAGGCCTGGCGCTCGACGATATTGCCAGACGACCATAGTATCCGTCCCTCGGGAGATTCCAGTCGCAGGTTCAGTGTACCGGTCACCCGGCGCTCCACCGCCGTCGACACCGTTGAGCGGGCAATATTTTCCACCGAGATGGAAACGATGGTCCCGTTCAGAATACCATCGGCCGAAGACCGGTCCTGAGCCAAGCTTTCCTTTCGGTTCCGGGTGAATTCATAGATCAGGTCGTTGGTGAAGGTGCTCTCCGCGCCGGTTTCGGCGGACCGGTTCTCCAGGATGGGTATAAATACCCGGGATACACCGGTTGGAAACCCCCCGCTGCCGGCAAAGTGGTAGCCGCATGCGCTTAGCGCCAGTGCCAAAAAACCAACCAACCCGATTGTACCCCATCTGAATTTCATCAACACCCCTTTTGAGTGGTGCGTTCAGTGTTACGCTTTGCGTCTTAAGTGATTCAGTTGATGGCTACTATCGAATATATGCCTCTAAACGGGTACCCGATGCTATGAATCTGTTAGTTGGTCGTATAACCCACAGGTCATAAAAGGGTTGTACCGGCTTGTATGAAATCGATTCCAATCCTTCGCTTAACACTTAACACGTTATCACTTAACACTTCATTTTAAATAACAATATTAACGAGCTTGTTTTTTATTATAATCACCTTTTTTATCGGCTTTCCGTCGACAAACCGGACGATCCGTTCGTCTGCCAGGGCCCGTTGCTTCAGCGTGTTTTCGTCGGTATCCAAATCGGCCGAGAACCGGCTGCGCAGTTTGCCGTTCACCTGGACAACCATTTCGACCTCATTTTTTATCGTGGCTGCTTCGTCGAAATGTGGCCAGCGGCAAAGCAGGATACTGTCCGCGTGGCCAAGGGCCTCCCACAGCTCATCACAGAAATGGGGAACAATGGGAGACAACAGCAACAGAGTCGTCTCCAAGGAAAAACGCATGGTCCGATTACCCTTGCCATCCGAGTCAGATTCGTCGATGGCCTGCATGGCGTTGACCAGTTCCATGACCGCACTGATGACCGTGTTGAAATGAAACCGGTCCTCGATATCCTGAGTGACCCGCTTGATGGTTGCATGGGTTTTTCGATAGAGTTCCTGGAAGGGTTCATTTAAATCCTGGAGATCGCCCGGGTCGGGTGCACCATCATCCAGCAGCGGCAACCAACGTTCGGCCAACCGCCAGACTCGCTGAAGAAACCGGAAGCTGCCCTCCACGCCCTGCTCGCTCCACTCCAGATCCCGTTCGGGTGGTGCGGCAAACAGGCAAAAGAGCCGGGTGGTGTCGGCCCCATATTCGTCCAACAAAATGTTGGGATCGATGACATTCTTTTTGGATTTGGACATCTTTTCGACCCGCCCGATCGCCACCGGCTGGCCGCATTTCAGGCAGGTCCGCCGGCCATCGCCGTCTTCCGCGACCTGTTCAGGAAAAAGAAAGCCATGTTCAGCGCAGGCCGTGGTCTCTTTGCAGACCATACCCTGGGTGAGCAGCCGGGTGAACGGTTCTTTGAATTTTACCAGTCCCAACGATTCGAGTACTCGGGTAAAGTAGCGTGAATAGAGCAGATGTAAAATGGCGTGTTCCACACCGCCGATATACTGGTCCACCGGCATCCAGTAGTCGACCGCCCGGGTGTCGAACATGGCCGTGTCGCAGCGGGGGCTGCAGTACCGCTGGAAATACCAGGATGACTCCACGAAGGTATCCATGGTGTCGGTCTCACGGCGGGCATCCTCTCTCCCGCACCCGGGGCAACGGGCCTTGCAAAATGCCGCCAGCACAGGAAGCGGCGAGCGTCCGCCATCCAGGAGGTTGGCATCTTCAGGCAGCACGATGGGTAGGTCCGCCTCGGGTACGGGAACGATGCCACAGTTGTCACAGTGAATCATGGGAATCGGCGCGCCCCAGTAACGCTGTCGGGAGATGCCCCAGTCTCGCAGCCGGAAGCTGATGGTCTTTTTGCCGATGCCGTTCTTATCCATAAAGGCGGCAATGGCTTCCATGGCCTCCCGGTTGCCCAATCCGTTGAAATCCCCGGAATTGACCATGGTCCCGTCACCGGTATAGGCAGCATTCATGGTGTCGCCCTCCAGTTCCTCGTCATGAGGACTGACCACCACGATTACCGGCAGGCCGTATTTACGGGCAAAATCCAAGTCCCGCTGGTCGTGGGCCGGAACGGACATGACGGCGCCGGTACCGTACTCCATCAGGGCGAAGTTGGCCGTATAAATGGGCATTCTGCGGCCGTTCATGGGGTTGATGCAATAAGCGCCGGTAAACACGCCTTCCTTTTCATAGTTTTCGATGGCCTTGGTGGAGCGGTCCTGAAGGGAGATGCGCTCGACGAAAGCCGCAACAGAAGCCTCCTGGTCGGTACCCGCCGAGAGTTGGGGGACCAACGGGTGCTCAGGTGCCAGACACATGAATGTGGCCCCGAAGACCGTGTCCTGTCGAGTGGTGAACACGCTGATGACCGCCTCGCTCTCCGCCACGGGAAAACGGATCTCCGCACCGACGCTTTTACCGATCCAATTGCGCTGCATGGTGGTCACCTTGTCCGGCCAACCGGGAAGCAAGTCGCAATGGACCAACAGGTCTTCGGCAAAGTCGGTAATCTTGAAAAACCACTGCCACAATTTCTTCTGGCGTACCGGTTTTCCGCAGCGCCAGCACAAACCCGCCTCCACCTGCTCGTTGGCCAGCACCGTCTGGCAGGGTTCACACCAGTTCACGTAGGACTCTTTGCGGTAAGCCATGCCCCGCTCGACCATCTTGAGGAAGAGCCACTGCTCCCAGCGGTAATATTCGGGGCGACAGGTGGCCAGTTCCCGGTCCCAGTCATAGGAGAAGCCCAATCGCTTGAGCTGGATCCGCATGGCGTCGATATTTTCATAGGTCCACTTGGCCGGATGGGTGTCGTTGGCAATGGCCGCGTTCTCAGCCGGCATACCGAAGGCATCCCAGCCCATGGGGTGAAGGACATTGAATCCGCGCATCCGTTTGTAGCGGGCCACGACGTCTCCAATGGTGTAATTTCTCACGTGGCCCATATGGATTTTACCCGATGGATAGGGAAACATTTCCAGCAGGTAATATTTTTCCTGGTCAGGCTTCTCGACGACATTGAACAACCGGTCGTCCTGCCAGCGGTTCTGCCATTTGGCTTCGATGGACGGGGGATCATAGCGTGAATCCATGAATCTTCCTATCTTCTTGCGAATATTATTAATTTTGGTTAGACTTGCGTGCATCCTCATGCCATAAAGCCCGGTAAAGATCAAGAGCCGTTCTGGCCATCCCACCGACCGTAACACCCTGGTCGATGGCGTCTAACCGGGTGATTGGAAGATAAGGCCGGCTGTCCGTCGATCGCTTATCGATTTCGCGGGTCTTTCTTTTTGTGGAATTTGCCTAAAAACCCATTGACTTGGTTGTAACAATTCCTTATTTATACGAATTTAACATTGACAACCCCAAAGTGGAAGGAACAGAGCCGCCTCCTAATGACCAGTAAAATTCTCATTAACGCTGTGGACCCTGAAGAGGTTCGCCTCGCCATCGTCAAGGACAGCCGCCTGGAAGAATTTCATATCGAAAGCACAGCCAGGGAAATTCTTCACAGCAGCGTATACAAAGGGGTGATCACCCGCGTCGAACCCAGCCTTCAGGCCGTGTTTGTGGACTTCGGTGCCGAACGTCACGGTTTTTTGCAAAAGCAGGAGATTCACAGCGACTATTATCAAGGTCCACCGGCCAACGGCAACACCATCCAGAACCTGGTGAAGCGTGGCCAGGAGCTGATGGTACAGGTGACCAAGGACCCCATCATGAAAAAAGGGGCCATGCTGACCACCTTCATTTCTCTGCCCGGTCGCTACGCCGTGCTGATGCCGGGAAGCGACAGCCGGGGCATTTCACGCAAAATTGAAGACGAAACCGAACGCAAGCGGCTCAAGGGGATCGTGGACAAGTTGGATCTGCCCGAAGGCTTCGGTATTATTATCCGCACCGCCGGCCAGGGCTGCACCAAAACCATGCTGGCCAAGGATATCCAGTACCTGTTGCGCCTGTGGAAAAACATCACCGCCCGGGCCGTGAAGGCGCAGGCGCCCTCGGCCCTGTACAAGGATCGAAACCTGGCCGTCCGCTCTATCCGCGACCACTTTACCCCCGACATCAAGGAAATTTTGATCGACGATGAGGCCGTCCACCAGGAAGTGAAAAGTTTCGTCCACATTATCGCGCCGAAACAGACCAGCATCGTCAAGTTTCATAAATCGGACAAACCCCTTTTCACCCGGTTCCAGTTGGAAGACCAGATCGCGACGATATTCGACAACCGCGTGACGCTCAAGTCCGGCGGATCGGTGGTCCTCGAGCGCACCGAGGCGTTGGTGGCCATTGACGTCAACTCCGGTAAAGGCACCCAGAAGAAAAACGTCGAAGAGACTGCATTGATGACCAACCTCGAAGCCGCCTCAGAAATCGCCCGGCAGCTCAGGATCCGTGACTTGGGGGGCCTCATCGTGGTGGATTTTATCGATATGCGCGAACAAAAGCACCGCAATCAGGTGGAAAAAACACTTCGCGCCAGCATGAAGCAGGACCGGGCCCGGGTTAAAATCGGTAAAATTTCAAAATTCGGCCTGCTGGAGCTCTCCCGCCAGCGCCTGCGGCCATCCATCGATTTTGGCAGCATGGAAACCTGTTCGCGCTGCGGCGGAAAAGGCCAGGTGTCGTCCGCGGAATCCCTGGGGCTGAGTGTTTTAAGGAAACTCAAGCTGGACACCTTAAAAGCGGATATCTTTCAAGTCACGGCACAGTTGCCCGCCCCGGTGGCGGCCTATCTGCTCAACCGTAAACGAAAGGAACTGAGTGACCTGGAGGGTAAACGATCGATAGGAATCACCATTATCGGCCGGGATGACCTGATCCCCGGCCAGATGGAGATTGTCTACGACAAGAAAACCAAAGCCGCGGAGACCCCTCCCATATAAGACAAATCACAATCACCAAAAACCAAATAACAAACAAACGGCTGGGTTTGATCTTAATTGAGATTTGGAAATTGTAATTTGGATTTTTTTGGAGATTTGGTGCTTGTGATTTGTTATTGAATAGTTGGAGTATCTATTGTGCTGTTTCCGGTTCATCCCGGTTGGGCGTTTTCCGCTATATTTTGACCGGGATCGTTTCCCATCCGAAAGGAACTATTTGACGGGGCGGATGATTTGCAGTATACCAGCGCCACTTTTAACGGTTGCCAAACAAGCATGACGCCGGCGAATGCGATATCAAGCGTATACCGGCGGCCGCTTGAAATATCCGACAGGAGGTTTTGATACCAATGAATATCGCTTACGCTATGGGACAGGGGGGGGCAGGCGCCCCAGGTGGCTCGGGAGGATTCGCGTCGTTCATTCCGCTGATTTTGATGTTTGTCATCTTTTATTTTCTGCTGATCCGCCCCCAACAGAAAAAAACCAAAGAGCATCGGCAGATGATTGACAACCTGAAAACCGGTGATCGGATTATCACCAGTGGCGGTCTTCACGGACGGATCACCGGCGTCTCGGAAAGCGCGCTGACAGTGGAAATCGCTGAAAAAGTTCGCGTGAAAGTCAACCGGAGCAGCGTGTCCGCGCTGATGCAGACCTCCCCACCCCCGGCCGCGCCCAAAAAAGAAAAGAAAGACAAAACCGACAACGGCAAATCCTAAATTCAAATCGGTTTTTCCTGAAAAGCCCCATTGCCACCGGACCATTGACCTGAAACGACCGCGGTTTCGCCTGCAGTCGGTCCAGGGGTGAAACGGCGGCTGGGGCTTTGCCGTGTATATCGTGAAAGGAACGAAGCGTTGAAGAATCTTTCGTGGAGGCTCATCGTGATTGCGGCCGTCATCCTTGCCGCTGTGGTGTATGTGATTCCGACATTTCAACCCGGGGTCTGGCCCCATAAAAAAATCAACCTGGGCCTCGATCTTCAGGGCGGCATGCACCTGGTGCTGGAGGTCGATGCTGACAAAGCCGTTGAAAACACCATCGAGCGGGTGGGCCAGGAGATGCGGGATCTGTTGAGAAAAGAACGGATTCGCACCTTGGGCATCGAACGGGTGGAAACCGTCAAGTTGGCCGTTAAGGTCGCCGAGGAGGACAACATCCAGCGTTTCGAAGACCTGCTGGACGAAGAATTCCGCGATCTTCGGATTGCCGACCGGACCGTCAATGACGGTGTGCTGAGGATCGTACTTGACCTTCCCGACAAGGAAGCCGATCATATCCGCAACCTGGCAGTGGATCAGGCCCTGGAGACCATCCGCAACCGCATTGACCAGTTTGGGGTCAGCGAGCCGGACATCCGCATTCAAGGCGAGCGACGAATCCTGGTCCAGCTGCCGGGCATCAAAGACACCCAGCGTGCCAAAGAGCTGATCGGCAAGACCGCCCTGCTGGAGTTCAAACTGCTGGACGAGGATCACGACGTGAACGCCGCGCTGAGTGGAAACATTCCCGCCAGCAGCGAAATCCTTTACGAAACCAAGGAAGACCCGACGACCCGCCGCGTCCAGAAAACACCCTATCTGATCAAAAAGCGCACATCCTTGACCGGGGCGTATCTGACCGATGCACGGGTGCAGATCGACAGTCAGTACAATGAGCCGTATGTCTCGATCACCTTCGATAAAAAAGGGGCCCGGCTCTTCGAGCGCATTACCGGTGAAAACGTTAAAAAACGCCTGGCCATCGTGCTGGACAACAACGTCTACTCTGCACCGGTCATTCAGGACAAAATTGCCGGGGGAGAGGCCCGCATTACGGGGAATTTCACTACCGAAGAGGCCAGGGACCTGGCCATCGTGCTGCGTGCCGGTGCGCTGCCGGCACCCGTCCAGATCCTGGAAGAGCGGACCGTCGGTCCCTCTCTGGGGACCGACTCCATCCAGATGGGCCTGCTTTCCATGGGTGTCGGCGGTATCCTGGTGATCCTGTTCATGATCGTCTACTACAAAGGATCGGGAATTGTGGCCGATTTCGCCCTGATTCTCAACATCCTGCTCATCGCCGGCGGATTGGCTGGTTTTGGTGCCACGCTCACCCTGCCGGGTATCGCCGGCATCATCCTGACCATCGGCATGGCGGTGGATGCCAACGTATTGATCTTCGAGCGGATCCGAGAAGAGATGACTCTGGGCAAAACACCCAGGGCAGCCGTGGATGCCGGTTACGCGCGGGCAACGCTGACGATTATGGATGCCAACGTCACCACCCTGATCGCCGCCCTGGTGCTGTTTCAATTCGGTACCGGTCCGGTAAAGGGTTTTGCCGTCACCTTGAGTCTCGGGGTGGTGGCCAGCCTGTTCACCGCGTTGGTGCTGACGCGCGCCATATTCGATTTTCTGCTGATCAATCGTAAAGCTCGAACCATCAGCATCTAACAGACTGTTGCACCCTGGCCGGCAACGCAAAACCACAATCAAGGACTTGATTCATGCAGTTTATCAAACCGGGTATCAACATCAATTTCATTGGAAAACGCAAAATCGCCTTCGTACTGTCGCTGGTGATGATTCTGATCAGCATCGGTTCACTGGTGGTCAACAGGGGCCCCCGCTACGGGATCGACTTTGCCGGCGGCACCCTGGTCCAGGTCAAATTCGAGGCACCCGTCACCATCGACCAAATCAAGTCCGGACTGACAGCAATGGAACTGGCCGCTTCTGCGGTTCAGCAATTCGGTCAGGCGGACGATCATGAGTACCTCATCCGCACCGATGCCAGCAACCCGGCCATGGAAGGACTGGCGGAGGAGATCGAAAAAAATCTCAAGGCAGCCACCAATGTGCCGGTTGAGATCCGTCGCGTCGAAATGGTCGGCCCCCAGGTGGGGCAGGACCTGCGAGAAAAGGCCCTCTTCGCCATGTTTTACGCCCTGCTCTTGATCACCGTCTACATCTCCGGCCGGTTTGAGCTGAAATGGGCCATGAGCGGCATCGTGGCAGCCGCCATCATGGGGGCGGTCTACCTGCTTTCCCTGTTCAATGTCTCCGTTCCCTTTCTCATGCTTGCCGCCCTGGTCGTCTCTTTGGTCATCTTCTGGTTTTTTGAATTCAAATATGCCATGGGAGCCATTGTGGCCCTGATCCATGACGTGACCATCACCGTGGGCATGTTCTCCCTCTTCGACAAAGAATTCACCCTGCCCATCGTTGCTGCGCTGCTCACCATCATCGGCTATTCCCTCAACGACACCATCATCGTATTCGACCGCATCCGGGAAAACCTGCGCAAATATCACAAAGAGCCCCTGAGCATCATTTTAAACAAGAGCATCAATGAAACATTGAGCCGAACCATCCTTACGTCAGGTACGACATTGATCGTCGTGATCGCCCTGTTCATCCTGGGCGGCGGAATCATCCACGATTTTTCATTTGCCCTGCTGGTCGGGATCCTGGTCGGCACCTATTCGTCAATCTTCGTGGCCAGCCCCATCCTGCTGGCATGGCAGACCCGGAGAAAATAGATGGCTTCGTTACGGCCCTGGTTCGCCCTGAAAAGCGTGCCAGGGGTCGGCAATTTGTTGTTTCGACGGCTGGTGGAGCAGTTCGGATCGCCCGAAGCCGTCCTGATCGCAGACGGCCCTGCGTTGCAAGCGGTCCAGGGTGTCACGGTCCGACTGGCCGCATCCATCCAACATCACCGGGTCCCCGATGCGGTTGACCGGGAGTTGGACGCGGTCCGCCAAAAAGGATACACCATCGTCACCCAGGCAGATCCTCGTTTTCCCCCGCTCCTGAGCCAGATTCCTGACCCGCCGCCATTTTTATACGTTTACGGATCCCTGCCGGACACCGGGCTGAACATCGCCGTTGTGGGGTCCCGCAATGCCACCGACTATGGCATGACCACTACACGCCAGCTTTGTATGGAACTGGTCAGGCAGCAGGTGAATATCGTCAGCGGTATGGCCAGGGGGGTGGATACCGCGGCTCATTCAGGTGCCATCGCCGCCGGCGGGCGTACGGTTTCTGTACTGGGTACCGGCCTCGATCACATTTACCCCAGGGAAAATAAACGGTTGTTCCACCAGATCGCCGAAAATGGTGCCGTGGTCACCGAATTTTCCCTCGATACCGGCCCGGATGCGCACCATTTTCCGGCCCGCAACCGAATCATCAGTGGCATGTGCCACGGCACGGTCGTGGTGGAGGCCACTGGCCGAAGTGGATCGCTGATCACCGCCCGCTTGGCCGCCGAGCAGAACCGGGAGGTGTTTGCCGTCCCTGGAAACATTCACTCGTTCAAAAGCGTCGGCACCCATACCCTGATCAAAGCGGGTGCTAAACTGGTGGTGCATGCCGGGGATGTCCTGGATGAATTTGAGCACATTCAACCCCGTGGGCAGCGCCCATCAACACCACCGAAACCGGCATTACCGGCATTGACGGATGACGAAGCCGTGGTTATCGGTAGTCTTGAAGCCGACCCCGTTCACATCGATGACCTGGCCAGACGCCTGACGCTTTCGTCAGGCCGCCTGTCCGGGCTGCTGCTTCAGTTGGAACTCAAAGGACTGGTGGTCCAATCACCGGGCAAACGGTTCTGCCTGACGCCCGGCGTCGATCGACAACACAAACCCAATCAAGAGGTATCCAGTGAGTAAACCCCTGGTGGTCGTAGAATCACCCACAAAGGTCAGAACGATTAAAAAATATCTCGGCGACGACTACAACGTGGCCGCAACCGTCGGACACATCAAGGACCTGCCCAGCAAAGACCTGGGCATCGACATCGAAAACGACTTCACGCCGCAATACAAGACGATTCCTGGAAAAACAAAAGTGTTGAGCCAGTTGAAGTCGGCCGCCGGCGATGCGACAGACATCTATCTGGCCACCGACCCAGACCGAGAAGGGGAGGCCATTGCCTGGCACACCTCGGAAGTGCTCAAAAAAAAGGGGCGCAATTTTCACCGGGTGCTGTTTCACGAACTGACTAAAAAAGCGATTCTCGAGGCCATGACGAAGGCCCAGGATATGAACCGGGACAAGTATGAAGCCCAACAGACCCGCCGCATCCTGGACCGACTGGTGGGTTACCAGATTTCGCCCCTGCTGTGGCGAAAGGTGAAAGGCGGTCTCAGCGCCGGCCGGGTGCAGTCTGTGGCGGTGCGTATTATCTGCGACAGGGAGCGGGCCATTCAGGCTTTCACACCCGTGGAGTACTGGTCCATCACCGCCAATCTGAAAGGAGTGGCACCGCCGGCATTTGCGGCCAAGCTGGTGCGAAAAAATGGGGAAAAGATCGAACTCCCGGATGAAGCCGCAGCCAAGGCTGTCTTAAAAGACCTGGAAAGCGCTCAATTCGTCGTTGACAAAGTCGTCAAAAGGACCACACGGCGCAATCCCTTGCCGCCCTTCATCACCAGCAAGCTCCAGCAGGAATCGATTCAAAAGCTTCGCTTTTCGGCCAAAAAAACCATGATGGTGGCCCAGCAGCTCTATGAAGGCATCGACCTGGGTCCGGGTGAACCCGTGGGGTTGATCACTTACATGCGGACCGACTCCACCCGCATCGCCGACGAGGCGGCGCAGGAAGCCTTGGCGCTGATCAACCAGCGGTTCGGCAAGGCATACGCCATGGACCGGCCGCGCTTCTTCAAGAATAAAAACAAGGCTCAGGACGCCCATGAAGCCATTCGCCCGACATCGGTCCATCACACGCCGGATCAGGTCAAACGCTATCTGTCCAAAGATCAGCTGGCCTTGTACACCCTCATCTGGCAGCGTTTCGTGGCCTCCCAGATGGCCCAGGCGCTCATCGATCAAAAGACCCTCTCCATCGCCGCCGGTGACTACACATTCACAGCCAGCGGCTCTTCGGTAAAATTCCCCGGCTTTCTCGCCGTGTATCAAAGTGCCGATGACGAAGCGGAAAGCAGCAGGAAAAGCCAGCCACTGCCGGAGTTGGCTGAAAAATCCCAGCTGGAACTGCTGGGGATCGATCCCAAGCAGCATTTTACCCAACCGCCGCCACGATTTTCAGAAGCGTCCCTGGTCAAAGAGCTTGAGGAAAACGGCATCGGCCGACCCAGCACATACGCCGCCATTCTCTCCACCATTCGGGGCAAGGGCTACGTTGAACTGATCAACCGGTATTTCAGGCCCACGGAATTGGGATTCATCGTCAACGATCTGCTGATTGCCAGCTTTCCGGAAATCTTCGATGTAGAGTTCACCGCCCGCCTGGAGACCGACCTGGACCGGGTGGAACAGTCTGAGGTGGAGGCATTGACGATCCTCAACCAGTTTTACGGCCCCTTCAGCCGGAAACTGGCAGAAGCCGGAGAAAGCATGCTCAGCGTCAAGGGCGTTGGCATGCCCACGGACCTGACCTGCCCGTTGTGCCAAAAAAACGCCCTGCGCATCAAGATGGGGAAGAACGGCCATTTTCTGGCCTGCTCCGGCTATCCGGAATGCACTTACTCCAGCGATTACGAGCGGGATGAAAAAGGGGTCATCGCTCCGGTGGCACCGGTTCAACAAAGCGAAGCGACCGACAAAGTCTGCGAACTGTGCGGCAAACCCATGGTGGTCAAACGGGGCAGATATGGAGATTTTCTCGCATGCACCGGCTACCCGGAATGCAAACATACCCAGTCCCTAAACGGTGGACCCAATGCCAAGCCTACCGGGGTCTCCTGTCCCGAAAAGGGCTGCGACGGCGAAGTCGTGGAAAAATCATCCAAACGGGGTAAAATCTTCTACGGGTGCAACCAGTATCCAAAATGCAGTTTCGCCACTTGGGATAAGCCGGTGGCCATCCCCTGCCCCGCCTGTGGCAATGCCTACATGGTCGAAAAAACAACCAAACGGGACGGCACCGTACACGTCTGCCCCAACCGCGACTGCAAACACCGCCAGGCGCCGAGTGAAGCCCGAAATCCGCAGACTGAAGACTGAAGTCGGAGTACGGAGATCGGATAAGTCTGTCTACCACGAGCTATTGGCTATGAGCGAATTAACACTCAACAAACCCAATGAACACAATAAACTCAATGAACTCAACAATCCCAACTAACCTTTCCCATATTGACCTCATCAGCGCGGAAATGCACTTAAATCCAGCGCAGATCAAATCCGTTGCCCAACTGCTGGAAGACGGCGCCACGGTACCCTTTATTGCCCGCTACCGCAAAGAGGCCACCGGCAGCTTGGACGAAGTAGCCGTGTCCGCCATCCGGGACCGATTGGGCCAGTTGCAGGAGTTGGACAGCCGTCGGGAAGCCATCCTGAAGTCTCTGGCGCAGCACGGCCACTTGACCGAGGATCTCCAAACCCAGGTGCAGGCCGCAGAATCGATGTCGCGTTTGGAGGACCTCTACCTGCCCTACCGGCCCAAGCGACGAACCAAGGCCACGATTGCCCGCGAAAAGGGCTTGGAACCGTTGGCCCTGGCCATTCTGGCCCAAACCGGGGCGGACCCGATCGAGTTGGCCGGCGGCTATGTGGACCCTGAAAAAACCGTAGATTCCGTCGACGCAGCGCTGTCCGGCGCACGGGACAGATGGTGGAACTGCTGCGGGATCTGGCCACCGGAGAGGGGGACCTGACCCGGGAACTGCCCCTGGCCTACGTCGACTGCTCCCGGGTGAAAGGCTGCGGCCACGAGGAGTGCGCATGTTTCGGCAAA
>NZ_JBFELV010000098.1:0-13918 GCF_041551955.1 Desulfosarcina sp.
CAAACGCTACTACAGCCTCGATTCGCAGGCCTACCGGGAAGGGGTGTTGCCGGTCAAGACCAAGGAGCTGATGGGCTTGGTGGCCAGCTTTGTGCTGCGTTGCGACGACTGCATCATGTATCATGTGATCCGCTGCCATGAGGAGGGCGTCTCCAGTGAAGAGTTGGAAGAGGCGCTGTTTATCGGTCTGATCGTGGGTGGTACGATTACCATTCCCCACCAGCGCAGGGCCATGCAGGCCTGGGATGAATTGAAAAACAAAAATACTAAATGATGGATGATCATTCCAGCCTGGCGGGGTTTTCTTGGTTTTTTTAATCGACGGATCCTGCAACCCAGCCACATCGTGATTGGGCTCAGCCTGGCAGAAGACGGTTGAGCGGATATTCTATCCGATTCCTGCCATCGTGGGTGCAGCGAAAATAGTATTTTTCTATAGGTTTTAAATAACTTATCGGTTTTTGCGATTTGATTTAGACACCGATGACGATTATTCTCAATGGCTTGGCGCTATGGGGAAAACATAGGTTTGAAAACGGGAGAAATAAAATGGCTGAGAACAACCCATCATTGAAGCCCCTTCGCCTGACCGAAACGGTCAGAGGGGCCGGCTGAGCGTCCAAACTGCCTCCGGGGGACCTGGAGAAAGCGTTGTGTGGGCTGGATTTTCCAACCGATGCCAATGTCCTGGTTGGCCTATCCCGGGCGGATGATGCCGGGGTTTACAAGGTGTCCGACGACCTGGCCTTGATTCAGACGGTGGATTTTTTCACGCCGGTGGTTGACGACCCTTATTGGTTCGGTCAGATTGCTGCGGCCAATGCCCTCAGCGATGTCTATGCCATGGGCGGAGAGCCCAAAACAGCGATGAATTTGGTTGGCTTTCCTCTCAAGCGGATGGACCTTTCCGTCCTGAGAGAGGTGATCCAGGGAGGGATCGACAAAGTCAGGGAAGCGGGTGTGGTGCTGCTGGGCGGCCACAGTGTGGAGGATGATGAGCTCAAATACGGGCTTTCCGTGACCGGATTTATCCATCCGAACCGCATTCTCACCAAACAAGGACTAAACGTGGGCGACCGGCTGGTGCTCACCAAACCATTGGGTACGGGCATCGTCAACACGGCGATTAAAGGCAATCTGGCCTCCGGGGAGATCACACGGAAGGTAACGGCCATTATGGCGGCCCTGAACCGGACCGCCGCCACGGTGATGAGAGAATACCCGGTACATGCCTGTACGGACATCACCGGTTTCGGGCTCATCGGCCATCTGGCCGAGATGATGCAGGGAACCGGCCTGGGATTGAAGATCGTTTTGGGAAAGCTGCCCATCATCGACGTGGCGCTCGGGTTTGCAGCCATGGGCATGGTTCCGGGCGGGGCTCACAAGAACCGGAGTTTCCGTGCGCCCATGGTGGACATGGACGAGGGTGTGGACCCAGCCATGCAGGACATTATCTACGATCCCCAGACCTCCGGGGGGCTGTGCATTGCTGTTGCGCCGACATCCGCTGAGGGGCTGGTGGACCACCTGCAAAGCGAAGGTGTAGAGCATGCGACGATCATCGGCGAGGTGGTGGACTACCCGGCAGGAATCATCCAGATCGTTTGATGACGAATTGAGCAAATTGAGGAAAATGAAATGACCCAGATTGATGCAAGCGGTCTGTCCTGTCCGGCACCGGTGCTGGAGACCAAGGCGGCTGTGGAGAACAACCATCCCCAGCACATCGACGTGCTGGTGGATAATGAACCGGCCTGGCAGAATGTGGCCCGTTATCTGGAATCACAAGGCTACCGAACCCGCGTTGAACAAACGGGTGAGCGATACACGGTCATCGGCACCAGCGGGGGGATGACCCTTGAGTCGAAACCGGCTGCGGCGGCCCCGTTAACCGATGCAAAAAAGATCATGGTGATGGTGGCTGCGGACCGCATGGGCAGTGGAGACGATGTGCTGGGCACCAAACTGATGATCAATTTCATTAAAACCCTCAAGGAGATGGATGGCGAATTGTGGCGTCTGGTTTTCGTCAACAGCGGGGTGAAGCTGACCATCGACGGCGCCGGTACCCTGGAAGACCTGAAGGGCTTGGAAGAAGAGGGCCTCACCATCCTGGTATGCGGTACCTGCCTCGACCACTTCAGCCTGCTGGAAAAAAAGCGCGTGGGCCAGACCACCAACATGCTGGATATTGTCACCGCCCTGCAATTGGCCGACAAGGTGATTAACCTATAGATGGTTACAGTTGGTGTGGTCTGCCAGGCAATGGGGACGCCTCCTTGTTCGGTGGCCGTTCATTCTCAAGTGTTGACTTTTCTACGTTCCAACCCATGCGTGTTCGTCCTTCGCACATGTCTTCCTGCCGTTTTGGTCAACGATGCTGAAGAATATCGATGCATTTGACCCGGGAATCCGAAACGCGGTATAACCGCCCCATAGAGACTGCGTCTGCGATGTCGGCCGATCCATGGGAACGCGAAAGATAAGCCTATGTTTGCGTTAAAAAAGACAATCACCTCGTTCATACTGCCACCGGGTATTTTCATCCTGGCGATCGTATTGGTTTCACTGGTGATGGCTTACCGCAAACGATGGGCACTGGGGCTGGCAAATTTGATCCTGGGGCTGATGCTTTGGGCCCTATCCACCTTTCCACTGGCCAATTTTTTGATTCAAGGGTTGGAGTCTGATTATTCCATCCTGGCGGATCCGTCGGGAGACGTGATCATCCTGCTCTGCGGCGGGATGATTGAAGGCGTGCCGGACCTATCCGGTACTTCGACGCCATCGCCGTCAACAATGGGCCGGATCGTCACCGCCGTGAGACTCTACCGGCGGTTGGGGCTCCCGGTTATCGTTACCGGTGGCCGGGAATACGATGATGCTGATTCTGCCGTGGCGACCATAGCCAAACGTTTCATGATGGACCTGGGCGTGCCGGAAAAATCCATCACCGTGGAAGACCGGGCCCGGGATACGGCACAAAATGCCCGGCTTTCTGTCGCCATCTGCAGGCAGCAGGGTTTCTCCAAACCCATCCTTGTCACCGCTGCCCACCACCTGACGCGAGCCCGGATGGCATTCGATGCCGCGGGTCTTCAGGTGACACCCATTCCGGCTTACTTTCTGGGATCCAGGAACATCCCAAACACCTGGCGCCACCTGCTTCCCCGGGCCGGCAGCTTGCAAACCGCTGCCGATGCGCTTCACGAATACATCGGTATTCTTTACTATCGGCTGGTTGGACCCTGATCGACGCAGCAGCGGATATTGAGCAGCCCCTGATCAATGAACCCAGGCTGCCAGATGCCATCGTATTCGTCTAACATCACTTGAAAATGGAAGGGCCATGATGAAAAAAACCCTCGTCCCGATATTGGTGCTGGCAGTTTTAGGGATCGGAGCTTGTGCTGCCTCGCCCCCGGCGACCTCGTTTGCTGACGGTTCCGACGAAGGGGATCGAGAGCTGAAACGGGGTATTTACTGGTATCATAAGGGTTGCGCCCGCAAGGCCATGGAGCATTTTTTAGCGGCCCACGAGCATTATTCCCTCACCGATCAGCAGGCGGGTGTGGCCCGCAGCCTGAACAGTATGGCCAATGGCTACCGGCATGCCGGTAAATCCGAAGACGCGCGTCTGTTTTACGATGCCGCCATTGCTGCCGCCAGGCGCTGCGACGACCAGCGGGTGATGGCCCAGGCCCTTTCCAACAAAGCGGCCATTCTTATTGAGGCGGATGACCTGACAGGTGCCGAGGTGCTTCTGGACGAGGCGCAACTGCTGGCCCGGGAGACAGGTCCGGTATATGCCATGGTTTTGAATCATCGTGCCGTATTGATGATGATGGCGAATCGAACCGATGAAGCGGCAACCCTTTTGGATCAGGCCGACAATGCAGCAGCTGGCGATGGATTTAATGCCGATGCGACCATTCGTTATACGCGGGGTCGGTTGATGCTGAAAAACGGAAATTATACCGAAGCCATGATTCACTTTCAAAGTGCCCTCGCATTGGACCGCCAAGCCGGATTCAGCCGCGGGATGGCCGACGATCTCTCTGTGATGGCCGTCATTCACGAACAATTGGGAGAAGATGAAGCCGCGCTGGATTGCCTGGATCGAAGCATTAAAATTTATGCCCTGCTGGAAAACCAGGCAAAGGTGCTGGAAAAACTGGGGCGGTTGGAATCGCTGGCACTAAAAACCGGAAGCGATGTTCGGGTGACCGTCCATTTTATCAACCAGTGGCTGGCCGGTGAAGCGGTTGATGTCATCTGCCGCTAGTGCTCGTGTTTTAACGAGGGTGGCGCAAGTGCCGCTCTGCCGATGGCGAGGATTTGGCAATGACGCTTTCCCATCTTAAACCGACGGTACCCAAGTGTTGGCTGTTTGCGGCCTCCGGTGTGATGTGGAGCGCCGTTGGCATTATGATGTGTACCACTGCAATCGGCTGGCTGGCTGATGGTGGAATGGGGCGGGGCATGGCCTTTTCGGCGGCGGGGCTGATTCTGGCCGTGCTTTCTGTTCGCTGGGGGTTTGGCCGCATCGCCCAAAAAAATATTAGGCGTCTGCGGCGTCTGCCGGATCGGGGTTGCTTTTTTGCATTCCAGGCCTGGAAGGGCTATCTGATCATCCTGGCCATGATCGCCCTGGGGATTACCCTGCGGCACTCACCCATCCCGAAACATTTCCTGGCCGTCGCCTACACCGCCATTGGCGGCGCCCTCTTCGTGGGCAGTTTCAACTACTACCGGCACCTGTCGCGGTTGATTCGAACCTCATTCCGCAGGCGTGACCAGCGCCATACCCTGCCAGAATAAGGATGTTTTTTCCATTATCGGGTAAATTGGCCATTTATGGATCGACATTAGTTAATCGAAGGTCAAAGAAGACTTCTCTATATCCACGATGCGCTCGCCTGGCACATAGTTCTTGGTTTCGTAGCGGGTGATGCCCATGAGCTTTTGGGTGATGGCACCCATGCGTTCCACCTGGGATTTGATTTTGGCAATTTTCGGGTAGACGGGGTTGTCCTGATCGAGGCTGCCCATGAGCAGTTCCGCGTGGCCGGAGATGGCCATCATGGGTTGGTTCAACTCGTGGCAGATGGCGCCTGCGGTTTCCAACACCGCCTGGAGTTTTTCCCGGTCGATCCGTTCGGATTCACTGCGGTGGCGATGCAGGGCAATCTCGATGGAAACCATCAAGCTGCGGGTTTCGAAGGGCTTGACCACGTAACCGAAGGGCTCCATGACTTTGGCCCGCTCCAGTGTGGCCGGATCCGTATAGGCGGTGAGGTAGACGACAGGAACGTTGAACCGGTCCCGGATCACTCCGGCGGCGTCGATGCCGTCCATCTCTCCTTTGAGCTTGATGTCCATGAGCACCAGGTCCGGATGCATCTTCCCGGCATGGGCGATGGCTGTACGACCGTCATGGGCCACGGCGCACACCGAATAACCTGATTTTTCCAGACGACTTTTGATTTCCTGGGCCACAATCCCTTCGTCTTCCACTACCAGAATCCTCGCCTGTACCATGTCAACACTCCTTTTTGGTTTGTTCAGGGGCAGACAGCGTGATGGTGAACCGGGTACCGTTTTCCGTTGTGAGGGCAAGGCTGCCACCCAACTGATTGGTCAGCGTATCGATGAGCCGCAGACCCAGGGATTTTTTTTCGGCATCCGCCGGCAGCTCGACGAGGCCGATGCCGTCGTCGGCCACCACGATTTCAATCCGGCCGGCATGCGGGGTTCGGATGACGATGTCAATCGTTCCGCTGGCCCCGGGCAAAAAGGCATGCTTGAGGGCATTGGACACCAACTCGTTGATGATCAGGCCGCATGGCACGGCCATGTCCACCCCCAAGGCGACGTCATCGGCATGGACATTGAGCCGGATGCGGGCCGGATCGATCCCGTAAGCGCCGAACAGGTTGGCGGTCAGCCCTTGGACATATCGGCCGAAATCGATTTTTGCCAGGTCTGCCGTGCTGTATAGCTGCTCGTGGATCAAGGCCATGGACTTGACTCGGTTTTGACTCTCCCGCAGAATTTCCACACCCTTGGCATCCCTCATATAATCCTCCTGAAGGTAGAGCAGGCTGGAGACGATCTGCAGGTTGTTTTTCACCCGGTGGTGGATCTCCTTGAGCAGTGACTCCTTTTCTGCCAGCGACTGCCGCAATTGTTGATCCGAGACAAGCAGCTCCTTTTCGGCCATCTGTCTCTCGAAGAGCTCCCGTCTCAATTCGGCGGTTTTACGTCGGATCATCCGGTTTTGCTGGAGATAGCCGAGAAAAATGGCCACTATTAATACGAATACCCATAGTAACACCCAAAAAATGCTTCCATGCGGTGGATTGCCGCTGACGGCGGCCTGTGCCGGTAGGGCGTTCATGACCGAGGCTATTGCCCCAAGGCGGCTGCAGCCGATCATCGTTCTGCGGTTGT
This sequence comes from Desulfosarcina sp., assembly GCF_041551955.1. Classification (GTDB taxonomy): domain Bacteria; phylum Desulfobacterota; class Desulfobacteria; order Desulfobacterales; family Desulfosarcinaceae; genus Desulfosarcina. Next base: position 6,457 of record NZ_JBFELV010000098.1, read on the forward strand.
GGACGGCGCGTTTGGAAGTCATCAGATCAACGTATGAACTCGCTCAGACAGGTCGCGGACGGCACGTGCCGCCTTGCTTCCCGGTGTCTGTTCGATAAAGGGCACCTGGTCGAGGACCGCCTGGCGGACCGCCTTGTCTTCCGGGATGCTGCCCAGGTGGAACAGCTCGAGGTTAAGAAATCGCTGCGTCACCCCCCGGATGGTATTTACCGTGTGGTTGCCCTCGCGAACCCCGCGAACGGAATTGAGCACCAGATTGAACCGGTTGATCCCGTGATCCCGGGACAGCAGTTTGATCAGGGCGTATGCATCGGTCATGGACGTGGGGTCCGGGCTCAGTATGAAAATGTTATGGTCTGAAAACCGGTTGTACCACAACACTGAAGACCCGATGCCAGCTGCCGTATCGATGATGACGTAGTCGAAATCCGATGAGATATCCTTGATAAAGCTGGCCAGCCGTTCCTGCTGTTTTTGCCCCAGCGATACCATCTCTGGAACACCGGAACTGCCCGGCAGGATGGCCAGGTTGGGGCGGGCGAAAATCAGTGCTTGCCGTGGATCGGCGCCACTTTCCAGGATGTCCCGGATATTGTTTTTAACCGACAGCCTCAGCAACACGTCCACGTTGGCCAGCCCCATGTCGCCATCTATGACCAAAACGCGGCGGTTGGCCCGGGTCAGGGCGATGGCGAAATTCACGGTGAAACTGGTCTTGCCCACACCGCCTTTGCCGCTGGTTACGCAAAGGGTACGCGGCGTCTTCTTGCTCAGAACCATCTTTTTTCCATGTGGGATACATTCTCGGTTGATTGAACTGTTTCCCACTTTATCGGTCGCCGATGGCCTTATCTTTAACATGCGACCAAGATAAAAACCTTTCCGGGATTCATTTGCAGGTGAAAATGAGGGAGGTGCGCAAACGGGAAAATTTCAATGCCTTTTAATTAGTCAAGTTAAATATTTTATTGACAAAAAATTAGTCTTGCATATATTTAGCCCCCCACAACTATTGGAGGCGTTCATGACCGATCAAGATGTGTTGAACCATGCCCGCTACATATTCACCACGGGTAGGATTATCCATGACCGGATCATGCGGATATCCACCGGTGCCTGTATGAGCACCAACAAGCATGATCGTTTCGGGGAGTTATCTGCACCGCAGATGAACATGCTGATGATGATCCGGGTCCGCGAAACGGTGTCCGTTACTGAATTGGCAGCACTGTTAAACGTTTCCCCACCATCGGTTTCCGCCATGGTGGATCGGCTTGTGGAGCGGGGGCTGCTGACCCGCGTTCCCAGTGACCTGGATCGGCGTAAGGTGGTGATTCGGGTTTCTCCCGAGGCGCTGGAGGACATCGCCCGGGTGGAGGGGATGATCCTGGGTTCGTTTGTGGAGCTGGTCGAGGCGGTAGGGCCGGAAACAACCCAGAAGTGGTGCGAGGTCCTTCAACAAATCAAGCAGGTCCTGGAAAACAAATCACTTCCAGTCTAACTATAGGGGATTACAATGACTATCAAGGAAGAGAACCGGCCGAAAAAACATGTGCTGATCCGCATAGGCATATGCTTGGTGATTCTTGTCTCGGGCTGGGTGGGGATGAACGGACTGGCCAGCCTGAAAGAGCCTCCCGCCGAGGCGAAAACCGAGGAAAGGCCCATCAAGGTAAGAACCACGACGGTTCAGCCCCGGGACTATCCGGTAATCATCTCCGGCTATGGTGAGGCCAGGGCGCTGACCGTGGTCACCGTTGCACCGGAAGTCTCCGGCCGGGTGATCTACACGCACCCCAACCTCAAGGCCGGGCAGATCATTCCCGCTGGCGACATCATGTTTCGCGTCGACCCGTCCGATTATGAAGCCGGCCTCCAGGAGGCCAGGGCCGGGGTGACCCAGTGGCAGGCTACCGTGGCGCGTTTGAAAAAGCAGTACGCCATCGATAGTCAGCGGTTGAAAACCCTTGAAAGGAGCGCCCAACTGGCCAAGACAGAGTTCGAGCGGATCAAACGGTTATTCGACGCAGACCGGGTGGGGACCCGATCCGGGATCGATCAGGCCGAGCGCGCCTATAACAGCGCCTTGGATCAAGCGGATCAGATATCCCAGGCTGTGAGCCTCTATCCACTGCAGATACGGGAGGCCGAGAGCAGTCTGTCGTCGAACCAGGCGCGTCTCTCGGTGGCTGAAACGAACCTGTCCCGCTGTACGATCACCTCGCCCTTTAACGCCCGGATCCAATCCGTAACCCTGGAGACCGGCCAGTTTGTCTCATCCGGACAGAACGTCTTGACCCTGGTCGACGACAGCGTGCTGGAACTTCAGGTTTCTCTCGACAGCCGCGATGCCCGTCACTGGCTGCAGTTTGAATCGCTCGATGGCCAACAGCCAACAGCTTGGTTCGGGAACCTTACGCCTGTCGAATGCATCATTCGCTGGACCGAAAATAAATCAGGATCGGCGTGGACCGGGATTCTGAACCGCGTGGTGACGTTCAATCAGCAGACGCGGACCCTCACCGTGGCCGTGCGGGTCAACGCCCCATCAGCCATGGGTGACGACCACCGTTCGCTGCCGCTGGTGGAAGGGATGTTCTGCACGGTGGACATACCCGGCCGGACCATGCGCGCCGTATACCGATTGCCCCGCCAGGCGGTAAGCTTTGAAAACAAGGCCTACCTGGTGGATGCCGACAACCGGCTCAAAACGGTGGACGTGCGCGTGGAACGCATCGAGGGTGAGTTTGTGTATGTCGGCCAGGGAATCAACCCGGGTGACACGGTGATTCTCACCCGGCTCATCGACCCGCTTGAAAATGCATTGCTTGAAATTGCAGATGACACGGCCAACGGGGAGTCCGCATCTGGAAACGGGTACTTGCCGCATTTGCCAGGAACACCGTGTTTGCCAACATCATCCTGGTGATGATTTTTATCGCCGGGTACATCGCTACGGCCAACATGATCCGTGAAACCTTTCCGGAGTTCTCTTTGGATATGATCACCATCACGGTGCCCTATCCCGGTGCCGATCCGGAAGAGGTGGAAGAGGGGATCAGCCGCAAGATCGAAGAGGCCATCGAAGGACTTGAAGGTATCAAACAGTACACCACCCAGTCGTCCGAGGGTCTGGGTTCGGCCAATATTGAAATCCGCGAGGACTACGATGTGGACGAGGTGCTCGACCGGGTTCGTACCAAGGTCAACGCCATCTCCACCTTCCCGGTGGACGCGGAAAAGCCGGTGATCAGCGAGTTGCTGCTTAAGGATGTGGTGACGCTGCTCTACCTGTCCGGCGATATGTCCGAACGGCGGATCAAGGAGTGGTCCGAGCAGGTCAAGGACGAAATACAGCAGCTGCCCAATATTTCACAGGTGGAAACCTTCGGTGCGCGCGATTATGAAATCGCCATCGAAGTCTCCGAGGAGCGGCTGCGCCAGTATGGCCTGTCTTTTTCGGATGTGGCCGACGCCGTCCGCCGCAGCAGCTTAAACCTGGCCGGTGGCACCATCCGAACCCGTGAAGAGGAGATCCGCGTGCGCACCATGGGGCGCAAATATACGGGTGAGGAGTTGGCCTCGGTCGTTGTGCTGGCGCGCCCAGAGGGGGATGTGGTCACTTTGGGCCGGTTGGCCCATATCGACGACGGATTTACCGAGGACCCCATTGCCGCCACCATCAACGGTGAGCCGGCCGTTCTGTTGATTGTCTACAAAACCCCCGAAGAAGATGCCCTGGTGATTTCGAAGACCATTAGCCGGTACATCGACGAAAAGCAGCAGCAGATCCCACACGGCGCCAATATTGAAATTCTTTACGACAACACCGACATGCTCAAGGCGCGGATCGACCTGTTGATGAGAAACGGAATCATCGGCCTGTGCATTGTCTTTTTACTGCTGTGGAGCTTTCTCAATATCCGCCTCTCCTTCTGGGCCGGTATGGGTATCCCCATTTCCATTGCCGGTGCCCTGGTCATTCTCTGGGCCATGGGCGGTACCATCAACATGATCTCCCTTTTCGGACTGATCATGGTGCTGGGTATCGTGGTGGATGACGCCATTGTGGTGGGCGAGGCCATTTACGTGCACCGCATGCAGGGCAAGACCGCGCTGCGGGCTGCCGTGGACGGGGTATCGGAGGTGGGCATGCCGGTGATCGCCGCCGTGCTCACCACTATCGTGGCCTTCATGCCTTTGTTTTACGTGGGCGGCATCATGGGAAAGTTCATCCGCATCATGCCTGCCGTGGTGATCGCCTGCCTGGTGGTGTCGCTGGTCGAGTGTCTTTTTCTGCTGCCGGCCCATTTGAGCCACCTTCCCGACCCCAACCGGTCGCGCGAGCAAGAGCGAAGGCTGGTGCCCTCGCTCTCAAAGATACAGCTAACCACATCGCGGTGGATGGAACTGTTCGTTGCCCGTGTGTACACGCCCTTTCTCAGCAAAGCACTGCACTGGCGCTACATTTCCCTGGCCACGGCCATCACTGTGCTCATGCTTACCGTCGGCCTGGTGCGCAGCGGCATCATCAAGTTCGAAGTTTTTCCCAAGTTGGACGGTTTTGTAATGACCGCCACGGCGGAGTTTCCCAACGGCACCCCCCCTGAAGTCACCCGGCAGGCCATCGAAGCGATCGAGGACTCCCTGACGCGGCTGGAAAAAAACCTTCAGACCCGGTCCGGCGATCCATTGGTTCGGGATCGACTGACCCTGGTGGGCCAGACCCTGAGCGACATCCCCCAGGTGGGACCGCATTATGGTTCCGTCCAGGCCATTCTTTTGGATTCCGATGCCCGGGGCATCCATACCGAGGAGTTGATGGTGCTCTGGGAGAAGGAAATCGGTGCCCTGCCCGGCATCAAATCGCTCACCTTTGCCGGCATGGAGGCCGGCCCGCCCGGCGATCCCATCGAGGTCTGGCTTCAGGGCCACGACATGGACGATATTCTGCTGGCCGCCGACGAGTTGATGGAGCGGCTGAGAAAATTCGACGGCGTGTACCAGATCCGTACCGACTTCTCTCCCGGCAAGAACGAGATGCGCCTGAGTCTCAAACCGGAAGCCCGGGCGTTGGGGCTCACCGTGGAGGATCTGGCCCGCCAGGTCTACGCCGGCTATTATGGCGACGAAGCGCTCCGGCTTCAACGGGGTCGGGACGACATCCGGGTAAAGGTGCGCTACACTGCCGGGGAGCGCAGCCGGCTCTCCGACCTGAACCAGGTTCGTATTCGCACCCAAGGTGGATTTGAGGTGCCGCTCATGTCCGTCGCCGATGTCACCTTTGCCCCTGGATTCTCGACCATTACCCGCACCGACGGCATGCGCAGGGTGGCCGTGAGTGCCGGTGTGGACACCCATAAAGCCAATGCCAACGAGATTTTAACGGAGTTGTCGGCCAACTATTTCCCCGAATTGAAGAAACGCCATCCCGGAATGTTCGTGGCCCTTCAAGGAGAGCAGAAGAAGATGCGCGAATCATTCGGCAGCCTTTTCATCGGGTTTCCGCTGGCGGTGCTGGGCATCTTTATTATCATTGCCACCATGTTCCGTTCCTATGTACAGCCTTTTGTGATCATGTTCACCGTGCCTTTCGGTATTATCGGCGCCGTATTCGGCCATCTGCTGATGGGCTACGATCTGTCCATCATGAGCATCTTCGGCATGGTGGCGCTTACCGGGGTGGTGGTCAACGACGCGATTGTGCTCATCGAGCGCATCAATGAAAATTTTGCCTGCGGGATGCCGTTTTTTGAAGCGATCCTTCAGGGGGGAACCCGGCGTTTCAGGGCCATTTTTCTGACCACATTGAGTACGGTGGGCGGTTTGGCTCCGTTGATCCTGGAGACCGATTTCCAAGCCAAGTTTCTTATCCCCATGGCGCTTTCCATCGCCGCCGGCGTTGCGTTTGCCACCATTCTTACGCTGGTGCTCATTCCCAGCCTGCTGGCCATCTTGAATGACTTAAGACTGGTGGTGCACCGTTTAAAACACGGTCATTGGCCCAAGCGCCTGGATGTGGAACCGGCGAGAACTCGGCACGAGGATCCCCTGGCCGACGATTCGGGGCAACTGCTCTCGCCATCGGTGGAGGTCTGCAAATAGTGTCCGCCCACAACCATTAAAGAAGAAAGCGTGAAAAAATGAAAAGACATGTCAGTTGGTTTATCCTGCCCATGCTCTGCTGGAGTGTTGCCCTGCCATCGGCGGGTAACGCCCTAAAAACCCGCGTTTCGGAGACGTCTATGGAGCTGCTTTCGGCGGGTGCCGGTGCGGTTGACTGGGCCGCCATGTCGACCCTGGATCTTGAAGCCGCCGTGGAGATTGCACTGGCCGGCAACCCCGGTCTTGAAGCCGCGGCCGCCCGAGTCCGTCAGGCCAAGGCCCAGCTGGATCAGGCGCGCTCCACCTACTGGCCCCGGCTGGACGCCAATGCATCCGGCGCACGGGTGGATCTTTCCGAAAACGCCTACCAGGAGAGCCTGGCGCTCGCCAGGCTTTTCAGCCCGAGTGCATCCATCGCGGATCCCGAAGAATACTACACCGCCGACCTGACCGCATCCTGGACCCTGTTCGACGGGTTTGAACGCAAATTTTCCAATGCCTCGGCCCGTTATGGAGAACAATCCTCCGCCGCCGCATTGAATGACGCCCGCCGGCTTCTGATTTCCGCCGTGGCGTTTTCCTACTATTCAGCCCAGCTGGCGCTTGAGAACGTTTCCATCGCCAGGGCCGATGAGGAATTTAACCAACGCCAGCTGGCCGACGCCGAAGCCCGCCAGCGGGTGGGTACCGGAGCCCTGAGCGATGTGCTCAACTTCCAGGTGCGCAAAAACCAGGCCAAGACCACCCGCATCAACCAGGAATACCAGTATGAGATCGCCCTATACGGCCTGGCCGCCCTGCTGGGACGTCCCGATTCCCGACTGCCGGGCCACGTGCAACTGGGCCGTCTCTCTCCGGAGACGACCGTGGAGCTTGCCAGGCCGGCGGTGGAGGACCTGATCGCCGATGCCATGGATCGTCGCCCGGATATCCAGCAGACCCAGTGGGGCATCAAACAGGCCGAGGCCCAGGTTAAGATCGCTCAGTCCGACTATTATCCAACGGTCGTCCTGGCCGGCAGCCTGGACGGTGAACGCGTCGATGATCCTGGGTTCGGGCAGGACGATTTCGGCAACCGCATCCAAGTGGGTCTCTCCTACAATTTGTTTGCCGGCGGCTTCACGCGTGCCAAGGTGCGGGAGGTTAGACAACGACAGATTGAGCTGGAAAAATCCTTGGAAGAGCTGGTCCTTTCAACTACTTCGGACATCCGCAGCTCCGCTGCGTTGGTCGTGACGGCCCAAACCCAGGTGGCCCTCCAGCGTGAAAATGTCGATCTGGTGCAGCGCACCCGGGATTTGGTCGAAAAGGAATACAATGCCGGGCAGGGGTCTCTGGTTCGCTTAAACGAGGCCCA
>NZ_JBFELV010000099.1:0-13857 GCF_041551955.1 Desulfosarcina sp.
ACCGCGGGACAACCTAACCCGATTTCTTTCCAAGGAGCGGTTCTGCCTGCCCCCGCTGCATAATTTTTTCTTCACCCGCGATGCAGCCATGGCGATCATGGACGAAATTCTCATCGGCCGCATGGCCAAACCGGTCAGAGCCCGTGAATCCATCATCATGGAGGCCATCTTCAAATACAGCCCCCGGTTTTCTGTCAACACGGTCAACCCCCTTGCAAAAAAGGATCCGGATATCGCCGCCACCGTCGAGGGGGGGGACGTGCTCGTTGCCCGAGACGATATCCTGGTCATCGGGAACGGCAGCCGCACCTCCACCCAGGGCATCGATTTTATCATCGAACGGCTCAAGGCCCAAAAGGACCGCAAACGGCACCTCCTGGTCCAGGAATTGCCGCACCGGCCGGAATCGTTCATTCACCTGGACATGGTTTTCACCTTTTTGGACCGGAACCACTGCATGCTGTTCGAACCGCTCATGCTCAAGTCGAGTAAGTACCAGACCATCCATATTCTTATCGAAAACGGGCGTGTCACCGGAATACGGGAGGAAAAAGGACTCATCGATGCACTGCGGCGGCTAGGTATGGACATGGCACCGGTATGCTGCGGCGGCAAAGCAGATCTGTGGGTCCAGGAGCGGGAGCAGTGGCATTCGGGCGCCAATTTCTTTGCCCTGGCCCCAGGCAAGGTGGTGGGGTATGCCCGCAACGTTCATACCATGGAAGAAATGAACAAAAACGGCTTCGAGATCATCCCCGCGGACGACATTATCGCCGGCCGACGGCACCTTGCCGAACTGGGGCGGTGCGCCATTACCCTGGAGGGCTCGGAATTGCCCCGTGGCGGCGGCGGCGCCCGGTGCATGACCATGCCCATCCGCCGCCGGCCGGTTAATTAAGGAGGCACACCATGAAAAAAATGGGAGACATGCTGCTCAGACGCCAGGCCTTTTCAGAGATAGTCATGGGCAACACGGCCATCGTCCGCGCCATGGTGGAAGCCGGCACCCGGGTTGTCAGTTCCTATCCCGGCTCCCCGACACCGGAAATCGCCATGGCGATCCAGTCCATCCCCAAGAGTGACCGCCCCTTTTACTTCGAATTCTCCACCAACGAGAAGGTGGCCACAGAACTGGCATATGGGGCGGCGGTCAACGGACACCTGTCTACGGTGTTTTTCAAAAGTGTCGGTCTCAATGTGGCGGCGGACACCTTCGTCCAATTGAGCCTGGTGAATATCATCGGCGGCATGGTCGTTGTGCTGGGAGACGATCCGGGTGCCAACTCCTCCCAGAACGAACAGGACAACCGCCACTACGCTCACATGAGCTACACCCCGGTGCTCGAACCGGCGGATCCGGCTGAAGTCTACCGATTCTATCTCGAAGCCGCCCGCCTGTCCCGTATGCATCGCATGCCGGTGATCCTGAGACTCACCACTCACGTCTGCCACGCCAAGGAAAGGGTGGCCTTCGGCTCCTGGAATCCGGTTCAGCCGGACGACACCCCTCTGTTCGATCCGGCCAACGGTCCCTATATTCCCCTCACCACCCAGGCCATCGCAATGAAACGTGCCGCCCTGGCGAAGCTGGAACAGGTACGACAGCGGGCCGAAGAAACGAAACTGAACCGTTTCGTCGACAACGGCAACCGCTTACGGGGCGTCATCACCATGGGATTGCCCTTTCTTTCGCTCATGGATGCATTGGATGGCGCAGATGTCAAACCGGATATTCTGAAATTGGCCTATGTCCATCCCCTGCCCCGGAAAGAAATCGTTCGTTTCCTCTCCAGCCACCGGGAGATCAAGGTTCTTGAAGAACTGGACGATTTGGTTGAAAACCAGATCAAGGCCATGGCTTTTGATCTGCAACTACCGGTGAAGATTGTCGGCAAGGTGCAGCCGGAGGATTGGATCGGTGAGTACACGCCGGACAAGGTTCACCAGGTACTCTCCGCCACCTGGCCGGACATGCTCCAACCGGCTCCGACACGACGAGCAGAAGATCCGGCGCCCTACCGGCCGCCCCAGATGTGCCCGGGATGCGGTCACCGCAGCGCTTTTCACGCCATCAAACAGGCCCTTGCCCCCACCGATATCACGGTGGCGGACATCGGGTGCCACACCCTGGGTTTTCTGCCGCCTTACGAGATGGGCCAGCTGCTCATGTGCATGGGGGCATCCACGGCCATGGCCAGCGGCCTTCGGCTGTTCAACACCTCCCGCAAGGTGGTCGCCTTCATGGGTGATTCGACATTCTTTCATGCCGCCTTGCCCGGAATCATCAATGCCCTTTTCAACCGCCACCCGATCACTCTGATTCTCATGGAAAACGGGACGACCGCCATGACCGGCCACCAGGACAACCCGTCCAGCGGGAAGAACTTCAACGCGGCGACGGACAAGATTTCCATCCGGCAGGTGCTCGAGGGACTGGGGGTCAAACACATCAGCGAGGTGGACACCTACCAGCAGGCCAAGCTGGCCGAACGGGTGACTGAAGCGCTGGCCATCGACGAATTCAGTGCGGTGATCGCCCGGCATCCCTGCATGCTCAAGTTCACCCGTGAGCAGAGAAAAAATCCCGCCTATCAACAGAAGCATGTGACGATCGACCAAAAGGTGTGCGAGCGCATCCACACCTGTATCGAGACGTTCGGCTGCCCCTCCTTTACGCGGGACACCAAGGGAAATGTCACCATCAACACTGATCTTTGCATCGGCGACGGTTCCTGCATCCAAACCTGCCCGACCCAAGCCATCCTCCCGGCCGGAAAAAAGGGTATAGGAGGTGACGCATGAAGGCATTCAGCATCTTTCTGACCGGTGTGGGCGGCCAGGGTATCGGGCTGATCAGTGAAATCATCCTGAGGGCGGCGGATCACGCCGGTCTCCCGGTGAAAAGCGTGGACACCCACGGACTGGCCCAGCGCGGTGGAATCGTCGTATCCCAGATACGCATCGGCGACAAGGTTTTCTCACCACTCATTCCCACCGGGCATGCGGATCTGGTGATATCGCTGGAGCGCCACGAAGCCTTTCGGGCAGCGGGAACCACCCTTAAGGACAAAGGGTGCTTGATCTACTACAACACTGTCTGGCAGCCGCTTTCCGTCCGATTGAACCAAACGGCAGAGGTCGCCGAGAGCGACATCCAGGATCTTTGCCGTGCGCGCGGCATTCAGGTCATATCCGTATTCCATGCGGACCTGCCGGACATCCGCATGCAGAACATGGCCGTGCTGGCTGACATCCATCGTCATCGGCTGATCCCCGACATCGACCTGAAGCACTACCAGGCCGCCATGGCGGATCTCATGTCCGGCGCCATGCTGGCGGAAAACCAGGAATTATTCGAAAAGCGCCTGATCGCCTAAACCCCGACAGATCAGGCTGGACGGGGTCCTATCCTTGCCCCGTCAGATCGCCTGGATTGGTGTCCCCGCCCCACTGTTCCATCGTCATGCCTGCCTCCATTCAGGTGTCGGCGTTCAGGGATCAGAGGTTCGGACCGAAGGCGCCTGCCAGCAATCGCTCCAATTGGTCTTCAGGCATCAGACGCTTCTCCAGCACCAGCGTTTTCAGGTTCTTACCGCTGGCCAACCCCTCCTTGACCAAGGCCGCTACCTTGTCGTAACCCAATTCCGGGTTCAAGATGGTGGCCAGTCCCGCACTGGCTTCGAAATGCTTTCGGCATCGCTTTTCATCCGCCTCAACACCTCGAATACATTTTTCATCCAGCATGGTGCAGGTGCGAATCAGGATGTTAAATGACTTGACCAGATTGTTGCCGATCAGCGGCATATGGGTGTTGAGCTGCAATTGGCCCAGCCCGCAGGCCATGGCCAGGGCTGCATCGTAGCCGACCACCTGGATGCAGGCCATGTTGGCAGCCTCGCAAATACTGGGGTTGACCTTGCCAGGCATAATGGAAGAGCCCGGCTCGACTGCAGGCATTCTAATTTCGCCAATCCCCGTATTGGGTCCTGACGCCAACAGCCGCAGGTCGTTGGCAATTTTTAAAAGATCCAAAGCCAACAATCGAAGGGCTGCGGACATCTGTGCCATATCCGTCATAAACTGGGTGATTTCGATACCGTTTTTCGCCACGGTGAATGACAGGCCGGTGGATGCATTGAGCGACGCGACGATATGGGATCGAAAAGCCGGCTTGGTATTGATACCGGTTCCCACAGCATTCCCCCCGACGCCGATTTCGAGCAGGTTTTCACCGGCGGCGGCAACACGCGCATTGGCCTTTTCCAGGGCACGCGCATATCCAGCAAATTCCTGGCCCAGGGTAATCGGCACCGCATCCTGAAGGTGGGTGCGGCCGCTTTTGGCGACGTTGGCGAACTGTCCGGCCTTATCAACAAATGCCGCAATCAATCCATCCAGCGCCGCTTCCAGCCGGTGGCCCAGCTGTACACCGGCCAAACGGATCGCCGAAGGGAATATATTGTTGGTGGATTGCCCCTTGTTCACGTGATCGTTGGGATGCATCAGTTCCCTGTCCCCGGGCTGCCCGCCCATTTGCACGGCTGCGAGGTTGGCAAGTACCTCGTTGACATTCATCTGGGTGGAGGTGCCGGATCCGGCCTGAAAAACATCGACGGGGAACTGGTCATCGTGCGCACCGGCGAGAACCGCTTGGCAGGCCTTGCGAATCGCCTGGGATCTTTTTTGATCGAGAAGCCCGAGCTGCTCGTTAGCCGCGGCGCAGGCCGCTTTCAGGTGAACGATGGCATGGACGATCGCCAGAGGCAGCGATTCACCGGAAACATTGAAATTTTCCATGGAGCGAGAGGTATGGATGCCATACCAGGCGTTTTCAGGAACCTGCATGTCCCCCATCGCGTCTGTTTCAATTCGCATGATTGTCCTCCCGGCAGTGATTGATATTGTTTCTTGAAATTACAGCAAATCAGGGTTCTGTCAAGCATGCAGGATCCCGGTCGTCGGGCACGGTAAATCTCGCTGCGTCCTTTTATACCGCCCGGATAATGCCTTGACTTTATGTGATTCGTCCCAATTATGACTGGAATGATTCAATTAAATAGCAAAGGAGTTTACGATGGAAAAAGTTGAAAGCGGATTGTTCGTGAGCGTTGATTACACCGGCACCCTTGACAATGGAGAAGTCTTTGATTCCAGTGAAGGCCGCCAGCCCATGGAACTTCAAATGGGCGCGGGTACGGTGATTCCCGGGTTCGAATCAGCAATCATGGGTATGTCGCTCAACGAAACCAAAACCTTCACCCTCTCCCCGGAAGAAGCCTATGGTCATCGCGATGACAGCCGGATGCACCACTTCCCGAAATCCGACATTCCAGAAGGAATGAAACCCGAAGTGGGCCAGACCTTAATGCTGAGCACGCCCCAGGGTCAGCAACTCCCGGCCCGGGTTGACCGTATCGATGACAAAAACGTAACCTTCGATCTGAACCACCCCTTGGCCGGCCAATCCCTGACCTTCAAGATCGAGGTTGTGGGAATCAACGAAACCGCCACACAGCAGCACGGTGGATGTGGGTCCGACTGTTCCAGCGGTGGATGCGGCTGCGGCGACTCGGGCTGCTGCTGAGCCCCCTGTCAACGACCACCGGTCCCTTGATTCCAACCGGGTTCAATCGCCGACCCAATGTCCGGCCTTCAAGGGTCCGGTGTCGGCGACGTGCCGCAAAGGCAAGGACCGTGTGCCGCGGTTTTCGCCGCATTCGATTCCGTTTCGCGCGACAGCCCATACACGTCCGGGTGCATCGAGGCGATGAACGATGATCGAAACGCCGGGATTCCCCTGTTTACCTCTCTCGCCGAGAATTGTTTTCTGCAAGGTCCTCTCCTTGACACCATCCACCAAATGAGATAGCAGAAGTGGTTTACCATTTTTCGATGGAGCCCCTGATCATAGGATCGATCACGGCCCGATGCAGGAGGCGTCCCATCATAGAGACGTCGACAGAAACCAAACGACGTCCGGCACATTGAATAAACGGATTCGGAGCCATTATCAATCGGGGTTATCATGGACAACGCCAAGGACTTGCTCGGCAAGCGAAAAGAAAAAGCGGACGGCCTGAGGGCAGACGGAATCAATCTGTTCCCCAACGGCTTGGCCGTCAGCCATACCATCAGGGATATTCAGGGCCATCTAATAGAATTGCCGGATGATCAGCAAGAGGATCCTTCCCCGTTCAGCGTGGCGGGACGGATGATGGCCATCAACCGTTTCGGAAAATCCGCCTTCGTGCGATTCAAGGACCGGACCGGCCTCATGCAGGCCTACGTGCGCAGAGACAGGGTCGGGGAGCAGTCATATGACCTGTTTAAACGCCTTGACGTTGGGGATTTCGTTGAGATTACAGGAACCCTGTTTCGCACCAAAACCGGCGAATGGACCATTCTGGCCTCCGGGATTCATCTTGTCTGCAAGTCCACCAGACCGCTTCCTGAGAAATTTCATGGGCTTAAAGATCCGGAAAAGCGATACCGGCAACGCTACATTGATTTGATCATGAACCCGGATGTTCAGCAAATTTTTATCAAACGCAGCCAGATCATCCAGGCCATGCGGACCTTTTTCCTGTCCCGTGATTTTCTGGAAGTCGAAACGCCCATGATGCAACCCATCCCGGGAGGCGCCGAGGCGACCCCCTTCAAGACCCACCACAATGCACTGAATATGGACCTATACCTGCGCATCGCGCCGGAGCTTTACCTCAAACGACTGGTTGTCGGCGGATTTGAACGGGTTTTCGAGATCAACCGCAATTTCAGGAACGAAGGCGTCTCTGCCCAGCACAACCCGGAGTTCACCATGGTTGAGTTTTACCAAGCCTATGCCACGCATGAAGATTTGATGGATCTCACCGAACAGATGTTCGCGCAAATTGCTCAAGAGATCACCGGCAGCACCGTGGTTGCCTATCAAGGCAATGAAATCGATTGGGGGGGCAGGTGGAAACGGATTTCCCTTTTCGACGCACTGGAAAAGATCGGCGGAGTCGATCCGTCCCTGCTGAACGACAAGGACCGGTTGCTCGAATTTGCCGATTCACAGGGTATTACCATCACGAAAACCGGTCGTCTGGGAAAAGTGATCACCAAATTGTTCGATGCGCTCGTGGAACCCAGGTTGATCCAGCCGACCTTTATCACCGGTTACCCGGCGGAAGTCTCACCGCTGTCCAGAAGAAGCGACGCCCATCCGGAGCTGACCGAGCGGTTTGAACTGTTCATCGCGGGGCGGGAAATCGCCAATGGGTTTTCCGAACTAAACGACCCGGAAGACCAGCGGGGACGATTTCTGCAGCAGGTGGAAGATCGAAACGCCGGCGACAACGAAGCCCATTTCATGGATGACGATTATATCGAAGCCTTGGAATATGGCATGCCGCCAACTGCCGGTCAGGGCATAGGTATCGATCGTCTGGTCATGTTGTTGACCGATGCCCCTTCCATCCGAGAGGTCATCCTGTTTCCCCACATGAAACCCCGGGCAGGGGTTTCAAAAATGGACCATTGATTCATTTTCAATCGCATCTGGCAAGAATCATCGCGGAGAACACTCACACACAGTCGCCACCGGTAATGCCATGTCATTTGTGACATTTGTATCTGGGCGTTATCTCAGGACCCGCCAGAAGCGGACCTTTATCTCGCTGATTACGGTGCTTTCCATTGCCGGGGTCACCGTGGGGGTAATGGCCCTGATCGTCGTCATCGCTGTCATGGCCGGGTTTGAAAACGACCTCAAATCGCGGATTATGGGAATCCGTCCACACTTGGTGCTCACCAAAAAACAGGGAGATTTTAGCGACTACAAGCAGGTATTGGCAGTGCTGAAGCCCATTGGAGAAATTGAAACGGCATCGGCATTTATAACCACCCAGGTGGTCCTTCGGACGACAACCCGGGCTGCCGGCGCAGTTTTGAAAGGCGTCGATCCCGCCCAGGGAAAGATCGGCATCAACAGCGTGGATACCGGCCGATTGCTGAAACGACATGGTACGAAAGCGGCGTCAGGTGCGAACGATCAACTTCCCGGCATCATTTTGGGCAAAGAACTGGCAGCCAACCTGGGCGTGATCCGCGGAGACACGGTATATATGATTTCGCCGCGGGGAATGCTCTCACCGGCCGGCCATATCCCCGCCATGATTAAATATGAGGTGGCCGACCTGTTCGAATCCGGGATGTATGAATTCGATGGGACAATGGCTTTTGTCGATCTGAAGCAGGCCCAGAAGATTCTCCGAATGCCCGCCTCGGTCAGTGGCATCGAGATCCGCCTGCAGGATATGGATATGGTCAAAGCGGTTGCCAATGGGATTGAAAAGGTTGTGGACCGTGACTATGCCATAGAGGACTGGCGGCAGATGAACCGCAACCTATTTTCAGCCCTTCGGCTGGAAAAAACCGTCATGTTCATCATCCTGGCCCTGATCGTCCTGGTTGCGGCATTCAATATTGCCGGATCCCTGGTCATGATGGTTATGGAAAAACGAAAGGACATCGCTATTCTGAAAGCCATGGGTGCAACGTCCGGGTCCATCAGCCGAATCTTCGTCATCAAAGGCCTGATGATCGGCCTGGTGGGCACACTGCTGGGTGCGTCTGCAGGGTTGACGTTGTGTACCCTCCTAAAGCGCTACGCCTTTATCCAACTCCCGGCAGACGTATACTATATCAATACACTGCCGGTTAACATGAAGATATCGGACGTCGTGCTGATTGCACTGTGTGCGCTGATCATCTGCTTCGCTGCAACCCTTTATCCGGCCCGTCAGGCAGCCGGCATTGATCCGGTCGAGGCCATCCGGCATGGATAACGGCAACGGAGACACCAAACGGATGGAAACAGGCGACCCACGTCCCTCCGGAAAGCCCTTGATTCAGGCTTCCGAAATCAGCAAAATTTACAACCACAGCGGGGCCCGAATCGTGGTCCTCGACCAGTTGGCATTCAATCTTGGCCGTGGGGAAACGATAGGCATCGTGGGCGCATCGGGCATCGGAAAATCAACGCTCCTTCATGTTCTCGGAACCTTGGACAGACCGGATGCCGGCACGCTGGAATATTCGGGAAAAGATGTTCTGATGTTGGATGACAGCCGACTGGCCCGTTTTCGCAACCGGTCTATCGGTTTCGTCTTTCAGTTTCACCACCTCCTTCCCGAATTCTCGGCATTGGAAAATACCATGATGCCGGCGTTGATCGGCGGTGTGGGGAAAAAAACGGCAATGAAGGCTGCCGAAGCGATCCTGGTTCGGGTAGGCCTGAAAAATCGGTTGACCCACCGGGCCAGTGAATTGTCCGGTGGCGAGCAGCAACGCGTGGCCCTGGCCCGTGCCCTGGTGCTTCGACCGGCGATACTTCTGGCAGATGAACCGACTGGTAATCTGGATCGAAAAAACAGTGACCAGATCCACAGCCTGCTGATGGAGTTGAACCAGGAAATGGGAATGGCACTGGTTGTGGTCACCCACAACATGGAACTGGCGGCGCTGGTATCCCGGCGGGTAACCATCGCCAACGGAGCGTTGCAGGAATATCAATAAATTTTAATCCGATTCGACCAAAATGGTGCTGAGACCGCAATAATTCAGGGGGATTCGATGTTGAGGCGATTTTTTCCAGTACTGTTTTTTTCCCTTTTTCTCGTCACCCACACCGCTGCTGCCGTTGAAACGGTTCGTGTGCTGGTGTTGCCTTTTGAGATTCATGCCAGCCAGAGCCTGTCCTACCTGGCCGATGACATCCCAACAGTCATTAATGAGCACCTGCAGACAGAAGGTGCCATTTCCGCAGAGACGAACCAAGCACAAACCGCCGACGCGATGAAAGTCACCTCCGATTTAGAAGCCCTTAGACGATTTGGCCTGAACGCCGGTGCGGACAGTGTGATCTGGGGAAGCATGACGCGTATCGGCAACGACATCAGCCTTGACATCAACATGGTGGAAACGGTGGGCAACAAACCGGTATACGCCATCTATGAGTCTGGCTCGGGCATGGAAAACCTGAGGGCCATTTCCAAAAAAGCGGCCGAAAAACTGGCCCGACAGCTGTTTCGTCGGGAACTCATTACAGGCGTGCGCGTCACGGGGAATAAAAGGATCGAAGCGGACGCCATCGAACGGGTGATCCGGGTAAAAACTGGTGACGTGCTGCGTGCCGGTGAGCTCTCCAAAGACTTGAAAAATATTTATAAGATGGGCTATTTTGAGGATATTCGCGTCGAAGCAGAAGAAGATGAAGGCGGGAAATGGGTCGTTTTTCACGTCCAGGAGAAGCCAACCATTCGAAAAATCTCGTTCAGCGGGAACCACGTTTTCAAGGACAAGAAGCTCCGGGAGAATTTAAGCATCAGCACGGGTTCGATTTTAAACATTTTCACGATCAAGTCCAACATCGATCAACTCCAGGCCATGTACAAGGAGAAGAACTATCACAATATTAAAATCAACTACACCACCCACGACCGGGACAACAACCAGGCGGATGTAGAATTTGTTATCGAGGAAGGCAAGAAGATCAAAATTAAAGAAATCACCTTCCAGGGAAACCGCACCTTCCCCGAAAAAAAGCTGAAAAAGCTGATCAGCACATCTGAAAAGGGTTTTTTCTCCTGGCTCACTTCTTCCGGCGAATTGAATCGAGAAGATCTGGGTCAAGATGCCGCCCGCCTCATGGCTTACTATCACACGCAGGGGTTTATTCGTGCCAAAGTCGCCGATCCGGTAGTCGACTTCGAGGACCAATGGATCTTTATCACCTTCAAAATTGAAGAGGGCGAGCGATTTAAAGTGGGCACCATTGACATAAAAGGAGACATGATCCTGCCCAGGACCCGGTTGATGGCTGGACTTCAGATTTCGCAAGAGCCATACTTCAACCGGGAGACCGTCAGAATGGATGTCCTTCGACTGACCGATCTGTATGCCGATGCAGGTTATGCCTACGCGGAGATCTCCCCATTGACGAAGGAAGACACCGAGAACCTTTTGGTGGATATCACTTACTCGGCTAAAAAAGGAGATAAAGTCTACTTCGAAAACATCGAAATCGCCGGCAATACCCGCACCCGGGATAAAGTCATTCGCAGAGAGCTTCGTATATACGAACAGGAAACTTACAGCGGCAGCCGCCTCAAGCGAAGTGTGCGCAATCTCAACCGCTTAGATTTTTTTGAGGATATTAAAGTTGATACGCCGAAAGGCAGTGCCGACGACAAGATGAATGTGAACATCAAGGTCTTGGAAAAGCCCACAGGCACCTTCACCTTTGGCGCGGGGTACAGCACGGTGGACGACATCTTCGTGACCGGCTCGGTATCCCAGAGAAACCTTTTCGGTCGTGGGCAGATCCTCAAACTGAGCGGTCAGGTCGGAGGGGTTTCTGATCTATATAGCCTGAGCTTCACCGAGCCGTGGATGTTTGACATTCCATTGTCCGGTACAGCCAGCGTCTACCGCACCAGGCGCGATTACGACACCTACGACAAGACCAGCACGGGTGGCGGATTAGGCGTCAGTTACCCCATCTTTGACTTTACCCGTGCCTCCCTATCCTACCGGTATGATGTCACGGACATTTCAGAAATTACAGACGACGCCTCAGACAATATCAAGGAACTGGAAGGGGAAAACGCCACCAGCGCCATCACCACGGCGTTGAGCTATGATTCAAGGGACCGTGCCTTCAACACCACGCAGGGTCAGGATCACAGCCTCTCATATACATATGCGGGGTTGGGCGGTGATATCGGTTTTAACAAAGTCGTGGGTGAACTGGGCTGGTATATCCCGGTTTACAAAGAGTTGGTCACTTTTCTTCATGGAAAATCGGGATTTGTGAAGGAACTGGACAACTATATCCTGCCCGATTATGAAAAATTCTATCTGGGCGGCTTGAATTCCATCCGCGGTTTCGGTTTTCAGGACATCAACATCAAAACCGTTAACAGCGCCGGTGAGACAACGGAAGAAGGCGGCGAATCGTTTGTCCAGTTCAATTTTGAACTCACCTATCCGCTATTCAAAGATATAGGCATTGTCGGCGTCGTTTTCTATGATACCGGCAATGTTTATGGACCTGATGATACAATTGATTTTGGCACGCTCCGCCAAGCTGCCGGCTACGGCATTCGATGGTATTCACCCATCGGACCGATTCGCATTGAAGGCGGCCATATCTTGGATCCCAAAGAAGAAAATGGAGAGGATTCCGGAGTCAATTGGGAATTTTCCATGGGCGGCGCGTTTTAAATCGAAGCGACGGATAAACGGAATTTGGCCCACGCGGCCAACAAACATTTGATTAAAACCGCCATTAAATGTTAATTACGATAGCTGAATAGACATCGAAGCATGGAAAGGGGAATGTATGCGATCTGCAAGCAAATGGATGATCCTGATGGTTTCGGCATTTCTTTTGGTTGGGGGGACCGGCTTTTGTGCGGATGTGGCAAAAATAGGCGTGGTCGAGTTTCAACGCTTATTTGATAATTCAGACGCCGGGAAAGACATCAAAGCAGAAATCACGACGCAAGGCAAAAAGATGGAGGCCGAACTTAAGGAAAAGGGCGTTGAAATCGAGGAAATAAAGAAGCGCCTGGAGCGCGAAGCACTTGTGATGAGCAAGGAAATGCGCGAAGAAAAAGAACGTGAGTTCAGAATCAAGATCAATGACATCAAAACCTTGCAGAAAAAATATGAGGTGGAGCTGCAGGGCGTTCAGAAAAAATTAATGGGTGGACTTCAATCAGACACGCTGGAAATCGTCGATGAGATCGGTAAATCAGGGGGATACCTATTGATTATGGACAAACGCGGGGTGCTCTACTCACCGAGCACCATCGATATCACCGATGAGGTCATTAAACAATACAACGCCCGTTACGCCAAGAACAAGAAAAAATAAGCATAGGTATCGACAGTGCCCACTGAATACTCCCTTGAAGCTATTGCCGAAGCGACCAATGGTGAAGCCGTTGGCCAAAAAAAGAAAAAAATCAGCAGCGTTGCGCCCTTTGAAACAGCAGATTCAAATCAAATCACCTTTGCAGGCAGCGTCAATTATTTAAAGCGCATCGACGACACGCGGGCCGGGGCCATTTTGGTTCCCACGGGGTTCAAGGCCCCGGGGAAAAACCTGATCGGTGTGAGCAATCCACAACTGGCATTTGCCAAGGTGGTGGCGTTATTTCATCCGACGGTTCCTCCACCTCCGGGTATCAATAAAACGGCCGCAATCGGCAGTGACCTCCGTACAGGCGATGGGGTATATATTGGTGCGTTCACCAGCGTTGGCAATCGCGTGACGATTGGCGCAGATTCGATCATTCAAGATGGCGTTTTTATCGGGGACGGGGTGATCATAGGAGACAAGGTGCTGATTCATCCCCATGTAACCATCATGAACGGTTGCCGGATCGGAAACCGGGTGACGATTCATCCGGGTTCGGTAATCGGAAGTGATGGTTATGGTTTTGTTGCGGAGAGCGGACGCTACCATAAAATACCACAGATTGGCATCGTTCAGATTGATGACGACGTCGAAATCGGTGCCTGCAACACCATCGATCGTGCGACCTTCGGCCGGACGTGGATTCAGCGCGGGGTTAAAACAGACAATCTGGTTCACATCGCTCACAATGTGGTTGTCGGCGAAGACAGCTTAATTGTGGCTCAGGTTGGCATTGCCGGCAGTACTCAGATCGGCCACCACGCCATACTTGCCGGGCAGGCAGGTATTTCCGGCCACCTGACCATCGGCAGCCATGTCACCGTGGGTCCAATGACCGGGGTCGGCAAGTCCATCTCAGACGGAGAAGTGGTCTCATCCGGCTCTCC
>NZ_JBFELV010000100.1:0-13654 GCF_041551955.1 Desulfosarcina sp.
AGGAAAAATGAAACTCAGACCATTGCAGGATCGAATTCTGGTGCAGCGCGTCGAAGAAGAGACCACCACCAAAGGTGGCATTATCATCCCGGACACCGCCAAGGAAAAACCGGCTGAGGGAAAAGTTAAGGCGGTAGGAAATGGCAAAGTTGGTGATGACGGCAAACGCGTGGCACTGGAGATCAAGGTCGGCAACCGGATTCTGTTCGGAAAGTACTCTGGAACCGAAGTGAAAATCGACGGGGAAGAGTATCTGATCATGCGCGAAGACGACGTGCTCGGCGTCATTGAGTAGACGATTACCCAACTAACGATAGAATATGGAGGTTAAGCAAAATGGCTGGTAAAGTGATTAAATATGATATGAAAGCCCGCGAAGCGATGCTCAACGGCGTCAAGGCGCTTGCCGATGCAGTGGTTGTTACCCTGGGCCCCAAGGGCAGAAACGTCGTTATCGACAAGTCATGGGGTTCCCCCACCGTCACCAAGGACGGCGTTACTGTCGCCAAAGAGATCGAACTGGAAGACAAGTTCGAAAACATGGGCGCACAAATGGTAAAGGAAGTGGCCAGCAAAACCAGTGATATGGCCGGAGATGGAACCACCACCGCAACGGTTCTCGCCCGCGCCATCTACGAAGAGGGCCAGAAGCTCGTTGCTGCAGGCAACAATCCCATGGCCATCAAACGTGGCATCGACAAAGCGGTCGAAGTCGCCGTCAAAGAGCTTCACAAGATGAGCAAGCCGACCAAGGATCAGCGAGAAATCGCTCAGGTCGGAACCATTTCCGCCAACAATGATGAAACGATCGGCAACATCATCGCCGAGGCCATGAACAAGGTCGGCAAGGAAGGCGTAATTACCGTAGAAGAAGCCAAAGGCATGGAGACCACTCTGGACGTGGTTGAAGGCATGCAGTTCGATCGGGGCTATCTTTCGCCATATTTCGTGACCGATCCCGAGAAGATGGTTGTTTCGCTGGAAGACCCCTTCATCCTGATCAATGAGAAAAAAGTCAGCAACATGAAAGACCTCCTGCCGGTGCTTGAGCAGGTGGCCAAGATGGGTAAACCTCTGGTCATTATCGCCGAAGACGTTGACGGCGAAGCGCTGGCGACCCTGGTCGTCAACAAGCTGCGCGGCACCCTTCAAGTGGCCGCCGTCAAAGCCCCTGGGTTCGGCGACCGTAGAAAAGCCATGCTGGAAGACATCGCCATTCTCACCGGCGGCCAGGTGGTTTCCGAAGACCTAGGCATCAAGCTTGAGAGCCTGACCCTAGCCGACCTGGGCAAATGTAAACGCAACAGCATCGACAAAGACAACACCACCATCGTCGACGGTGCCGGCGCGCGCTCCGCACTGGAAGGGCGTGTCAAACAGATCCGTGCACAGATCGATGAGACCACTTCCGACTACGATCGTGAAAAACTGCAGGAACGTCTGGCCAAACTGATCGGCGGCGTAGCCGTGATCAACGTCGGCGCGGCAACCGAAACCGAAATGAAAGAGAAGAAGGCCCGCGTCGAGGACGCTCTGAATGCGACCCGCGCCGCGGTCGAAGAGGGTATCGTGCCCGGAGGCGGCGTCGCGCTGGTTCGCACCCTTTCTGCATTAGACAAGATCAAAATCAAAGCCGACCAGAAATTGGGTGTCAAGGTGGTCATGCGGGCCATTGAAGAACCGCTGCGCCGCATCGCCGGCAACGCTGGTTTCGAAGGCAGCGTGGTTATCGACAAGGTCAAAAACGCCGAAGGTGCCATGGGTTACAATGCGGAAACCAATACGTATGAAGATCTCATCGCAGCCGGTGTTATCGATCCTACCAAGGTGGTTCGGTTCGCCCTTCAGAACGCAGGCAGCGTAGCCTCTCTGATGCTCACCACTGAAGCCATGATCGCTGACAAGCCCGATGACAAATCCGCTGACCCGATGGCTGGCGCCGGTGGTGGCGGCGGCATGGGCGGTATGGGCGGCATGGGCGGCATGGGCGGTATGATGTAACCCGTCCCCCAGTCCCCCGAACCCTGATCGCGTACTGATAAAAAAGCCCTCGCATGGTTGATCCTGCGGGGGTTTTTTGTTTCTGCCCTAATTTCTTGACAACTCACCATTAATCAGGCTACTGAAATCAAAAAGAAAGTTGCAATAGATGCATTGATTCTTTTTACGAGTCCATCATCGATGGGCCTGAAAATATTTTTTTTGGCAGCGATGGTGTAAAGAAGCTTTAGTGATGTCGTATGACGGCCGATAACACTCTCTGAAAGCGATATTCTTACGCCTGTAAGACACCCAAAAAATGAGGTTTCTGATGAATCGCAGAATTAATTCAACCACTCTTATTTCCGTTTTTCTGCTCCTGCCCCTGCTATTTGTAACGCCTTCAACGGCGGCAGACAAGATCAACGTGGTCGAAAGCGAGACGGGGTTTTACTACACGATCCAAAAAGGTGATACCCTTTGGGACCTGTCTAACCATTTTAACGATTCTCCCTGGTTGTGGCCGGAACTGTGGGAAGGCAACGATCAGATTACCAATCCTCACTGGATCTTTCCCGGTGAACGGATACGCCTTTACCGAAAGTCGGGTTCTCAGGCCATCACGCAAAGCGAAGCCATCCCGCCTGTTGCCGTAATCCAACCCGCACCCATCAAGCCCGTCGTGCCCGCCGAAGATAAAAACGCGCCGGCACCCTTTTTCGTATATCCTTCCATTGACCGTGTCGGATTTATCCGTAAACCACCCGTAACGCCATCGGGAACCATTTTCGAGGTTCAAGGGAGAAAAGTCCTGATCAGCGAAGGGGACATGGTTTACATCCTTCCGCAAGGAGATGCCGCCCAAGCCCTTCTCATTCCCGGGAGCCGGCATACCGTTTTTAGGCATATGAAACCGACGGACGAACGCGATTCAACCGAAACCATCGGGACCCAGCATTATATCCTGGGCATCGTGGAAGTGACTAAAAAGGAACCGGATATGGTTATCGCAAAGGTCCTGAAGTCTTTTCGGCCAATCCGTGTGGACGACATGCTGATGCCCTACAGTCAGCGATCTTCCAGCATTGAACTCATGCCAAGCGTCCCCGGTATGGATGGACAAATTATCATCGCTGAAGATCACCTGGAATTGACCGGTGACTATACCCTGGCATTTATCGATAAGGGCCGCGCCGACAACATTCAGGTCGGCCAGCAATACAGCATTTACAGTAAGCAGAAAACAGTCCTGGAAAAGAACGAGATCAGTTCAAAAAGCCTTCCCCCGGTGGACTTTGGCACCTTTCTCGTCCTGCATACAGAACAGACCACCTCCACGGTGATCATCACCAGCGCGGCCAATGTCGTTTTTCCTGGAGAACGATTCAGGACGCCAATCAATTAAACCAGACGCCTGCCATGCCAAACAAAGATAAAGCCTGCCCTTTCCAGGGCAGGCTTTTGGTTTTGTGCGTATACGAAAGCAGTTCGACGGTCACCCGAGATCATTTGTTGAGGTGACGCGAAGCACTTCCTGATAGGTCGTGATGCCTTCCATCAGTTTCTCGATGGCGCTCTCCCGCAGCGAGGCCATGCCCTCAACCCTTGCCGTTTCCGTCAGGACAGCCAAATCCACGTCTGGAACGGTCTGGGATTTGATCGCATCGGAATAAGGAAGTACTTCATGGATGGTGGTTCTTCCCTGATAACCGGTCCCTCTGCATTTCTGACACCCTTTGCCACGGAAAAGAGACAGCAGACCTGATTTCCCGGTTTCCAGCCCCAGCGCACTGAGTTTTCCCGCATCTACTTCGATGGGCGCCTTGCAGGCATTGCAGATTTTTCGAACCAGCCGCTGAGAAAGAACGCCCCTGAGTGTCGCCTGGATGAGAAACGCGGGAACCCCCAGGTCCATCAACCGGACGATGGATGACGGGGCATCGTTGGTGTGCAGGGTCGACATGACCAAATGGCCGGTGAGCGCCGCCTGGATGGCGTTCTCCGCCGTTTCCAGGTCCCGGAGTTCCCCGATCATGATAATGTCGGGATCCTGCCTGAGGATATTGCGCATGATCGACCCAAAGGTAATTCCCACCTGGGGTCTGACGGCGATCTGGTTGAAATCTTCATGCACCATTTCAATGGGGTCTTCCACGGTGGTGACATTGACCTTCGTGGTGCTGATTTTCCGGAGTGTGGAGTAGAGCGTGGTGGATTTTCCACTGCCCGTGGGGCCGCAGACCAGGACCAGGCCGTGGGGATGGGAAACAATCTGGTGGTACTTTTGCAAATCCACCGATGAAAAGCCCAGACGCTCGAGGTCCTGGAACAATATATCCGGATCCATGATCCGCATGACCACCTTCTCACCGAAGGCCACCGGCACGGTAGACACACGAATCTCGACCTCCACGTCTTTCTTGCCGGTCTTGATCCGGCCATCCTGGGGCCGACGCTTCTCGGACATGTCCAGTCCGGCCAGATTCTTGATCCGGCTGATGATTGCCGAGTGGACATTTTTGGGCAGCTTGTGGACGGTGTGCAATACGCCGTCGATCCGCATTCTGACTAAACTGACGTCCCGTTTCGGTTCAATATGAATGTCACTGGCCTTCTGGTCGAATGCGTAAATGAACAGGTGGTTGACGGCATTGACCACGTGATGGTCATGGGACGGCAACTCGTCTGCGGATTTGAGTTGAATGTACCGCTCAAGATTACCCAGGTCCACGGTAGGTCCGGAAAACTGATGCTCGGCGGCCGCGATGGATCGTTTAAAGCCAAAGAACTCTTCGATGAGTTTGATGATGTCTGACCGTGGACTGACCACGGCACTGACCTGCATCTGACAGGCACGGGTGATATCCTCGAACACGTCGAGATTGAACGGGTTGGGTGTGGCTATGGTAAGTCTTCCCTGGCTGACCTCCACCGGCAGCACCAGGTGGTTTTTGGCAAAGGAGATGGGAATGGTGTTGGTGACGACATTCAAATCCAATTTCAGCGGGTCGACCTTGACGAAAGGAATTTTCCAGCTTTCCGCCAGGGTTTGAAAAATGGTATCCTCATCCAGGGTTTTCGACGGGTCATCT
Source organism: Desulfosarcina sp. (assembly GCF_041551955.1). Taxonomy (GTDB): domain Bacteria; phylum Desulfobacterota; class Desulfobacteria; order Desulfobacterales; family Desulfosarcinaceae; genus Desulfosarcina. The sequence goes on from NZ_JBFELV010000100.1 coordinate 5,073, forward strand.
TTGCGCTTCAGGTTCAGTGCGACGATGGTATCGATGAAGATAAAGGGTTTGTCCCGTTTTTCAATGAATTCGGTCTCACCGTGGTTGACGCGGCGCCGCTCGTATTGTTTGATCAATTCAAAGCGTTGATTGTAAAGGTCGCGCGCCTTAGAAAATGACAGCAAACCTTTCTTTTCAAGCGCAGAAAGGAGGCGTTTCTCCGACAGTTGATCGCTCACGTGAAGCCCCCCCTGCGCTTATGCTGAATGCCAGTTGACGGTGGTGATGCTGCGTATGACATTATCGATCCATTCCATGGTTCGAACGACGGAGCGCTGATTTTCCGGGGTACCACTGAGTTCGGACAACTGATAGCCATATTCGCTGATTTTTCTGAGCAGGCTCACATCATCGCGTGTCCCCACCCGTCCAACGCCGCGGACGATGATTTTCAGGTGCTGCAGGAAAACCGGCAGGTAGGTTGCAGCCCTAAGGGTGCGATAGATCCCGGCCTTGGGATCGCCATATTCGTTCAATGCGGAGACCAAAATAAGGTGAGCGGTTTTACCCGACAGCAGGGAAAGAAAGATGAAAATTTCACGTTCGAGGAACAGCAGGTGGCGCACGGATGGCTTCGGTTTGCCAGGTGTGGCAGCGTTTAAAAGCGCCACCATCTTCTCGTGAATGGCAACCACTTTGCTGGAGAATCGATACTCCACCGAATCGATCCGAAACTGTGCATAGTGCACCACGTTCCTGTCTAATCCGTTGCGGACATTGAGAACCTCTTCCGGCGTCATCTCGATATCGACATCAAGCTCTTTGTTGTATGTCCTGAGTAGGATGTTGGCCAGCATGATCGCATTCCGGTCCGAAGGCTCCACCCGATCGGGATGCCGACAGAAATCGGCCAACAGAAAACGCAGCGCGTGTTTGGGACGCTTGATGCGGCTGATCAGGTGCTGCAGCGCATTGAGGAAGGCAACCCGGTTGGCACGGCCCTTCAGCGCCTTGAAATAACACCACAACAATTCAAAAGCGTGGTTCCCGTGCCGTGCCAGTTCATCGATCATCGGCTCAAATGTTTTGCGGATGAAGTTGCCCTGCCCATCAAACAGCTTCTCGATTAAAAGGGTGATTTTTTCTGTGTCGTGCAAAGGGATCTTGAACGCACCGGAGACGGCCTGCAGGTTTTTTTCATTGCGGCGTTTGACCAACCGATCGATCACCATCAACTGCCGTTCCGTTTCAAGGCTTTCCTTTCCCAGAGACAAGATTGTCAGCAGCTCTGCATTCACGCTGCCAATCATCGTCGACTTGCCATCGACCTGCACCTGTATGGCGTCCCGTCGCACGGATACAGCGTCAAGCGCCTCGCCGTCAACCTTGTAAATTCCTGCCCGCAACAGGTTTGCCAGCAGGGTCGCCATCTCCAGGAACACGGTCTTATTGTTGAGGGCATTCAGGATTAAACTGAAGGTATGCATCTGTTTCAAAAAGGTTTCGGCGCCCATCCCGTCGTAATCGTTCAGGATGGCGACTGCCGCATCGTCGTGCAGTTTCTGGTCCTCGTTCAACTCCTGGTCGATCAGCTGCATCGCCTGTTCTTTCAGGCTGCTCACATTGGTGTCTTTGGCGGGATCGATGTCAGCGGACAAGAATCTGGGATCCGTCATTCGTTATCTCCATCTGATTGAATTCACCTGAGATGATCAAGATCTCAATGCGTTGGACAAACGACTGAATAGCATGCGCATGCCCGAAAGGGTAAAACGATCAGAAGGTAAACAGCAACCATTGGTCGCTGTTCGGCATCGCTGCCATTCAGGTAGCCGCTATCACTTTTTTTCAGGTCTACAACATATCACAGCATGTGGATAAAAGCTATTGCCTGTTTGGATTGCCGCATCGGGGTTAAGCATTCCTTCCAGCTAGTTATGGCGCATGCAAGGGCGTTGTCCCTGTGGAAAAGAACGAATGAAATATCGGCCCGTGACAGAATGACATCTCATTGCTCCGCACACCGACGGCCGGCCGACGGGTAGATTCCGCAATGACGCCAGAAAGGGGATCGCGGCGCCGTCTCCCGGCCATGAATTCCTCGTGGTGATAGTATTATCCCCTCAACATGTGCTTACTCCACTCATATTGCCCGATGTCTTTTTCGTGCCGACTATCTTATTGGCAACGGTGGACATTTTGACCGACGGCGGGCTGTCATTTAACCGACCGGTTTGGGGCAAGCTTCAGCGCGTTGGCCCCACGCATGTGGAAATGAACGGTTTACTGCATATTATCGCCATGCTTTTATCTGGCGCAAACGAAATGCATTGAGGAGGTAATACCATGAATCGCAAGTTGACGGGTTTGCTGGATCGTATTGGTGAAGTATACCAACCGATGATCCTGAAGGGATCGCGCCATTATCTCGAAGTCAGTGTCGGTAGACAGGCGCAGTTGTTAGGATATGCCGATCTGGAAGACAGGTACAAAAACACCTTTGTGATCGTCCCTTTGAAGTCACCCCAAAAGGGTATGAAAGTTCGTATCGATGGGCGAACCTTTGTCAACTACGCAGAGCATGCATCCGGCATTGCATTTCCCGGACATCTGGCTGCGGAAGCCGGACGATCCTTCGCACCCTTTACGCCCAACGACAGCATGATCTGCAATTTTACCTGACCGAGAGCCCGCCTCCATCCCATGGTCCACGACCGACCGGACAACCTTCGTGACGACACCCGCACTGAAGCAAGACCGGTAGACGTATTATCGTGGGGAACCCGGCGGAAACTGAAAAAGGATCTTGTCCACGATTTCCTGGGTCGCCTCGGCTGCATCTTCGGGGGTGTTGTGAGTTCTCAGCCGGAAAACACCCACCCCCCGCCACATCAAGGCTCCCGACTCCGCTGAATGGATATCGATGGTCAAGCGCCCCTCGTCATACTGCCGGATGCGCGTTTCAGTGGCGAGCCCCCCGTACCACGGATGATAGTAACTGCCCACGCCCACTGTCGAGTAATAGCTGTCGCTTTGAATTTTCTGCTGGATGGTCAGGTGGTAGGACAGATATATATCCGGTCGTTCTTGAGCCGCACCAATAATATGGCGGCCCTTGAGATGATTGTCGACGGCATGACGAATACGTTTATCCAGCAGTGGGTTGTCGATGCGAATGTCCCCAGTGGCCGACTGAACCGGGTTCCGCCAATGCCAGGTACCGTAGCCGGACGTATCCGCGTGGGGGTCATAATCCTGGCTCACCTGAACGGTGGTACAGCCGCCGCAAGCCAGGACCGCAAGAAACAAGATACCGAACCTCAAGGTTCTCATCATATCCTCCACGGTGAATGGAAAAAACACCCTGCATAGTGATCGGCCTCAACCTCAAGGCTGGCCCATCGCTCTCCGTTCCCGCCGATCACGCCCTCCCCCATCGGCAAGGCCGCTTCTTTGTCGATGGATGAATTGACAGCATCAAGTCGGGCGCGTATTATTTTCTCAGCCCCTTTTCACGAAAACGCGGAGTGAAACCATGGACGCCATCAAAATCACCCTGCTGCCGCTGGGGCCTTTTATGGTCAACACCTACATTGTGACATGCCGTGAAACCGGCCTGTCCGTCATCATCGATCCGGCCGGCGAACCCCAAACGGTCATCGGCATACTCAACCGGGAGAAAGCCACGCCCGTGCTGATCCTCAACACGCATGGCCACCCGGATCATGTGCTGGCCAACGCAGCGCTGCGAGCATCCCTTATGATACCCGTCTGCATGCACGTCGAAGACAGCGGCGCTTTCGCCGATTCACCGGAAATCAGGGACCTTGAGCGGCAGACCGGGCTGAGGGTGGACACCCTGGCGGACCGATTGCTTACCGACAACGAGCAAATTCAACTGGGCGCGGTAGCGATCCGGGTGCTTCACACGCCGGGCCATACCCCAGGATCATGCTGTTTTCTGGTGGCCGGGCATCTGTTTACCGGAGACACCCTCTTTGTAGGCGACGCTGGACGCACCGATCTGGAAGGTGGATCGCTGAACCGGCTCATATGGAGCCTTAAGACAAAACTCCTCGGACTTGATGATGATACCCGCATCTGGCCTGGCCACGATTACGGCAATCGGCCGAGCAGCACGATGGGCCAGGAAAAAAAGGAGAACCCGTATATCACCGATTTCATCCTCGACCCCTAAACCGCGTTCACGCGGTGTTAAACGACAAGAGACAAGGTGGTTCCCATGAAATCCCTTCAGGTCCATTTCAACGAAGCGACCCAAACGATTGAACCCGTCGACAACGCCTCCCTGGAGCCCTGGGAAGAAATTTGCGATCGGTTCAATAACGATGTAAGGCGGATCAAGACCGTGTCAGACCCCCGAGGCTACACCGCCATCTATGCGTGTTATGATGAGAGCAACCAGCCGGTTTACTACCTGGTGGAAGAAAGGGACGTGCTGAAAAAATTGCGTCATCGAACATTTCTTGACAAACTCGGGCGGACGTAGACAGCAGGGTCAATGAAAAAATAGAAGGTTGAACGGATAAATGCGATCGAGGCGAACCCGCTGTGGCCTGCGCCGACCACAGGCAGATGCCCCTGCAGGCGACGATCCCGCATCCTGGCCCGTCCGGACGGCTTCATCCAGACGGTTGAATCAGCTGGCGTTGATCTTGCTTCGCAGCTTTCCCGAGCATTTGAAGGTGACCACCTTGCGTTCCGGCAAGGTCAGGTCAGAACCGGTGGCCGGATTTCTTCCCCGCCGCTTCTTCTTCTCCTTCACGCAGAATTTCCCAAAACCGGATACCAGCAGATCGTCTCCATCTTCGAGGGTTCCCTTGACGATCTCGAGCAGAGATTCAACAGTTTCGATGGACTTTTTCTTGGTAAAGCCCAAGTCGTTCACCTTTGCAACGATGTCGTTCTTGGTCAATGCCATAGCGCCTCCTGAGGGAAATGGTAGCCGGGTATGCAGGTGCAACATTCATCGGATCACGGCGCGCGGTCCGGCAACTCACCGCTGTTGGAATCTTTTGTATCCTCGGGAATAAACCGGGCCACCTTGTCCATAATCATATCCACCTTGGTCATTATCTCATCAATTTCAACTTTTAGCGCTTCATCATCTGGTTCGGTCATCTGGAAATTTCCTTTTTGGGGAATCATTCGCTGGAAACAGCCATTCTCCGGTTGGATTCAATAATCGAAATCTGGCGACATCCGGCTATTACCGAAGGATACCTGTCAGGTCAACGCGGGTAGTTACCGTGGGCATAAAGGTAATCGTAACAGTATGCCTGGTACTCGACATCCTGCATGGCAACCGCCTCCTGATCAGGCCCCTCGCTTTTCTCCAGACGCGCCAGCCATCGCATTTTCGCAAAATCGTAAAGGACCTCCCGGATCAAATCGGGATTGTCGCTGACCTCAGGGTTGTTTTTGACAAAGAGGATCACGGCATCGATTACCGCCTTGACATTGCGGATGTATTCGCTGTCGTCCGCGCGGTACTCCATAGAAACATCCAGAAACTTGCCCAGCAAAGCCTTGGCCATGCCTTCCACTGCATCGATACAATTCATCGGTTCTCGATTCTGTGTCCCCACGCGCACTTCAGGGCGTCTCATGAATTTTAATTGACATTAAATTGCCTCTTTGTTCAATAAAATCATACAGCTATTAAAAATATACGCAAGACCGGAGGATGTCAAGTTCATTAGATACAATAACCTTTGAATTCGGAATCAGCGGGCAGGAAAAAAAAGTCCTGCTCTCTCTCGTGCAGCATGTTCGGCATCAAGGGTCGGTGGAGGGCGAGGGACAACGGTTGGTCAATACCGTGTCGATCTCCTTTAAAAAGCGGCTGGGGGAATTGAACTGGCCTTTGCGGAAACTGGCGGAAGTAATAAACAGGCAGCGCTCTGCCCGGGTCACCGCCACGTACATCAGCCGGCGCTCCTCCTCCAGGTCTTCGGCATTGTCCATGGATCGCCAGTGGGGGAACAGCTGCTCTTCGCAACCGATCACGAACACCGTATGAAATTCGAGTCCCTTGGCCCCGTGCACAGTGGACAGGTTGACCCCGTCGGATTCATCCTCATCATCCTTGTCCTCGCGGACCAATGCGGCTTCCTCCAGGTAATCCACGATGGTCTCTTTCTGGGAGGCGGCATGGATCAGCTGGTCGATGTTTTCCTGGCGGGCGGTAAAATCCATGGAATTGGATCGGGTGTAGTTTTCCAGATGATCCATGTAACCGGTACGGGCAATCGTCAGGCGGATGGCTTCATCGGGCCGCAGGTCCCGGATGTCGTCCAGCAGCGCCAGCAGATCTTTCAGGGACTGGTAGAGTTTAGGCGTAAGCACGCGTTCGGAAACAGCCAGGCGGGCGGCCTCCTTGAGACTCATGGGCCCCCTGCGCATCCGGGATATCTTTTTCACGGTTCCCGGCCCGATGCCCCGTTTGGGCGTATTGAGGACCCGCTCGAAGGCGGTGTCATCCTTGTCGAACACGGCCGCGGTGATGTAACAGTTCAGGTCGAGGATCTCCACCCGGTCGAAAAAGCCCTTGCCGCCCATCATGTGATACGGAATGTGCGCCCGGCGAAACGCCTGTTCGAAAGGCAGGGAGCAGAACTTGGTGCGGTAGAGGACCGCCATCTTCTCATAGGGGATGCCCATCCGGGCCATGCTGCGAATCTTTTCCGCCACCCAGCGGGCCTCCTCCTGGTCGGTATAGAATTCATGCGTCTCGACCACCCCGCCTTCCTTGTCGGAAAAACAGGCCTTTTCCATGCGGTTTTCATTATGGCCGATGACCCGGTTGCCCAGTTGGACGATTTCGTCGGCAGAACGGTAGTTCTGCTCCAACCGGAAGGTCCGCGCACCCTTGTACTTCTTTTTGAAGGATAGGAAATGGCCGACGTTGCTCATCCTAAACGAGTAAATGGACTGCCAATCGTCACCGACGGCAAAAAGATTCCCGTCTTTGAGCAGCAAGGCGGTAATCTCCTCGTTCAGGTCGTTGGTGTCCTGGTATTCGTCGCATAAAATATACTGAAATTGGGTCTGGTAGCGCTGTCGGACGTCTGCGTGGTCCCGCAGCAGGTTGCGCGTCAATAGCAGGATGTTGTCAAAATCGACGGCATTGGCCGCTTTGAGGACCCCTTCGTACCGCTCGTACACGTCGACCAGGCGAATGTTGCCCTGCCGGGGATGGTTGTCAAAATAGGCCCCGGGATGTCCGCTGTTTTTGGCATTGGAGATCTGGCCGAGCACGGACCTGGCATGTTTTTTATCGTAATTGAGGGCTAACAGTACATCTTTAACCGTCTTTTGCTGGTGGTAAGACGTAAATACCTGGAGGGGGGGATGAAAATCCAGCAGGTGGCTGTGTTCCTTCAGGATCTGGAAACAGGCGGAGTGGTAGGTGCGCACCCAGGGAAAGCGCTGGACACCCATACCGGTCATACGAATCAGGCGGCGCTTCATCTCCTCCGCCGCCTTGTTGGTGAAGGTGATGGCCAGAATCTGTTCGGGCGGCATACCTGATTCCACCAGGTAGGCAAATTTTGCGGTCAAAGTCCGGGTCTTTCCGGATCCGGCGCCGGCCACGACCAGGGCCGGGGAGCCGGTGTGTTCCACAGCAACTTGCTGCTCGGGCGAAAGCTGCATGGATGATCTTCTCCAAAAACGATTTAAAGGTTAACAATCCAGTACGATGCAATAAAGCTAAATGAAAAACCAAATACCAGAAAAATCCCCAATCTCAAAAACCAAATCTCAACTAAACCCCAGTGACCCAAAATTCAAACCGGATGGCAAAGCGGCCACTACGCTGGTTTGGATGTTGTAAGTTGAGGTTTATTTGGAACTTGGTGCTTGTGATTTGATCATTATGTAAAGTTAAGCAGTTGCCAAAGCGATGGGTGATGCGTTAATAAGGCGCCCATCGGACAAATTCCGCCGTGCCGGCTGCCATCCCATGCCGGCTGTCAAAAAAAACGGGTTCCCGCAAAGCAGATGAGGGAACCCGGAATCGGCTATGGAGCCACCGCGCGGAGTCGAACCGCGGACCTACGCATTACGAGTGCGTTGCTCTACCAACTGAGCTACGGTGGCGTGAAACTGTCCTGTTGATTCTCAAACAAGCATTTTACTCAATTTTTTAAAACGCTTACTGTGAATCAGCGGTGCTACCAGCTGAGCTTCGCCGGCTGAAAAATAGAAGGACCACGTATAGCGTTTATGAATCAAAAGCAAGAAAAAAGTACATCGGATCTGCTGATCCGCACCATTGCCGAGCGCACCGGCGCCCTCGTGATCACCGGTATGGGTGGGTGTTCCGGCGCTCGACTGGCGGAGCGGCCGGATATGCTGGAGTATGCTTACCTCTTACCTCGGAAGAAGGAACTGACATATGCGACAGGCCACAATGACCGAACCGGGCAAGATTGCCTTCCAGGACGTGCCGGAGCCCCCCGCCCCCGCACCCGGCGAGATTCTGATCCGGATCAAGCGGATCGGCGTGTGCGGCAGCGACGTGCACGTGAACCACGGCAGCCACCCCTTCACGCCGTACCCGGTGGTGCAGGGGCACG
>NZ_JBFELV010000101.1:0-13553 GCF_041551955.1 Desulfosarcina sp.
AGAATCAGAGCCGATGATTACGATAGACGGAAAAACAAAGCAATATAGGAAAACGATAGCTGCCTACCCATAGCACCATCGAGCGTTTTACAAACCGTTTGCTTAGATTCAATTATAATATTTGGCAGATAGCAGCGTATTTTGGAAATACAATCGCAAACCAGATGCAGCGGATTTAGGTGGAATCTGACGGGTTTTATTACTCACTTTCATTGAAAAGGCAGTCAGCCCTTTTCCCTGAAAGACTTGATGAGGTGACTGGCAAAGCAGGCAACGGTCTCAGGCACCGGCGATTGCACCGTGTGCAGCACGATATCGGATATCGGCAGCACCGGCAATCCGTTCTCCGGCCCAAGCGTCGTCAGGTCCGACGGAACGTTGCTCTGAACAATGGGCGCAATGGCCAGTCCGGCCCGGACCGCGTCAACAATTCCCGACATGCTGCGGCTGACATAAACAATCCGGTGTTCGATGCCTGCCTTTTCCAGGGCTTTCAGGGCCCATGCCCTGAAGATGCAGTCCTCTTCGAAAACGGCCAGGGGAAGGCGCTTATCCTTTGGGAGAAGAAATCCGGGGTCGGCGATCCATACCACCGGGTCATGATAGATGACCTGCCCCCCGCCATGAATCTGGGTGCAAAGGCCAACATCGAGATCACCCTTGTCGACGGCGTTTTTGATTACATCGCTGTTCTCACATCGCATTTCGACCAGGACATCTGGATAGGATGCGGCGAACCGGGCCAGCAGGGTGGGCAGTATACCCGTGGTGTAGTGCTCCGGAGAGCCGAAGCGGATGAGCCCTTTCAGCGCCGGCTTGGACAGCGCCATGACCGCATCGTCATGCTCCTTGACAATGCGCCGGGCATAGACAATCAGCAGGTTCCCGTCGGCAGTCAACTTCGCCGTCTTTCCAATCCTTTCAAAAAGGGGCTTGCCGACTTCATCTTCAAGACGTTTGATTTGCATGCTAACGGCCGATTGAGAGCGGTTGACCAGTCTGCCGGCTTTGGTAAACCCCTTGGTATCGGCAACGGCAAGGAAGGTTCTGAGAAAATCGATGTGCAGGTTCATGATAATCAACTGTTTGGATGTTGAAAGGCCGACCGTCAGATGTTGGGGTCGGCCCTCCTGATGCTTCAATAATCAGCAGTTGTCATACATCCTGATTATTTCACCGGTGCCTTTTCCCAGTATACTTTTTACGTAACCATTGATCACTTTTTTCATGGGTATGGGATTGTGGCCGGGAAAATAGGCCTCATATTTATCGACGGCGTCTTCGACCAGCCCGGACGATACCACATTGATTCTGATGCCGTTCTTCAATTCGAGGGATACGGCTTTGACAAAACTGTGTATACCGCCATTGACCATGGCGGCACTGGTGGTCATGTCAACTGGATGGTCAGCCAGAATACCCGTACTCAGGGTGAAAGAACCGCCGGCATTCAAATAGTTCTGCCCAATTCGCACCAGATTCACCTGGCCCATTAATTTGCTTCTCAGGCCGATGTAGAAGTCTTCCTCGGTCATGGAATCGAAAGCCGCCCATTTGGCATCGCCGGCGATGCAGGCAACGGCGTCGACGTTGCCGACAGAGGAAAACATGGCCTCAATGGACTGGCTGTCGGTAATGTCCACGGTTACATCACCTGAAGTTCTTCCGGCAACCACCACGTCGTGTTTCTTTGAAAGATGGTTGCTGACTTTTCTGCCAATAGTACCTTTGCCGCCTACAATAAGAATTTTCATTTTTCCTCTTCCTTCGATTTATTTTGGATCTTAATCCGTCTCAAGCAAATCAGGCATATTCCTGCGACCGAAGCCCATGCGTGTTGCAGCAAGAATGCGGATGCCCGTCTTCCATACACGATTGGCACCCAACGGAGTAAACGCACTATGCACCGACACTGAACAATAAATTAAGGCCGCTAAAAACATTTGTCCAATGAATTGTTTTGATACTTACAATCAGAAATTGTGATCGTTATGAATCCGCGCATTAGTTGCTGAAAAGGTTTTGAAATAAGCCTTGTTAGGGAAAATTGGTGGGGTGAGCCGGTGTGTCGCTTACAGACAGACAAAATGATCAGGACATTTGATTGTTAACATCAAATCAATTCATTGGACATGTGATCCTGACACCGTTAAGTACCACGCAAGAGAAATTTTTTTAAAAGCTGAGTAGACATCATTGACCGCAATAGATGAATAGTTGAACCGACCGTAATTGTGGTTCCATAATTACTAACGATAACGGGAGATTAAAATGCTGACGCCACGCCTTGAAAGACTTAAAAACCAGATTGTCAACGCGAAGCCCGAAGTATACGCGGAAAGGGCGCTTCTTGTGACCCAGGCGTACCAGGAGAACGAAAATGAGCCTCTGGCCATCCAGAAAGCGCGGGCCATGGAAAAAGTATTCCGGCAGTCCACCGTCCTGATCAAAGACGATGAATTGATCGTCGGCTGCAAAACGCCTACCGCCTTAGGCTCGCCACTCTACCCCGAATTCAATGTTGACTGGTTAAAAAAAGAGATCGACAGCCTGTCCCAGCGCTATGAAACCGCCTTCGACATATCCGAGGAAAACAAAAACCGCGTCAAGCAAGAGGTCATTCCCTTCTGGGAGGGACGCACGATCTATGACCGTATTCTGCCCACGATCCCGGCAAACGCGATGGAAGCCGCGGATGAAGGCGCCCTGTTTCACTACTATCTCAATCGCAGCATCGGTCATTTCAATCCTAACTATGAAACCGTTTTGAAGGAGGGCTTCGACGGATTGCGCTATCGTGTTGAACATGCGTTGCAGGGCACGACGCCGGAGGACGCCGAGAAACAAAACTATTACAAAGCGCTGCTGATCGTGATCCATGCCGTGGTGGCCTTTGCCCACCGCTATGCCGATGAAGCCGAAAAAATGGCGCAGTCGTGCCGAGATCCGGAACGGAAAAACGAACTTCTGCAAATTGCCAACAATTGCCGGTGGGTGCCGGAGCATCCCCCTCAAACATACTGGCAAGCAATTCAATCCTTCTGGTTTACCCATCTCATGCTCAATCTGGAAAGCAATGCCTATGCCCTTTCCCCGGGCCGCTTTGACCAGTACATCTACCCTTTTTACCGAAAAGACATGGCTGAAAAGGCAACTACGAGAGCGGACGCCCAGGAGCTATTGAACTGCCTGTGGGTCAAGTTCGCCGAGATGACGGTGGTCAAGGAGGCAGGTACGGCCAAGGCCAGCAACACCTATGCCGATTTTCAGAATCTCAATGTCGGCGGATTGAAGGCCGACGGCAGCGACGGGGTCAACGATATTTCCTATATGTGCATCGAAGCCCAGTCGGCACTTCTGCTCCCCCAACCCCAGCTCTCCTGTTTGATCAGCAGCAAATCCCCGCATGCGTTCCTGTTGAAAGCCTGCGAGCTGGCCCGCCAAGGCACCGGCATGCCAGCCATGTTCAACGCCGACGAGATTGTCCTGTCGCTGACCGAAAAAGGCAAAAGCCTCGAAGATGCGCGCAACGGGGGAATCAACGGTTGCGTCGAAATTACGGGCCAAGGAAATGACCAGATGGCCTCCTCCGGATACATCAACCTGGCAAAATGTCTGGAACTGGCCCTCAACAACGGGACCAACATGATCAGCGGCAAACAATTGGGCCCCCAAACGGGCACGCCGGATCAATTCCGGTCCATCGAAGACGTCTGGCAGGCCCTTGAAGCTCAGATTCGTCACATGGTCGATCTAAAACACCAGTTCGATACGGCGGCAAAGCTGGTGTTCGCCCGGTCGTGTCCAGCCTTGTGCACCTCACTGGTCGTGGATGACTGCATCAAAAAAGGCAAGGACTTCCACAATGGTGGCGCCAGGTACTCGCAGCCCATGCTGTCCGGTGTGGGCACGGGCACCGTCACGGACGCCATTGCCGCGATCGATCATTTTGTTTTCGGAAAAGGAACCTTTTCCACCGGCGACATCGTACAGGCCATGAAAGACAATTTCGATGGCCATGAGACCATGCGGAATCTGCTCTGGAATAAAGCGCCCAAGCTTGGCAATGATCGCGACGAGGTTGACCGCAATGCGGCAAGGCTGGTGAATCTGTTTGTGAAGCTGCTCAAAGACTACACCAATGACCGCGGCGTCCCTTATGCTGCAGACATGATTCCCACGACCGCTCATCTGCCCTTTGGCGTGTTGACGGCGGCCAGCGCAGACGGCCGCCTTGCCGGCGCCCCGCTGGCCGAGGGCATTTCTCCGGTCCAGGGCCAGGATCTCTCCGGCCCCACGGCCGTGGTCAAGTCTATCGCCAAACTGGACCACGTGTCCACCGTAGGCTCGCTGCTCAATATGAAGTTCACGCCCCAGACGCTGGCAGGTGAAGACAATCTTAAAAAATTTGCCGCCTTGATCCGAACCTATTTTGATTATGGCGGCCATCATATGCAGTTTAACGTGGTTTCACGGGAAACCCTGATCGAAGCCCAGCAATACCCGGATGATTATCGTTCGCTGTTGATTCGGGTGGCAGGATACAGTGATTATTTCGTCATGTTGAGCAAAGATGTCCAGGACGAGGTGATTTCCCGAACGGCCCACGAGGTCTGCTGATCGATGGCGCCGGACACCGAGGGGATTATTTTTGATATCAATCGCTATGCCATTCACGACGGGCCGGGCATCCGCACCACCGTGTTCTTCAAGGGGTGCCCGATCCGTTGCCGGTGGTGCGCCAACCCGGAATCCCAAAAAACGGCGCTCGAACTTGCCCATCTGAACCATGAATGTATCCTGTGCGGCAGGTGTATGGAAACCTGTCCGCAGGATGCCATCCGTGTGTCTGACACCAACCATCTTCTTGACCGCACAGCCTGCGATCTTTGCGGAAAATGTGTTGAGGCCTGTCCCGCTGAAGCGCTTCAGGTGATGGGCCGAACCGTGTCGGTAGACGATCTGTATGCCGAGGTTGCCGCGGATCGCCCTTTCTGGGAACGGTCCGGCGGCGGTGTGACCCTGTCGGGCGGGGAACCCCTGTTTCAGCCTCGCTTCGTCAAAGCATTTCTCGAAAGGTGCAGGGCCAACTATATTCACACGGCCATCGAATCCTGCCTTCACGTTGCCACGCAAACGCTAGCGGAGATCCTACCCCTGGTGAACACGGTCATCTGTGATATGAAACTCATGGATGATCAGCGGCACAGGCAGTTCACCGGGGTTTCAAACGCATTGATCCTTAAGAATATGGCAATGTTGCTTCAGACGGACCAGGACATGCGGGTGCGGATGCCGTTGATACCCGGTGTAAACGATGACTTACCTGGCCTGGAAGCCTTGGGAGCGTTTTTGCAGGACCACCGGGAAGGGGCACAGCTGGAACTGATGCCTTACCACCGGCTGGGAGAGGTGAAATATGCACGTTTAGGACGGTCCTGCAAGATGGAGGAAATCCCGGCCCCTTCGAGAGAGGAGATGGAAAAAGCTGCCGGAGTACTCGACAAATTCCGGATTAATCTGGTAACCAATTAGCACCGCTACCGTTCAGATCAAAGGAGAATCAACCATGCAGATCACGACACTCTTGGGCAGTGCCCGCAAGAAAGGCAACACAGCCACGGTTCTGGGCTGGGTGGAGGACGAACTGATAACCCTGGGCCATTCGGTTGAACGGATCTACTTGAACAGCAAAACCATCGGGGGCTGCCTGGGATGCGGCAAGTGTAAAGAGAACCCCGAGGAGATCGCCTGCGTCCAGAAAGACGACGCCGTGGACATCTTCGAGCGCATGATCGCTTCCGATGCGGTGCTGTTTACGTCGCCGATCTACTTCTGGGGATTTACATCGCAACTCAAGCGGCTGATCGATCGGAGCTACGCCCTGGTGACCAACTACCATCAACCCGGCCATACCTCCTTAATCGAAAACAAGCGCATCGGCCTGCTGGTCACCGGTGCGGATGCCTATGAGAACAATGCCGAAGGCCTGTTCACTGCATTCGATCGCATCGCGGATTTTTTGAAGGCCCCAAAAGGGGGTGAACTGTACGTGGGTGGGTGCAGTCTGCCTGCGGAACTGCCGGAATCCGCCAAGGATCAGGCCGTAGGTCTGGCGAGATCTTTGGCGGGTTAGATCTTCAGCACAATTTTTCCGACATGCCGCTTTTCCAGGAAAAGGGTCTGGGCATCACGAATCTCCTCCAGGGCAAACGATCGGAAAACAACTGGCGTGACGGCGCCTTGTTCGATGGATTGAATCAGGTTGGGGAACACCTCAGGTCCAAGAACGGTACAACCCAAAAGGCTGAGATCTTTTAAATACAAGGTCCGGACGTCCAATTCCACCAAAGGACCGGCGATGGCTCCGGCCACCGCATACCGCCCACCAGGGCGCAGCACTTCCAGATACTGGGGAAACTTGCCACCGGCCACGAGGTCAATTACGACATCCATACGGTTTGCACCGGGTGTCGCGATCAGGTCCGTGTCGCGTGAAATCGTTTCGTCGGCACCCAACTGCCTGAGCGCCTCCGATTTGGATGGGGTGGTTACCGCCCAAACCTCGGCGCCACGGGCCTTGGCCAATTGAACCGCGGCGGAGCCGACACCCCCTGAGGCACCGGTCACCAAAACGCGTTCGTCAGCCTGAACCGCGGCCCTCGCCAGCATGTTTTCTGCCGTGGAGTAAGAACATGGAAAGGAGGCCAGGTCCACATCTGACAGGCTGCTGTCGATTTTGTGGGCATGCCGGGCGGCCACCACCGTGAATTCGGCAAAACCGCCGTCACACTCCGAACCGAAGAACCATGGATGCTCGAGGCTTTTGCCTTGCGCCTCTCGGAGACAAGGCTCGATCAGTATCCGCTCACCAATTCTATCCGGGTTTATTTCTCTGCCCACGGCGGCAATATAACCGCACGCATCGATCCCTTGAATACGTGGGAACTGGAGCGGTTGCCCCGACCAACTGGCATCTTCACTGGCAGCCTCTTTCTTCGAATACCAGGCGATCCGCGTGTTGATATCCGTGTTGTTGACGCCCGCAGCAGCAACGCGCACCAGCACATCGGTCGGTCCGGGCACGGGTACCGGTATGTCCCCACGAAACTCCAGCCGGTCCAGATCGCCATGGCCGGTCAACCACACTCCTCGCATCGTTGTGGGTAAGTCACTCATCGTCGCCTCCTCGATTGTTTTCCAATACTGCTGTATCTGCCGAATGAATGGCCTGAGTACCGACGATCGGCCAAGCTCGGGAAAACCGCTTCATGAATTAAAAAAACCTTATGTGGCGGGACCGTTATCGAATTTCACGGGATTTCCTTTTGAGCCTTGCGGCACCTTACGCGTGCTTTTTGAACAGACCACCGGCGAATGTCAATGCGTTGTCATCTTCTCTTCTTTGGGGATGACCCGCCGGTGAGGATCACGTACGGGGTTGCCGGTCGCTTCGCTGAGCCGGTGCCGGAGGTCAGAATCGGTGAAATGCTCGAAGCGGTGTGCGTGGCGGTGCGCATCGGCATCGCAATAACCCATCACATCGCATAGGTAGGTTTCCCACAGGCGGTGGGAGCGGATCATTCCCTTGCCGGCGTTTTTACCCGACGGGGTCAGGGCCAACCCCGTCGCCAAACGCTGCACGAACCCTTTTCGCTTAAGGTTCCAGACCATCAGCTGGACGGTGTGTCCTGCTCTCAAGGCATTTTTTACCTCCGCGACGGGAACCGGCGCCGCATCGGCAGGGGCCAGTTCATGGTAGCGGTAGAGAAACGCGAGGATGTCATCGCCGACGATTTTGAGTCCGAGGTGCAGCTGGTTGATCAACCGGCTGAGTACGCCGTAGCGCGGCGAAAAGAGAAAAACCAGCAGGAAGAGCAGCCCGGTGGTCAGGGCCATCATTCCAGCGGTGCTGGTATCCTGAAAGCCGAACCAGACTGGAATGGTAATGGCGCCGATGTGGCCCAACACCGCCGATACGACGGCGAATGCCACACTGATGCCCAGCATGCGGCCCAGTCGATCGGTGATCAGGTGGGCCGCCGCTCCCGGAACGATGAGCATGGCGATGACCAGGATGCTGCCCACACTTTCAAAGGCGGCGATGGTGGTCGCCGCCACCAGTGTCATCAGTGCGTAGTGCATGACATTGGCGTTGATGCCCATGGTCGTGGCCAGGGCCGGGTCGAAGGCGGTGATCTTCAGCTCCTTGAAGAACACAATCACGAAAACCAGGTTGAACAACAGCATCGCGCCGCTGGTGACGGCCGCACGGGGGATTTCATAGCCGAAGAGCAGGGTCGTATCCAGAGGCGTCAGCTCGATGGCACCGTATAGCACGCAGCTGGGGTCAAGATCCACGTGATCAGCGGCTTGCCGGATGAGGATCAGACCCACGGCGAACAGCGTGGTGAAGACCACGCCCATGGAGGCTCCGCGATCCAGGCCGCTGAGGCGGTCGATGCCCTGGATCATCAGGGTGGTGATCACGCCGATCAGAATGGCACCCACCAGCATAGGCAGACTGTCCCGGCTGCCGGTCACCAGAAAGGCAACCGCCAGGCCGGGCAGCACCGCATGACTGATGGCATCGCCCATCATGCTCATGCGCCGCAGGACAAGATAATTGCCCAGCAGGGCACAGGCGGCGGCGCTCAGGGCACCGGCTACGACGATCCATGTATCGATGAAGGTCCATTCCATGGTCAGTTCACTCCCTTCCCGACATTCAGCGAATGGGGGCTGCTTGGCAGGGCCTTTTCGGCCGTATCGGCAAGCGCGATCTCCAATTGTCTGATCAGGTCCGGTTCCAGCACATGTTCGATGCGGTCGGCGCTCAGGTCGACCATGCCAGGGGCCACGTCTGCATGGGTGATCAGGTAGGTTTCCCACAACCGGTGACGCCGAACCACCTCCCGTGCCGCTTCCCTGCCGGTTTCGGTAAGTCGGATTTTCTGCCCGTTGCTGCGGCGGATCATTCGGCGCCGTTCCATCCGGTTTGCCGTATGCCGCAGGGCGGCCGGGGACCAGGCGCGTCGTGCCATCAATTGGCCGGCCGACGGGCCGTTGCCCTCGTCGTTCGATGCCGTTTCCGACCATTCGTACAGATCTCTGAGCAGGTTTTCGTCCCTGATTTTGCGTCGCAGGGCGATCCGTCCGATTCCCATGCGCAGCAACCCCCGGGCCGATCCAAACACCAGGCTGACCAAAAAGAACGACGAAGCGGTGAGGACGATGACGGCACCGGCCGGCAGGTTGGCCATGAGGGCGGAAATACCCGAGCCCAGAAAGCCGCTCAGGGCGCCGAAGGCGCCGGACAGCCAGAGCATCGTACGCAGGCGGAACGTCCAGAACCGGGCGGATGCGGCCGGAATGATCAACAGGGCCACCACCAGGATCAGTCCCACGGCTTGCAGCCCGATAACGGTCACGAGGATCACCAGGGCCATCATTAAAAAATCCAGACGGGTCACCGGCCAACCCTGGGTCATGCCGAAGTCAGCGTCGAAGCAGACCAGGGAGAACTCCTTGAAAAAGAGCAGGCATATTACGGCGGCCACCAGCGCCGTGACGCCAATGAGCAGGGCATCGGAGAAGAGCATGGAGGCGGTTTTGCCATAGATGAATGAAGACAATCCGGCGGCGTTGCCTGCGTCCATTCGGGTGGCCATGCCCATCAGGGCGATGCCCAGTCCGAAGTAAACACTCAGGACGATGCCCAGCGCCGCATCATCCTTGAGCCGTGAAAAGCGCTGAATGGCCAGTACGGACAGCGTCGCGATCACCGAGAAAAGGGCCGCGCCGGCAATCAAGGCCGGCAGTTGCTTGCCATCGCCCGTCAGCAGGGTCATGACGATAAATGCCAGGGCGATCCCCGGTAAGGTGGCATGACTGAGGGTGTCGCTGAGCAGGGCACGTTTTCTCAGCACCAGGAAGGTCCCGATCAGGCCGGCGGCCAGTCCGAGAAGGGTCGTACCCGCAACCACTACCCGGGTGTTGTAGTCCTGGAAGGTGAACACCCGGAGCAGTTCCACCATAAAGCCGTCCGTCGGCTGGGTGCCGCCGGCAGCGGCCGGCAATGGCCCTGCGGTACAAAACAACGCTGCCAACAGAACGCTTAAAATGCTTCTCATCGTTGACAATGGGCGCGTTTTCATGGCTTTACCCTTTGTCTTCCGGAAATTTTGGTGTACGGGCATACTCGTTCAGGGCCCTGCTCAGCAGGGTCAACCGGCCGCCGTAGGTCTTTTTGAGGTTCTCTTCGTTGAAGACCAACGACACCGGTCCGGCGGCCACCAGACGCATGTTCAGCAGCACCACGTGATCGAAGTAGGCAGGGACGGTCTGCAGGTCGTGATGCACCACCACACAGGTTTTTCCGGCCGCCTTCAGCTCCTTGAGCAGTGCAATGATGGCACGCTCCGTAGCCACGTCCACACCGGCAAAGGGTTCGTCCATGAAATAGAGGCGGGCGTCCTGGGCCAGTGCCCGCGCAAGGAAGACGCGCTGCTGCTGGCCTCCGGATAGCTGGCTGATCTGCCGATCGGCATAGGTGGCCATGCCTACCTTGTCCAGCGCATCCATGGCGGTGCGCCGGTGCCCCCTGCCAACGGGACGCAGCCAGCCGATTTTTCGGTAAAGCCCCATGGCGACTACATCCAGGGCATTGACGGGGAAGTCCCAGTCCACACTCTCCCGCTGGGGCACGTAGCCCACCAGATGCCGCTGGGTCTCGTAGGATTTCCCATAGATGGTTACGGCGCCGGATGCCCGTGGAACCAGTCCCAGCACCGATTTGATGAAGGTGCTCTTGCCTGCACCGTTGGGCCCTACCACGGCAATCAGGCGGCCTTCAGGCAGAGTGAGGTCGATGTCCCAGAGTACCGGTTTGCGGTGGTAGGCCACCGTGAGATCGTTGACCCACAGCGGAGCGTTGCGGGCGTCGAGGCCCGCGCTTGCGGTTGCCTCAATTGTCTGAAACTGAGCGTTTGCCATGAGTGCTCCTTATCCTTTGCCAAGAGGCCTAATTATTCAGGGGGTGAGTAGAATTGTTGAGAATTGCAGGCCAATCATCCCAGGTCAAATGCGGTTAGCCATCACCGGGCACTTCGCCCGACAGCCGGCCTCAGGTCTCAATCGTCAATGTGCCGCCAATTTCCCCTGCATGCCGGTGGCCGGCGCGTTGCCGCCCAGGGCACGGGTGACGACGGTCACGTTGTGGTCGATCATACCCTCGTAGGTGCCTTCGTACGTGCCGGCGGCACCCATGGCGTCGGAAAAGAGCTCACCACCGATGACGACCTGGTGGCCGCGGGCGGCCGCGCCTTCGATGAGGGCCTTCACATTTTTATCCGATACACTGGTTTCGACGAAGACCGCCGGGATCCGACGGTCTACCAGCAGGCTGACCAGGCGGTTGATGTCTTTTAGTCCCGCCTCCGATTCGGTGGAGAGTCCCTGAATGCCCATTACTTCGATGCCATAGGCACGGCCCAAGTAATTGAAGGCGTCGTGGGCAGTGACCAGCACGCGCTGGTTGTCGGGAATGGAGGCAATCACTTTTTTGGCATAGTCGTCCAGACGGTGGAGCCTTACCTGGTAAGCCGCTGCATTTTGGCGGTATGCGTCGGCGTGCACAGGGTCGAACGCCACCATGGCATCGGCCACCACCGCCACCGCCTTGATCCATCCGCTGACATCCATCCACACATGGGGATCATGGTGATCGGTGGTGTTGTCATGAATCAGATACTCCTGCTGAAGCCGTTCGGTTACGGCATAGACCGGACGTTTGCGGGACACCTTGACCAGGATGTCTGTCATTTGGCCTTCTAAAAGTAAGCCGGAATAAAATATGATGTCCGATCGGAGAAGAACGGCTACATCGCTTCGGGTGGGGCTGTAAACATGAGGGTCCACCCCTGAGCCGATGATATTGGTAACCGCGGCGTGGTCACCCGCCACCTCCCGGACGATGTCCGCCACCATGCCCACCGTTGCGCCAACCCGTATGGGATAGTCTCCTTTGAACGATGCCGCCTGAACGGACATGGTGAGCAGCAGGACAGCCGTTGCGCCAAGGACGATGGATGGCCAGCGAAGTTGTCGTTGGGCCAGGATTGTCAATGATTTCATGACCGTCCTTTCTGTTGGATTGGACCCTTTCCGCGGCCCCAATGAGCGGGATCTCCACCTTGCTTCGACAAGCGGGAGGGAATGCGTTCGCTATCGCGGTTACTATTTCGGGTGATGGGGTTAACTTAATGCAAAAAAAATTTAGGTCAACCTAAAAATATATTTTGGAAGTATAAAATTAAATGGGCACGACATAGATACGATCGGCGATGTCTCGTCCAATGACCGTTTCCCGATGACTGCTGCCGTCGATGATACGCAGGGTAACCGGCCCCTTGAAGGGTGCATGGTTCACCACTGTACCCGTGGTTCCCAGGCCGAGTTTCAGTTCATCCAGATAGTCGAGCATGCCATCAAGTGATGGCTCCACGCGAACGATGCGAAAGGACTCATGATCGTCGAACGCGCTGAGCGGTTCACCGGTCGGCGCGCTCATATGTCCGGATGGGTCGGGTATCGGTTCGCCGTGGGGGTCGAATCGGGGATATGCCAGGTGTCGGTCGATGGCGCCAATCAAGCGCTCCGACAAGTGGTGCTCCAGCGTTTCGGCCTCTTCGTGAACCGCCTCCCAGCCGAGTCCCAGTACCTGTTGTAGAAAAGTCTCCAACAACCGGTGCCGGCGTATAATTGCTATCGCCACCAGCCGGCCGCGGTCAGTGAGCGTCACCCCGTGATGCTGTCGATAGGTGATCATCCGTGGAGCCGTGCCGGCCATGCGTTTGATCATTTCCGTAACCGATCCGGCAGTGATCCCCAACTGCCGGGCCAGGGCACCGGTCCTTGCGAGGCCGTCCCTCTCCTGGAGGACGTAAATGGCTTTTAGGTAGTCTTCGACGGCGTCTGAGTGTGTCATGCGATTATGTGCCCGAAGGCGAGAAAATGGGCCAACCAACGGATGTGGCATTCAATTATCATCTATTTTATCTGCAGGCGGTCGTCAAGGCCTGTCAGCGCGCTCAACGTGACTTACTCCGATTCTTGTTTCGTTGATGATTCCCCGCGGCTTGCCGAGGGGAGGAGTCGATTGATGGTGTTTGAATCAAATGCTATTCAGTGCTGACGGATAAATTTTCCAATCGTTTCTATCGCCTTCGAGGCCTCTGGAAGGAAAGGGGCAAATCCTTGAAACACATGCGGCATGCCGTCCCATATCTCAAGGGTCACATCGCACCCCTGCTCGGCAGCATGGGTTGCCAATCGCGTGGAATCGTCCAGCAACACTTCAGCGTCGCCTACCTGCAATAAAAGCGGGGGCATCCCGCTGTAATCGCCAAACAGAGGCGATGCATACGGATCGGTGGGCTCGGTATGGCTGCCCAGGTAGATGGGGATGAGCGCGGGCAAAATTTCCGGATTGATGATCGGGTCTGTTGAAGCGCGAGAAACCAGCGAAGGACTCCCGGCGGTAAAATCCGTTG
>NZ_JBFELV010000102.1:0-13357 GCF_041551955.1 Desulfosarcina sp.
AAAAAAGGCGGCCGCGACCGCGTCAGGGGGACGGGGCCAAGCGACCATACCGCCAGCGCGGCGGCCGCCCAAAGCGTACTTCATCCGGTAAACCGCGACGGACATCTTCTGCATAACCCCGCGCGACGGCATGATCAACCCAATGACCGATCTCATCGATTCCGCTGAACGGCCCCGCAGGTGGCCCATCCATGGCAGACGATCAGTCTCATAATACCTATTTTGCCCAGATTGCCGACGGCCTGGAAGCGGCCGGGGCTGCCGAACTGGCCGAATTGGGTGCGGTCGACGCCCGCCCGGTTCGCCGCGGCATCCACTTCAAGGCCGATCGTTCATCACTCTACCGCATCAATTACTGCGCCCGGTTGAGCAGTCGTGTCCTTTCACCCATACTGTCGTTTGCCTGCCCGGACGCTGCAGCCATCTACCGGGCGGCCCGACGCATCGACTGGGCACGTTTTTTTCGTTTGGATCAAACCTTTGCCGTTTTTGCCAGCACTGCCGGCAGTACCGTGCCCCATTCGCAGTTTGCCGGGTTGAAACTCAAGGACGCGGTCGCCGACCAGTTCCGGGATGCATTCGGGAAACGACCCAACGTCGATCCGCGAACGCCCGACCTGTGGATCAACCTTTATGTGGAGAAGGATCGGGGAACCATCAGCGTCGATACCTCCGGCGGCAGCTTGCACCGTCGGGGATACCGGACCCGCAGTGTCGACGCCCCCATGCAGGAGACGATAGCAGCCGCCATGGTACGCCTCTCCGGATGGGATGGCCGGAGGCCTTTGGCGGATCCCATGTGCGGCGCCGGTACCCTGATTATTGAAGCGGCCATGTCCTTTTGCCGCATCCCTGCCGGTTTTCTTCGCCATCGTTTTGGTTTTCAACAGCTTCCCGATTTCGATCCCCAGGTATGGAAAATGGTCAAGGACCAGGCGGACAGCCGGATTCGTAAGCTGGAGGACCGCCTCATTTACGCCAGCGACATCGATACTCAGGCGGTGTCGGCGACCCGGGCCAACTGTAAGATGGTTCCCCATGCACGCTCGGTCAGCGTATTGAGAATGGATTTCAGGCAAATCCAAGGGTTGGAGAACCGGATCATCCTGTGCAACCCGCCATACGGCATCCGCATGAAGCGTCAGGACGGCCTGGACGACTTTTACCGGCAGCTGGGCGATTTTTTAAAGCAACGCTGCAAAGGCTCTCAAGCCTATATCTATTTCGGCAACCGGGAGATGATCAAGCGCATCGGGTTGAAACCCGCCTGGAAAAAACCGTTGAGAAACGGCGGACTGGATGGACGATTGGTCAAGTATGAAATGTACTAAAGATGAGTATCCAATTCCTTCAATGCCTGTTTTCGATGTCAGGAAATGGTAAGGATGGATGACCAATAAATAACAATAGCCAAAAACCAAATGACAAGCAAATCACAATAGCCAAATTCTAAATTCCAAACCTTATTATTTTGATGAACCGAGATTCCACTCATTAATAGTTGAGAAATCAAAATGACAGTCGCCGTTGGTCAATGCCATTTTGAGATTTGGATATCAATGTCATTAACTTAATCCTTCGGTGGTCTAAAAACGGCCCTGTCGGGGTCGGAATCGCTATCGGAATCAACTCCATGGCCGTATTGGTCGATTTCGATAGCGATGGATTCTCCCAATTTGAAATTTTCTTCAGTTAGCGACATTGATTTGGATATTGAAATTTGGGATTTGTTTGAGATTTGTATGTTGTAATTTGTTTTTTCCAGCTCTTCCCAAATAGGTATTATCGGCATAAAAATGGCCCTGATTACCCTTCGTGATATTTGCATCAGCTTCGGCGCGGAACCGTTGCTGGACCGGGTGAGCCTGACGGTGGCGTCCGGTGAGCGCATCTGCCTGCTGGGAAGAAACGGTGGGGGCAAAACCACCCTCATGAACATTATCGGCGGCAGCCTGCCGCCGGATCGTGGAGAGGTGATGCGGTCCCAGGGTGTCACGGTGAGCAGCCTGGCCCAAGGCGTCGCCCCCGACCTTCACGGAACGGTGTTCGATGTCATCTGCCGGGGAATAGGCCCGAAGGGAAAACGTCTGGCGGCCTATCGCCGCTTGTGTGATCTGAACGATGCAGCCGGCAGCGCGGCCGATGATGTAGCGAAAAAGATGATGGCCCTGCAGCAGACCATTGACAGCGAAGACGGCTGGCAAGTCCGGCAGCAGGTGGCGCACATCATTTCTCAGATGAATCTGGCGGCAGATGCTGAGGTGAGCACTTTGTCTGCCGGCATGAAGCGGCAGGTGCTGTTGGCTGCCGCGCTGGTGGGGCGACCCGACATTTTGCTGCTGGACGAACCCACCAACCACTTGGACATGACGGCCATCGAATGGCTGGAGTCGTTTCTGCTCAAGTGGCGCGGCACCCTGATGTTGATCACCCACGATCGCATGATGATCCGCCGCCTGGCCACCCGCATCGTGGAGATCGACCGGGGACGCCTGCACGCCTGGGAGTGCGACTACGACACCTACGAAAAGCGCAGCCAGGAACGGTTAGATGCCGAAGAGAAGGGCAATCTGCGGTTCGATAAAAAGCTGTCCGCCGAGGAAGCCTGGATTCGTCAGGGCATCAAGGCCCGTCGCACGCGCAACGAAGGACGGGTGCGCGCACTGGAAACGCTTCGCGAGATCCGCCGCAGCCGTCGGGACCCCACCGGCAGGGCGCGCATGGCCCTGGATGAAGCCGAACGAAGCGGTAAAACGGTCGTCGAGACAACGGACCTGACCTTTGCCTATGGGGACCGGATCATCGTCAAAGGATTGTCATGCACCATCATGCGGGGCGATCGAATCGGCATCCTGGGACCCAATGGCGCCGGCAAATCGACCCTGATCCGCCTGCTGTTGGGCGAGTTGTCGCCCCAGCAGGGACAAATCAAACGCGGCACGAATCTGGAAGTGATTTACTTCGATCAACTGCGCGGACAATTGGACGAGAACCAAACCGTCCAGGAAAATGTTTCCCCGGCGGGTGACATGATGGATGTCGGCGGAAAAAGCCGCCATGTCATCGGCTACCTGAAGGACTTTCTTTTCTCTCCACAACGCTCCCGCACGCCCGTGTGGGTGCTTTCCGGCGGCGAGAAAAACCGCCTGCTGCTGGCCAAACTCTTCGCCCGACCCGCCAATGTCCTGGTGCTGGACGAGCCCACCAACGATTTGGATGTGGAAACCCTGGAACTGTTAGAGGAACTACTCCTGGGCTACAGCGGAACGGTGCTGCTGGTGAGCCACGACCGCACATTCGTCAACAACGTCGTCACCAGCACGATGGTCTTCGAAGGGCCCGGCCAAATCGAAGGGTACGCCGGAGGGTACGACGACTGGTTGAAACAGCGTCGGGAACCAGCCGCATCCAATCCCGAAAAACGGTCGCCGGACCGGGCCAAGAAGACCGTTCCCTCGCCGGGGGCCAACCGGAAGAAGCTCGGTTACATGGAAAACCGTGAGCTGGAGTCCCTGCCTGGCCGGATCGAAACCCTGGAAGCCCGGCAACAGGAATTGTTTCAGATCATGGCCGACGCCGATTTTTACCGTCAGAACGTTGAACGCATCACCGCCGTGAAGCAGGAACTGGAAACGTTGGAGCATGAACTAGAGAGTGCTTTCAATCGCTGGGAAGATCTGGAGTCGCAGGTTCAGCCATAGTGCTTATGAAAAATGGTTGTATCCGCCGGAAAGCGTGCGTCGCTTCCCGTCGGGGAGTGTGAGAACGCGGTTTGACGTCCCTTCGGTGACCCGTCCGACTGCCGTAACCGAAATCCCTTTTTCTTCCAGCAGTCGTTTGTTCTCCGGTGTAATGGAAAAGAGCAGTTCGAAATCCTCTCCACCCGACAATGCAAACGCAATCGGGTCGTTTCCCGTCAGCCGGGCCGCCTTGCGCACGGCCGGATGGATAGGGATGTCCGCGGCGATGATTTCGGCCCCGGTGCCGCTTTGATCGCAGATATGGTTCACCTCGGCGGCCAGGCCGTCGCTGATGTCGATCATCGCCCGGGCAACGGGGGCAATCGCCGGTGAGACATCCAGCCGGCAACCGGGGGACAGGTGCTTTTCCCTCAAATAATCGGGGGGATCCAATCCGGCCGCCAGCATGGCCAGGCCGGCGGCGGAGCCGCCTAAAGGCCCGGTGACGCAAAGCAGTTCTCCGGGTCGGGCATGGCTTCTCAGGCGCAGGTTCTCCGGAGACACCCGGCCCAGCAGGGTGATGCTGACGGCGGTCACCTCACCGAGGGTGGTATCTCCCCCGGCAAGCACCACGCCGTATCGTCGGCAGGCCTCGGCCATACCCTGATAGAGCGTTTCAACCCAGGCCACCTCGGTGTCCGCTGTCAGGACCAGGGAGACAAACATGAACGTGGGGGTGCCGCCCATGGCCGCGATGTCGCTGACATTGCAGGCGACCGACTTGATTCCGACTTGTGCCGGTGTGGCCCAATCGCGTCTGAAGTGGCACGCCTCCACCAGCATGTCCGTGGTGACGAGCAGATAGTCTCCGTCCGGGAAGGATCCGCCGATCACGGCGGCGTCGTCGCCAATGCCGGTCACCAGGTCGGGGTGGGTGGTTGAGGATTGGCTGGCCAGTCTGCCGATCAGGGCAAACTCGCCGCCGATGTCATGAATTTTCATCTTGCGCGGTTCCCAAGAGATCTCTGACCTTTTTCGACAGGTCGGCGAGGCGGAAGGGCTTTTGAATGAACCCGTTGCAGTCCTGCATCAGTTTCCGGGCAAGGTCTCCGTTCTGACTGAATCCGCTGGAGAGCAGCACACGCACGGATGGATCGGTCTCTTTCAATCGGCGGATCGTCGCGTCAACAGCAGCGCCGGGCATGACCAGGTCCACAATCACCAGGCTGACGTTTCCGTCCTGTTCCTCGAAACGGGCGATTGCCTCATCACCGTGGCCGGCGGTGATGACCGAGTATCCCAGAAGCATCAGCATCTCTCGACCCACATCGAGAAATTCCGCTTCGTCGTCCACGATCAATATGGTTTCAGACCCTTTTTCCGCAATGGGGTCATGGACAGCGGTCGTATCGTCGATGCCCTCGGACGCTGGCAGCAGCACGTCGAATTGGGACCCCTTGCCCGGTTCACTGAAAACGTCGATGTACCCGTTGTGGTTCTTGACGATCCCGTAGGTGGAGGCCAGTCCAAGCCCGGTACCCTGACCCGGCGCCTTGGTGGTAAAAAAAGGCTCGAAGATCTGCTTTTGGGTCTCCTGATCCATGCCGTGGCCCGTGTCTCGCACCGAGAGCAAGGCATAGGGGCCGGGGAGGACCTCATACTCCCGTTTTCCCTTGTCGTTGAGGGCGGTGGCTTGGGTTTCGATGACAAGATGACCGCCTGCGGGCATGGCATGCGCGGCATTGATCATCAGGTTCAGCAGCACCTGTTCGATTTGGGTGCGGTCACCGCTGACCGTGGGCGTGTCCGGACGGAGGCGGGTTTGAATGGTGATCTGTCCATGAGCGTGGCCAAACATCTCAAGGGTATCTTCAACCAGGCCATTCAGGTTGATCTCGGATAATTCCGTTTGCCCCCCCCGGGCGTAGCCAAGCAGCTGGCCGGAAAGCTTGGCGCCCCGTTGTACAATCTGGCTGATGATGGACAGTCGCTTCTGGTGCGAGCTCTGGGGAGAAATTTGGTGGCGTATGATTTCCACGTTGCCTTGAATGCCGGCAAGCATGTTGTTGAAGTCATGGGCGATGCCGCCGGCCAGGTTACCCACGGCTTCCATTTTCTGGGACTGGATCAGCTGGCGCTCCGTTTTTTTGCGGTGGGTGATGTCCCTCACGGTGACCACCCGGCACGGTCGGCCGGCCAGGTGCCCGGGCCGGGAGCGCAATTCTACTGGAAACATCCGCCCGGTGGCCGAGCGGGCAGTGATTTCGTAAATCCGGTCATCGTTTAAAGCCATGATCTGTTGAACCCGACGCCTGTCTTCGGTTGAAACAAATTGACGGAGGATGTCGACACCGATCAACTGGTCATGCGGACACTCGACCAGATCGGCAAAAGCGTCATTGGCCTCGATTAACCTGCCGTTGTCGTGGAACAGGATCCCCTCGGTCGAGGCTTTGGAGAACAGCCGGTAGCGGTCTCGGCTTTCCGCCAGCGCCTGCTGGGTTTTCTTTCGTTCCTCCACCTCTTTTCTCAGTTGCGCATTGGCTTCCTGGAGGCGGGTGTTTTGTTTCCGGACCGTAGCGGTCAACTGAAGCCTGGCCTCCTCCAATACCGTTTCGAAGGCTTTTCGATCGGAAATGTCGTTGCCGACGCACAACAGTTCGATGACCTTGCCGGTTTCGTCCCGAAAGGCCCGGTTGGACCAGACCACCCAGATGCGCTCGCCGTTTTTGCGACGATTTTCGTTGATCTGGTGAGAATAGTCGTCGGGTCGCTGAAGCAGCGCGTCGATCATCGCCTGCAGATCGTTGCCGGTCGCGTCTCTTTCCGGGATGATCGTTCCCACGGCCGGTCTACCTAAAACCTCCGGTTCCCGGTAGCCGAAAAAATTCAAGCCGAAGGGGTTGAGGGAGATTATCCGCCCGTGGCCATCCAGGCGTAAAACGATGCAATTGGCGTCGGCCAGAGAAATTGAACCGGCGTCCGGTGCACGGGGCGGTGATGCTTTAGGCGATATCATGGTTAACGATGGCTTTTACTAAAAGTCCGGCATCTTTGGCGTCAGTCCAACCCTAACCTGTTTTCGGACGCCTCCACAAGAACTTTTAAGATGAGCAACGATATCAGCGAAGTCAACCCATCCCTGAAAGCAGTTTTCTACTTGCGGAACCGGCCGGTTCAACGATAAGGTGTCCAGACTCGCCGGCGTCGACAGATTCATACACCCCACCAATGCCGGTCCATAGGAGTATTGACTGACCATGATTATCGAATATAACCGGATCGTACCCACTATCGGGAAAAATGTGTTTATCGCACCCACCGCCGTCGTGATCGGCGATGTCACCATTGGTGACCATGCCAGCATCTGGTTCAATACGGTGTTGCGGGGAGACATGGCGCCGATCAAAATCGGCGCCCACTCGAACATTCAGGACAACTGCACGGTTCACACCGATTTCGGCAAACCGGCCATCATCGGGCACCATGTTACCGTGGGGCACAACGCCGTGGTCCACGGATGCACCATCGACGCCGGCAGCCTGGTGGGTATCGGCGCCATCGTGCTCAATGATGCCCATGTGATGGAACAGACCGTGATCGCCGCCGGTGCCGTGGTCCGGGAGGGTTCCCGGGTGGGTCCCCGACAACTGGTCGCCGGCACACCGGCCGTCGTGAAAAAGGAATTGGCCGACCTGCCCATGGACCGATTTGAACGGTCGGTCGAGCAGTACTTGAAGCTTGCCGGTAGCTACTTGGGTCAGAACATCTGACGGAAGGATGGCATGGCCAAGGCCACGAAAAACGAGCGGCAATTTAGCGAACTGGCGGAACTGCTGCCCGAAACGGTCTATGAAATGGACACGAGCGGTAACTTTCGCTACGTCAACGCAAAGGGGCTGGAGCAGTTCGGCTACAGTCGGGCTGATTTCGATGCCGGGGCCAATGCCTTGGACATGATCATTCCTTCGGATCGTGAACGGGCCTTTGCGAACCTGTCCCGGGCCCTGGCGGGGGAGCGCGTCTATCACTCCGAATACACGTGCCTGCGCAAGGATGGGTCCACGTTCCCCGGTCTTTTTTACTCAGCCGTGACATACCGGGACGGTCAGGCGGCGGGGATTTTGGGCATTATCGTCGACAACTCCCACCAGAAAGTGCTCGAGACGACGCTTCGTGATCGGGAAGCGCGCTATCGAATCGCCACCGAGGCAGGGCAGACCGGTGTCTGGGACCACGATCTTCGAACCGGAAAAATGGTGATCGATACCAACCTGGTCAACCTGCTGGGATTCGATGAGGGGGAAATTACCCACTGGGATGCCTTGACGGCGCTGTTCCACCCCGATGATGTGACTCGAATCATGGAAGACTCCAGGGCCTACGTCAAAGGTCAAATACCCCGCTTCGAAATCCAGGGTCGGGTGCTGGACAAGCATGATCAAGTGCGATGGATTCTGATCAGGGGAAAGGCCACGCGTGATGCCACCGGATGGGTGCGGCGCATGATCGGCAGCGCCACCGACATCACCCGACTCCGCCGGGTGGAAATGGCGTTGGAAAAGGCCAACGATGACCTGGAGACCCGCGTGAATGCACGCACCCGCGAACTCAGCGATGCCAACAGGGCCCTAAGGGCGGTTGTCCGGGAGAAGGTTAAGGCCACCCGATTACTGAAACAACACCAAGCCGAACTGGAGCTGAAAACGGCGAAACTGGAAGACCTGAACACGGCCTTGAGATTCCTGCTGAAGAAACTGGAACGGGAGAAGACCGCGGTGGAGGAGAAGATGATGGCCGATCTCAGAGACCTGGCGCATCCCTACCTGAAGAAACTGGTCAACAAATCCCGGGGACGTGAGATCCGGGCCCTGGCCACGATCTTGGACAATCACCTCAATGCCATCGTTTCACCCTTTTGTCGCTACTTGACGTCTCCCGCCATTAACCTGACGCCCGCTGAACTGAACATCGCCCACATGGTCAAGTCAGGCAGCAGCACCCGGCAGATTGCCGAAGCCCTCAACGTGTCCTACAAGACCGTGGAGACCCACCGGGTCAACATCCGCAAGAAACTGGGGTTGACCCGCAAGGGCGCCAACCTGCGC
This sequence comes from Desulfosarcina sp., assembly GCF_041551955.1. Taxonomy (GTDB): domain Bacteria; phylum Desulfobacterota; class Desulfobacteria; order Desulfobacterales; family Desulfosarcinaceae; genus Desulfosarcina. The sequence continues at coordinate 8,789 of NZ_JBFELV010000102.1, forward strand.
ACCTGCCTCATGGCCATGGAAAAACCGCTTTTGCGGATCGGGGGGTTGTGACGACCGCCGTGGTGCCGGGAATTACCCCGATGATCATAGGAAAGATCGACCAAACATGCCTTGACAGCCGCGAAAAATCTTTTTAAAATTCTAAATCAGTTAGTTGACCAAGACGCCTGCCTGCTGATTTAACCACTCCGTACGCGCTCGCCAACGCCCCCGCTGATTCTTGCATCCCGTGCCCTGCCGTTCCACCGCCGTCGACGATGGATCACGCTAAGGAAGTCGGCAATGAAGACAATCATTAAAATGTGCCTATCCGGCTCCCGGAAGGCCGCCATGGCTTTCCGGGAGCGCTCGACCGGCAAGAAAACTGTCCCCGGGCCCCTTTGGCTGGCTGGCCGTGCCTATGCGCGCGACGTGCCCGAAAGCGGGGCGACGGGGACATCCTGATGCAACGCTTCAATGCAAAGGAGGAACGCCATGAAATTTTCCGATATTTTCGTCCCCCGCTGGCAGAATTCCAATCCCGAGGTGCGCAAACGGGCGGTAGAACGGCTCAAGGACCTCAAACTGCTGGCGCAGATCGCCGAGAACGACGACGATCCAGGCGTCAGCCAGGCAGCCATGACCCGTTTGGAGAGCCTTCAGGTGAAGGAATCCGTGGCATGATGCAAAGATTCACCAAAGATCAGGTCCGGGTGAAGAGGAGACACCCGGACCTCAACGGCTGTTGAAAAAAGGTAACGCCCGGCTCAATCGATGGAAACCATCTGGTGCGTATCATACGCTGGAGAGTTTTTCCGCCAGGCCGGTGATTGCCTCCAGGTAGCGATCGAGTCCGCGCATGAAGATGTCGTTGTGGTTGGCGCCTGGCACCTTGATCAGCATCTTGTCCGCGGCGCCGCTGGCCTCGAACAGCGCCTGGCCATCGCTAAAGGGTATGATGTGATCAAACTCGGCGTGAATGATCACGGTCGGCTTGGTGAAGGTTTTGATTTTGTCCACGTTGGCAAACCCGCTGGCCTCATCGAATCCGATTCGCTCCGGGTCCACGCCCAACAACCGCAGCAGCGGCCCTGCCCATGCAAATCCGCTTTCGATGATCAGTCCATCTATCCGGTCACCGCTGGCGTCGGCCAACTCCAGGGCGGACGCGCTTCCCAGGGATCTACCCATAACGATCAGCGGACCGGCGAACCGGTTGTCCATTTTCCATTTTTCGGCGAAATCCAGTATTCGATGGCAGTCGGCCATCATGGCCGACACGGTCGGACTGCCGCCGGAACAGCCGTAGCCCCGGTAATCCACGGCCATGAAGTTGATGCCCAGCCGATTAAACAGCGGACCGATATCGTCGTAGTCGGAAACGATTTCGCCATTGCCATGAAAAAAAAGAAGGGTCGGGCCTTTGGCATGGGCCATGTGAAACCGGGCACCGACGTGAACGTCGCCTTCCACCGGGATCAGGATCTCCTGGAATTTTCCCCCGCTGGACGCAGGTCCGGTTGTTTGGCGCGGATGGAATAGAAACGTCAGTACTTCGGGTCTGTCCAAGGCTGCATAATCAGTCGGGCGTTTTCGGGGCATGGGTGACCTCCTTGCCGGTGAAGGCATAAACCGGGTTGCAATTCGGGTAAATATGGTCGATACGATGCGGCTGCGTCAAGGGACGTTTACAACTGACAATGAAAAGGGTAAATAACTGTCCATGAAGATCCTTGGCATCTCTGACATCGTGGTTCCCGAATTGTCCGAACGCTTTGACTCCCGTTCATTCGACGATGTTGAACTGGTGCTGAGCTGCGGTGATTTGCCGCCGGAATATCTTACCTCCATCCGTGAACAGCTGGACGCACCGCTTTATTACGTCCGGGGCAACCACGACATCCGCTACAAAAGCTCTCCGCCTGTGGGTTGCGTGAACATTCACCAGCGGCGGATCACCTTCAAGGGCCTTCGTATGATGGGGCTGGAGGGGTCTCGCTGGTACAACGGGGGGCCGATTCAGTACAGGGACTACCAGATGCGCCAGATGATCTGGCGCATGATGCCGGGGCTGTGGTTCTCAGGCGGGGTGGACCTGGTGATTACCCATGCGCCGCCCAGGCATATTCACGATGCGGAGGACCGCTGCCACCGGGGCTTCGACAGTTTTTTAAAGCTTATCAGCCGATTCAAACCCCGATATTTTATCCATGGCCACATTCACGCCCGCTTCACCGACCCGTCCCAGCGGGTGACCCTGGTGGGCGATACGCGTGTGATCAACACCTTTGCCTTCCACGTCCTGGAGGTGGATCATGAGTAGTCTTGCCGGTCTGATCAAAAAACTGTGGCGCGGCAACCGCATCAGCGAAGCCAAGTGCTTCCGGGAAAACCAGGTGTGCGAAGGCGCATTCGATCACATCGACCGCGGCATCTGCAGCGTGCCGCTGGAGCAGATCGTCGGCAGCGTGGGGCGGTACCATGACTTCGATCGCCAGTTCAAGATCAAGGATCACGTGCCACCGGACCGCCTCATCAGCGTCAAGCAGGCCCTGCGGGAAGGTAAATCCCTGCCGCCGGTCAAGCTCTACAAAATCAAGGATGAGTACTACGTCCTGGACGGCAACCACCGCATCGCCGCGGCCAAGGAGTTCGGCCGTTCGGACATCATGGCCAAGATCGTTGAATTCATTCCTTCCAGCAATACCCTGGAGAACATCATTTACCGGGAAAAGAGCGAGTTCATGGAGCAGACCGGATTGACCCATCCCATGGACATTTCCGAAGTGGGCCAATTCCCCTACCTGCTCGAGCAGGTGGAGACCCATCGGGCTTATCTCGCCGGGGGTGAAAAACCCGGCGCGACAATCAAGGAGGCTGCCGAAGACTGGTACCAGACGATTTACCAGCCGATGACCGGCATCATCCAAAAAGGGAACCTGCTGGATTCCTTTCCCGGACGCACCCTGGACGACCTATATGCATACATCTCATTTCACCAGTGGGAGAAGGGGCGTACGCGCCATTACGGTATCGGCATCGACAAGCTCATTCCCAGAGACATGGAGGCATTCAGAGAGGAAATGGCCACGATGAACAAAGAGGATTACCCGGAAATGCTGCGCAGTATCACGGCGTTTATCACCATGAATGTGGAAGCGAAGCGGGAACTGAAGATCGTGGACAAGCTCTTCGCTCTGCCGGAAGTCAGGGAGGTTCACTCCATCCACGGTAGTATCGACATTTTGGTCAAGATAACCCTGACCCGGGACCTGCTCTCTTCAGACGCCGAGGTGATCGGCCAGTTCGTCCATTCGAAGGTGCGCCAGATCGACGGTATCCTCTCCACCCAGACATTGATTCCCGGAGAGTCAAGAGTGAAACCTCAGCAATAAGCGAGCTGCTATCGACCACGTATCGATATCCCTCACCGAGGCCCGATGCGATCCGCCGGCAAACCGGATCCTCGCCGGGGCCGATGCCCGGGTTGAAGGAAGGCAACCGGTGTGTATCCCCGTGACCATGGATTGAAGGGGGATAAACTGAAGAACAACCATTCTTGACAAGCTTTCACGCCACGAGGACGAAAATGGAAAACTTCCCAGGAACGAAAGCGTATCACCTGCATGTGTGGTGCTTTGGCTTGTTGGTGCTGGTTGGTTTTTTCGTTGTGCCTGCCATGGCCTTGGACCGATATGTGGACCATGCTGACGGCACGGTTACCGACAATCGAACCGGCCTGATGTGGGCGGCAACGGACAATGGAAGCCCGATCAACTGGCCGAGCGCCCTCTATTATTGCCAGAAGTACGACAGCGGGGGACATACCGACTGGCGGATGCCGACTATCGCTGAACTTAAAAGCCTGTATGATCCTGAAGAAGTAAATAAAAACGGTTACCCAATTACGCGCCTGATCACTACGTCCGCTCAGAGTTGCTGGGCTGCAGAGACGCGTGGCAACCAGGCGGCACGATTTAACTTCACCCATGGGGAGGTCTACTGGCTGCGCCAGTTCTATTCCGGCCCGACACGCGTCCTGCCGGTGCGCGATGCGAAGTAAACATACCGTCTTCGCATCGGCGCCCCGGACCAAAGACGCGCTGTTTGCTCGAACGGGTTGATTTATTTCCATCCGCCCCATTCCCGGCAGAAACTGAGATGAGGCGGTTAACCCCCCCCGCCGATCGGTGAATAGGCCCGTTTGCCGGCCAGAAAACCAGCCACGCACGGCTCACGACTTTTCACCTTCCCTGACGATTCGAATCCGGTGGGTCTCCTGCAGCGTCTGCCAGACCCGTTTCATGATTTCCCGGCCGGTTTCCTGATCATCGCCGGCGGTTTTACTGATATACACATCGAAGGCATACTGCAGGTAGGGCAGGCTTTTCTCGTCCATCTGGGCGATGAGGGATTTTTCTTTCAAGGACATGCCGGACAGGATGTCCGCCACGATCCGCTGCATCTCCAAAGCCGATTTTTTTCTGTGTTTCATGGCTGACGCGTTCGAGAACCCTGATACGGGTTGCGGGACGTCCATGGATCGGGGTCGCCCTCCGACGGTTGATGGTACTGTGCGTTCTCGTAATC